>NZ_JBQVNP010000092.1:0-20777 GCF_052436255.1 Roseateles sp. | reverse complement strand
TGCGACGCCGACGGGAAGCCGACCTCGATCTCTTTGAAGCCGATCTTCACCAGCTGCTGGAACATGCGCAGCTTGCGGGTGATGTCCATCGGCTCGATCAGCGCCTGGTTGCCGTCGCGCAGGTCGGTGCTCAGCCAGATCGGCGCGCGGGTCAGCACGGCGTCGGGCCAGCGACGGTCCGGCAAGGTGATGGGCGCGAAGGCGCGGTACTTCTGCTGCGGTTGCTTCAACATGGGTCTTCCATCCGAGGGTGGGTGGCGCAACCAGCAGCCTTTGAAAACACGAACGGCCCGCTGCGGTTGCATACGGGCCGTTGGGGTCAGATGAGCGTGCGCGTGGCTGACTAGCGAACCCGTGGTTCCTCTAGGACTAGTAGCAGGCTAATGCTGGCGCGGCTCATGGGGCTGGAATCTAGCATGAAAGCCTACTGATGCAAGCCTCGTTCATCGGGCTCGTCGGTGCTGGTGGAGATGACGCTGACCGGCTTGCCCTTGGACTTGCGCCAGCCGTAGATTGCATAGCCCGACAGCCCGTACACACAGAAGATCACGAACAACACCGTGGGTGGGTCGAGGGCAATCAGACCGATGCCCAGCATGATGGCCACCAGCACGATGAAGGGCACGCTGCGCCGGCGATCAAAGACTTTAAAGCTGTAGAAGGGCGCATTCGTCACCATCGAAAGCCCGGCGAACAAGGTCACGCCAAACGCTGTCCAGCGCAGCCAGGCCATGTTGCTGACGCCGGCGTACCAGGGCGCATCGATCGCACACCAGATCAGGCCCATGACGATGGCCGCCGCCGCGGGGCTCGGCAGACCCTGGAAGAAGCGCTTGTCGACGACAGCGATGTTGACGTTGAAGCGCGCCAGCCGCAGCGCCGCGCCGGCGATGTAGACAAAGGCGGGAATCCAGCCCGGCTTGCCCATGTCCTTGAGCGCCCACATATAGACGATCAGGGCCGGTGCGGCGCCGAAAGCCACCATGTCGGACAGGCTGTCCATCTGCTCGCCGAAGGCCGACTGCGTGTTGGTCATGCGCGCAACGCGGCCGTCCAGGCTGTCGAGCACGGCGGCGGCGAAGATGGCCACGCAGGCCGTCTCGAAGCGCCCATTCATCGCCATGATGATGGCGTAGAAGGCACTGAACAACGCCGCCAGGGTGATGGCGTTGGGCAGGGCGTAGATGCCCTTGCGGCGGGGTCGGACGGCGATGCTGGGCTCGTCGTCTTCGATGGGTTCGGGCGTCATGGGCGGCAGGATAGCGCAGGGCCTTGCGCGGCTGCCCATGATCGAGCCATCCTGGGCGCGGAGCAAAAAAAAGGCCGACGCCTCTCGGCGCCGGCCTTGTCTCGCAGACAGGCTGCAAAGATCAGTTCTTGGCCTTGTCGACCAGCTTGTTGGCCTTGATCCAGGGCATCATTTCGCGCAGCTTCTCGCCGACCTGCTCGATCGGGTGCTCGGCGGTCAGGCGGCGGCGGCTGATCAGCGTCGGGGCGCCGGCCTTGTTCTCAAGGATGAAGCTCTTGGCGTACTCGCCCGTCTGGATGTCCTTCAGGCACTGACGCATCGCGTTCTTGGTGTCTTCAGTGACGACGCGCGGGCCGGTCACGTACTCGCCGTACTCGGCGTTGTTCGAGATCGAGTAGTTCATGTTGGCGATGCCGCCTTCATAGATCAGGTCGACGATGAGCTTGAGCTCGTGCAGGCACTCAAAGTAGGCCATCTCAGGGGCGTAACCGGCTTCGGTCAAGGTCTCGAAGCCCGCCTTGATCAGCTCGACCGCGCCACCGCACAGCACGGCTTGCTCGCCGAACAGGTCGGTCTCGGTCTCTTCGCGGAACGAGGTCTGGATGATGCCGGCCTTGCCGCCGCCATTGGCCGCGGCGTAGCTCAGGGCCAGATCACGGGCCTTGCCAGTCTTGTCCTGGTAGATGGCGATCAGGTGGGGCACGCCGCCGCCCTGGCGATAGGTGTTGCGCACCGTGTGGCCCGGGGCCTTGGGGGCGACCATCCAGACGTCCAAGTCAGCGCGCGGCTGCACCTGGCCGTAGTGCACGTTGAAGCCGTGCGCGAAGGCCAGCGACGCGCCTTCCTTGATGTTGGGCTCGACCTCGTTCTTGTAAACGTCGGCGATCTGCTCGTCGGGCAGCAGGATCATGACGACGTCGGCCGACTTCACGGCGTCGGCAATCTCGGCGACCTTCAGACCGGCGCCTTCGGCCTTGGACCAGGACGCGCCGCTGCGGCGCAGCGCGACGGTGACCTTGCAGCCGCTGTCGTTGAGGTTCTGCGCGTGGGCATGGCCTTGTGAGCCGTAGCCAATGATGGTGACGTTCTTGCCCTTGATGAGGCTGAGATCGGCGTCCTTGTCGTAGTAGACGTTCATGATGGGTCGCTCCAGGAAAAAACTGTGGGTGTAGGTGTCGGGTGGGACGGATCAGACGCGCAGGATGCGCTCGCCGCGGCCGATGCCGCTGGCGCCGGTGCGTACGGTTTCGAGGATGGACGCACGGTCGATCGCATCGATGAAGGCGTCGAGCTTGCCGGCGTCCCCGGTCAACTCGATGGTGTAGGTCTTCTCGGTCACGTCAATGACGCGGCCGCGGAAGATGTCGGCGGTGCGTTTGATCTCCTCGCGCTCCTTGCCGACGGCGCGAACCTTGATGAGCATCAGCTCGCGCTCGGTGTAGTTGCCCTCGGTCAGGTCGACGACCTTGACGACCTCGATGAGGCGGTTGAGGTGCTTGGTGATCTGCTCGATGACCTCGTCGCTGCCGGTGGTCACGATGGTCATGCGCGACAAGGACGGGTCTTCCGTCGGCGCGACCGTCAAGCTCTCGATGTTGTAGCCGCGCGCCGAGAACAGGCCGACGACGCGCGACAGCGCACCGGGCTCGTTCTCGATGAGCAAGGCAATGATGTGTTTCATGGGTCTTCGTCCTTCGCGCTCTTCAGCGCCGGCAGCGGTAACTGCCGGACCTTGGCTGCGGGTTCGAGTTGAGGGAAATCGCCACAGGTATCGGACTGATTGCAACTTCTGCCATGAGCCCCGGCTGGCGCGGTAACGCCAGCCAGAGCCCGCAGCTTCAGGGGCTCACAGGTCTTCCGACCCCAGCAGCATCTCGGAAATGCCCTTGCCCGCCTTGACCATGGGCCAGACGTTCTCGGTCGGATCGGTGCGGATGTCGAGGAACACGGTGCGGTCGGTCAGGCGCATCGCCTCCTTCAGCGCCGGCTCCACATCGCTGGGCTTCTCGACCAGGATGCCGACGTGGCCATAGGCCTCGGCCAGCTTCACGAAGTCGGGCAGCGCGTCCATGTAGCTGTGCGAGTAGCGACCGCCGTAGTCGAGCTGCTGCCACTGGCGCACCATGCCCAGGTAGCGGTTGTTCAGCGACACGATCTTGACCGGCGTCTTGTACTGGAAGCAGGTCGACAGCTCCTGGATGCACATCTGGATGCTGCCTTCGCCGGTGATACAGAACACGTCCGCCTCCGGCTTGGCGAGCTTGATGCCCATCGCATACGGCAGACCCACGCCCATGGTGCCCAGGCCGCCCGAGTTGATCCAGCGGCGCGGCTGGTCGAACTTGTAGTACTGCGCGGCCCACATCTGGTGCTGGCCGACGTCCGACGTGATGTAGGTGTCACGGTCGCGCGTCAGCTGCCAGAGCGTGTCGACCACCATTTGCGGCTTGATGACCTCGTCCGAACCCTTGAAGGCCAGGCAGTCGCGGCCGCGCCATTCGTTGATCTGGCTCCACCATGCGTTGACGGCATGGGCGTCAGGCTTTGCCTGCGCCTCCTTCAACTGGGCAATCAGCTCCTGCAGCACGTCCTTCACATCGCCCACGATGGGGATGTCGACGCGCACCCGCTTGGAGATCGACGAGGGGTCGATGTCCACATGGATGATCTTGCGCTCGACCGAGCCGAAGTGCTTGGGATTGCCGATGACGCGGTCATCGAAGCGCGCGCCCACGGCCAGCAGCACGTCGCAGTGCTGCATGGTCATGTTGGCCTCGTAGGTGCCGTGCATGCCCAGCATGCCCAGGAAGCGCGGGTCGGTGCCCGGCATGGCGCCCAGGCCCATCAACGTATTGGTGCAGGGGAAGCCCAGCATGTCGACCAGCTGGCGCAGCTCCGCCGTCGCCTCACCAAGAATGACACCGCCACCCGTGTAGATGTAAGGCCGCTTGGCCTGCAGCAGCAGCTGCACGGCCTTGCGGATCTGGCCGCTGTGGCCCTTCTTGACCGGGTTGTAGGAGCGCATCTCGATGCGGTCCGGGTAGCTGAAGGTCGTCTTGGCCAGCGACACATCCTTGGGGATGTCGACCACGACCGGGCCAGGCCGGCCGGTGCGGGCGATGTGGAAGGCCTTCTTCATCGTCAGCGCCAGGTCGCGCACGTCCTTGACCAGGAAGTTGTGCTTGACGATGGGGCGTGTGATGCCGACCGTGTCGCACTCCTGAAAGGCATCCAGGCCGATGGCCGGGGTTGGCACCTGACCCGTGATGATGACCATCGGGATCGAATCCATGTAGGCCGTGGCGATGCCGGTGACTGCATTCGTTACGCCGGGGCCCGAAGTGACCAGCGCCACGCCCACCTCACCGCTCGCGCGGGCAAAGCCATCGGCGGCATGGACGGCAGCCTGTTCATGGCGCACCAGCACATGCTGAATGCTTTCCTGCTTGTAGAGCGCGTCGTAGATATAGAGCACCGCACCACCCGGGTAACCCCAGAGATGGCGCACCCCTTCGGCCTGCAGGCAGCGCACGAGGATCTCGGAGCCGTTGAGCTCCGCGGTGGCATGGGAGGGGGAGATTTGCGGCTGCGCCAGGGCGGCGCGCTTGATTTCCGCGGCAGACATATCCATTTTTTAGAACCTTTGTGAATTTCTCTAACGAAAAACCATTGGTGCCCCTCTTCTCGCCCTCGTGAGGCGGATTCGGAACCTGCGCATCCATCGATGGTGCCCCTGTCGGGCGGCCACTGAAAGACCATTGACTCTTTGTGCGAAGCAGCATTATGCCGAGCAAAACGGCGCGAGCCTTCGTATCAGGCGAATGACATAATCCGCGCTGCCGTCCGGACCCGCCCCAGCCTTGGCCACCGACAAAGAACTCAACGACTTCCTGCGCACCGTGGACCGCCGCGCCTTCAAGCGCACGGCCTACGTGGTTCGCGATGACGATGCCGCACTCGACATCGTGCAGGACGCCATGATCAAGCTGGCTGAGAACTATTACGACCGCCCTGCGGCTGAGTTGCCGCCGTTGTTCCAGCGCATCCTGTCCAACGCGACGATGGACTATTTCCGTCGTCAGAAGACCCGCAACGCCGTGATGAGCAACATGTCCGACTTCGAGGGGCGCGATGCGGACGGCGATTTCGATTTGTTGGAAGTTCTCGAAGCACAGCAGGGCGCGCTGGGCGCACTGAGTGCCGCTGATGAGGTGAGCCGGGCGCAAACCTTGCATCTGATTGATGCAGAGGTGCAGGAGTTACCGACGCGTCAACGAGAAGCCTTTCTGCTGCGTTACTGGGAGGAACTGGATGTTGCCGAGACCGCTTCAGTGATGGGGTGTTCCGAGGGCAGCGTCAAAACGCATTGCTCGCGAGCGGTGCACGCATTGGCCAAGGCACTCAGGGCCAAAGGAATCACGCTATGAAGTCGCCCAATTTTTCCGCTCCGTCCGCCGAGCTCGATTCCCGTGTCGCACGCTTCGGCCTGCGCGTTGCCGCAAGCCTGACCGAACATAGCAACGCCCTGCCTCATGATGTGTCGGAACGGCTGCGCTTCGCGCGCGAGCAGGCTGTTGCACGCGCCAGCCAGGCCCGCGCAGCCGCAGGCGCGGCGGTGAGTACATCGCCCGGCGTGGCGCTGATGGGCTCGACCCTTGCCTTGAACGGCGGTCCGCGCAGCGGCGCAGACGGCGGCGGTCTTTGGACCCTGCTCTTGTCCGCCCTGCCCTTGCTATTGCTGGCTGCCGGTCTGCTGTTGATGCAGCAAGGCCAGGTCAACGAGCAAATCGCGGCGGCCGCCGAGGTCGACACCGCACTGCTCAGCGACAGCTTGCCGCCGTCCGCCTTCACCGACCCGGGCTTTGCGGAGTTCCTCCGCGATGCCGAAGAATGACCGGACACGAATGACCCGAGCCGCGCTGACGCTGCCCGCCCTTTGCCGCCTGTCAATGGCCCTGCTGCTCAGCGCAGCAGGGTTTTCTGCTTTTGCGCAGGCGACAGATGCCGCCTGGCCGTCCGAGCCGGCTGCCAGCATGGCCAGCGCCCCCGCTTCATCGGCCAGCAAACCACGCTCGCTGGCCAAGCCCGTCGCGCCCGCTGCGCTCAGTGCGCCTCCCCCACCGTGGAGTGGCCTGACGCCGAAGCAGCAGGCGCTGCTGGCGCCGTTGGAGCGCGATTGGGCTGACATCGCCGATCCGCAGCGCAGCAAATGGCTCAGCGCCACGCCCACGTTGGCGACGATGTCTGGCGAGGAGATCAAGCGCGTTCATGACCGCATGCGCGACTGGACCCGCCTGAGCGCCTCCGAACGGGTCAACGCCCGCATCGGGTTCCAGGTCACCAGGCAGCTGACTGCGGAGCAACGACAGGCCCGCTGGGAAGCCTACCAGGCGTTGCCGCCCGAACAGCGCCAGGCGTTGGCGGCCAAGGCCCGCGCCCGCCGCGAGGCCCAGGCTGCCCGCGCGCCTCACAAGCCGGTCGCGGCGCTACCAAAGTCGAGCATCCTGCCCACCGCGCCCAAGCTCGTCACGCAGGTGCCGGTGACCGGCAGCCTGATCCAGGCCAAGCCCGGCGCCACCACGGTACTGATCACGCGCGGACTGGCCCAGCCCGGCCACCAGACGGCGGGTCAGTCCAAGGTCGTGGCGGACCCGGCCCTGATCGACCCCAAGACGCTGCTTCCCAAGTCGCTGAAGGCGCCGCGCTCGGCCACCCCGCAAAAATGACGGCAAAGGTCGACATGGCCGCCGCGCCGCCCGGCCTGGCGAGACGTTTCGCGGCCTTCGTCTATGAAGGCGTGCTGCTGTTCGGCGTGCTGTTCTTCGCCTGCTTCGTCTACGTCGTCGCGACCCGCCAGCAAGAAGCGTTGTTCGGCCTGCCGGGCTATGTCTTCGTCTTCGGCGTGCCGGCGCTCTACTTCGTGACGTTCTGGACGCGTTCCGGCCAGACATTGGCACTCAAGACCTGGCATCTGCGCGTGGTCGACTTGCACGGGCAGCCACTCGGCGTTGGCAGGGCCCTGACGCGCTATGTGGTCAGCTGGCTGTGGGTGCTGCCCGGGCTGAGCCTGTGGACGCTGGGCGTCAAGGGCTGGTTGCTCGCCGCCGGCGTCCTGGCATGGATGGTCGCCTATGCGCAGCTGGCGCGCCTGCACCCGCAGAGACAATTCCCGCACGACGCGATCTGTGGCTCGCGGGTCATCACCCAGCTTCCGATGCGCTCGTGAGCAACCCGCACAAGGGCCGCACCGGCCTGGATCGCATCAAGCATGCCGCCGGCTATTCGTTGGCAGGCTTGAAGGCGGCCTACAGCGGTGAAAGCGCCTTCCGGCAGGAGGTGTGGCTGATGGTCATTGCCACGCCGCTTGCCTTCTGGCTGGGTAGCGACTGGGTGCAGGTCGCCCTGCTCATCGGCTCGCTGATGATCCTGCTCATTGTCGAGTTGCTGAACTCGGCCATTGAGGCGGCCATCGACCGCGTGTCGCTAGAGCTGCACGACCTTTCCAAGCGCTCCAAGGACATCGCCAGCGCAGCCGTGCTGCTGTCGCTGCTGCTGGCCGTCGGCGTCTGGGGCGCGGCGGTCTGGCAGCATCTGCGCTAGACCGATTCATGCCAGAGTCGGCGCCGTCATGAGCTCCCGGCGCGGCTTCCAGCTCCTGCCCAGCGGTCTCGCTGGCATTGAAGCCGTCGTGGCCGACTCCTCCCACGCCTTCGGACGCCACATTCACGCGCAGTTCGGCATCGGTCTCATCGAACGCGGCGCACAGAAGTCGGCCAGCGGCCGGGGCGTGGTTGAGGCCGGCCCGGGCGACCTCATCACCGTCAATCCTGGCGAGGTGCACGACGGCAAGCCCTTCGACGCCAGCGGCCGGCGCTGGCGCATGCTCTACGTCGAGCCGGCGCAGCTGATCGCCGCGGCCGGCGACGTGATGCCCAACGCCGGATTCGAGTTCACGGCGCCGGTCATCCGAGACCGCAGCCTGGTCGCGCGGTTTCTAGACCTCTTCGATGCTGCAACCGTCGGAGCGGAAGCGCTGCATGCCGAGACGGCGCTGCTCGCGCTGACCGCCGCACTGCTGCAGCCGGGGCCTGAAATCGTAGCCACCGGCGGCCGCATCGTCGCCGCTCGCGAGCGCATCGACGACGAGCCGAGTGCCGCGCTGACACTGGCCGCGCTGGCGGCAGAAGCGGGGCTGAGCCGCTACCAGTTCCTGCGCGCATTCACCCGGCTGACCGGCCTGCCGCCCCACGCCTATGTGCTGCAACGCCGCATGGGGCGTGCGCGCCAGCTGATACGAGCCGGCTTGTCTTTGGCCGAGGCGGCGGCGGCGAGCGGCTTCGCGGACCAAAGCCATATGACGCGCTGCTTCGTGCTCAGCTTCGGACTCACGCCCGGCGCCTACGCCCGCGCCTGAAATTTCCTTCAAGACGGCGCGCGGCGCCGGCTGCAGCATGGCCTTCCCTCAGTGGAGCACCTGCATGAACATCGAATTCCTGACCGTCTCGCTGTTGGTCGTCGCATCACCTGGCACCGGCGCCGCGGTGACCATCGCTACCGGCCTGTCGCGCGGCACGCGCACGGCCACCATCGCTGCGCTGGGCTGCACATTGGGCATCGTGCCGCACATGCTGGCCGCAGTGACCGGCCTCGCGGCCGTGCTGCAGGCCAGCAGCCTGGCCTTCGAGGTCATCAAGTTCGCTGGCGTGGCCTATCTGCTCTATCTGGCTTGGATGACCTGGGGCGAGCATGGCGCGCTGAAGATGGAGGCGGGAGGATCGCAGCGCTCCGACTGGGAAGTCGTCCGCTACGCGGTGCTTGTGAACGTGCTCAACCCCAAGCTGTCGATGTTCTTCCTGGCGTTCCTGCCGCAGTTCATCGCCAGGGATGACGCGGCCCCGACACTGACAATGCTGCAGCTGTCGGCCATCTTCATGGCCATGACCTTTGCAGTTTTTGCGCTCTATGGCGCCTTTGCGGCGCGCATGCGCGAGCGAGTGCTGGGCAACCCGAGGGTCATGGCCTGGCTGAGGCGCAGCTTCGCGGCGACCTTCGTGGCCTTGGGCGCCAAGCTGGCGTTGACGTCCCGTTAGGCCGCGGCTTCTCCCCGCATCAACTGGCGGGCAGGCGCGGTTCTAGACCTCCAGCCACTCCTTGCGGATGTAGGCATTGGCGCGCAGGTCGTCCGGCGAGCCCTCGAAGACGATGCGGCCGTGGCCCATCACGTAGCAGCGCTCGGAAATCTCCATCGCGATGGCCAGCTTCTGCTCGACCAGCAGCACCGCGATGCCGCGGTTCTTCAACTCCTTGAGGTACTCGGCGACCAGCTCGACGATCTTGGGCGCCAAGCCCTCGGTGGGCTCGTCGATCATGATGAGGTCGGGGTCGCCCATCAGCGTGCGGCACAGGGTCAGCATCTGTTGCTCGCCGCCGGAGAGCACGCCGGCCTCGGTGTGCTGCCTTTCCTTCAACCGCGGGAACAGGCGGTACATGTCGTCGAAGCCCCAGCGCGGGTTTTTCGCGCCCGACTTTTCGCCCAGCATCAGGTTCTGATGCACCGTCAGCTTGGGGAAGATGTCGCGGTTTTCGGGCACATAGCCCAGGCCCATGTGCGCGATCTCGTAGGCATGGCGGCCGACCAGCTCCACGTCGCCCCAGCGCACCGAGCCCTTGGCGTCGACCTGGCCCATGATGGTCTTGACCGTTGTCGAGCGCCCGGCACCGTTGCGGCCGAGCAGGCTGACGATCTCGCCCGGTTTGACGTGCATGCTGACGCCGTGCAGCACGTGGCTCTTGCCGTAGAAGGCGTGGACGTTGTTCAGTGTCAATACGCGCCCAGTCATGGATGCCCCTCGCCGTGCGGGTACGCCAAGCGGTCCCCCATGCGGACGCGCGCCGGCTTGGGGGCGGCCTTGCGCTCGGCGCTCATGCGTGGGCCTCCGCCAGGACCGAGCCCAGGTAGGCCTCTTGCACCCGCGCATTCGCGCGCACGGCGTCGGGTACATCAAAGGCGATGACCTCGCCGTAGACCAGCACGGCGATCTTGTCGGCCAGGCCGAACACGACACCCATGTCGTGCTCCACCGTCAACAACGTCTTGCCGACGGTCACTTCGCGGATCAGCTGGATGAAGCGCTTGGTCTCACTCTTGCTCATGCCGGCCGTGGGTTCGTCGAGCAGCACGACGCTGGCGCCGCCGGCGATGGTGATGCCGATCTCCAGCGCCCGCGCCTCGGCGTAGGTGAGGTTCATGGCCAGCACGTCGCGGCGCTTGTCGAGCTTGATCATCTCGAGAATCTGGTCGGTGCGGTCGTTGGCGTCGTCCAGGTCGGCCAGAAACTTCCAGAAGGCATAGCGGTGACCCAGGCTCCACAGCACGGCACAGCGGATGTTTTCGAACACACTCAGGCGTGTGAACAGGTTGGAGACCTGGAAGCTGCGAGACAGGCCCAGGCGGTTGATCTCGAAGGGTTTCTTGCCGTCGATGCGCTGGCCATGCAGTTGGATCTCGCCCGAGGTCGGCCCGAAGCGGCCGCTGATCAGGTTGAACAGCGTGCTCTTGCCCGCGCCGTTGGGCCCGATGATGGCCACGCGCTCGCCGGCCTGCACGGCGAGGTTGGCGCCTCGGATGATCTCGCTCTTGCCGAAGCTTTTGCGCACATCGCGCAACTCGACGGCGTAGGCGGATGTCGTTGCGGTCACAGCGCTTCCCTCCGCTTGATTTCCTTCTCGATGTCTTCCTGGATCTCGCCCCACTCGTGCACATAGTGACGGCGCACCAGCTCGAACAAGGCCACGCCGATGATGACCAGGAAGGCGGCGCCGAACCAGGCATCCAGACCCGCACTGTCGAGTTGAGCGCCCATGAACTTCATCTGCGGACCCAGGGCCTCGTTGAGTTGGCGGTGGTAGAGCATCTCGATCATCGCTGCCGCACCAACCAGCGCCACCAAGGCCGTACCGGCCAGGGCGAGGTAGGAAGTCCAGAGCTTCTTCAACTTGCCAAAGGCGGCCACGCGCAGGTTCATCAGGATCAGGCTGGCGAAGCCGCCCGGCGCATACATCACCATGAACAGGAAGAGCAAGCCGAGGTAGAGCAGCCAGGCGCTGGTCAGCTCCGCCAGCATCACGCCGCAGAACACCATCAGCACGGCGCCGAGGATGGGCCCGAAGAAGAACATCGCGCCGCCCAGGAAGGTGAACAGCAGGTAGGCGCCCGAGCGCGCCGCGTGCAGCACGTCGGCGCCATTGACGATCTCGGTGTTGATGGCGCCCAGGCCACCTGCGATGCCGGCGAAGAAGCCGGAAATCGTGAAGGCCATGAAGCGCACCCAATGGGTGTTGTAGCCAACGAACTCGACGCGCTCGGGGTTGTCGCGAACGGCGTTGAGCATGCGGCCCAGCGGCGTGCGGGTCAGCGCGAACATCGCCGCCGTGCAGATGAAGCAGTAGACGGCAACGAGGTAATAGACCTGGATCTGCGGCCCGTAGCTGATGCCCATGACCGGCTGGCCGATGACGCGGTTGCTCGACACACCGCCCTCACCCCCCGAGAACTCGGGCAGCATCAGCGCCAGCGCGAAGACCAGCTCGCCGATGCCCAACGTGATCATTGCGAACGGGGTACCGGCCTTCTTCGTCGAGATGTAGCCCAGCAGCACCGCGCAGACCAGGCCGGCCAGTCCGCCCACCAGCGGGATCAGGCTGACCGGAATGCCCAGCGTGCCGGCCCCGACCTTGTTGAGCGCGTGGATGGCCAGGAAGGCGCCCATGCCGCTGTAGACAGCATGGCCGAAGCTGAGCATGCCGCCCTGGCCCAGCAGTATGTTGTAGGCCAAGCAGGCAATGATGCCGATGCCCATCTGCGTGAGCATGGTCTGCGCCAGGCCGCTGGTCCAGATGCGCGGCGCGACCAGCAGGATCAGCGCGAAAAAGCCCCAGACGATCCAGCGCCCGACGTTGTAGGGCTTGAAATGGAAATCCTTGGTGCTCGCCATCAGTCTTCTCGTGTACCCAGGAGGCCCTTAGGCCGGAAGATCAGGATCAGCACCATCAGCAGATAGGGCAGGATGGGCGCCACCTCGGCCATCGTCAGGCGCAGCAGCGGGTAGCCCGGCGTGCTTTGCGTGACCGCAAGGCCCCAACCGCTCAGCAGCGTGGCGAGCGAGCCATCCACCGCCAGGGGCAACGTCTGCAGCAGGCCGACGACGATGGAGCCGACAAAGGCGCCGGCCAGCGAGCCGATGCCACCCACCACCACGACGACGAAGATGATCGCGCCGATGAAGGCGGCCATGTTCGGCTCGGTCACGAAGGTGATGCCGCCCACGACCCCGGCCAGGCCGGCCAGCGCGCAGCCGCTGCCAAAGACCAGCATCAGTACGCGCGGCACGTTATGTCCCAGCGCCTCGGCCATGTGCGGGTGGGTCAGCGAGGCCTGGATGACCAGGCCGACCCGCGTCCGCGTCAGCAGCAGCCACAGCGCTACCAGCATCAGCAGCGCGACGACCATCATGAAGGCCTTGGTCAGCGGGAAGTTGGAGCACGAGGCTGCCGCGCAAATCTCCGGCGCGGCCTTGCCCAGCATCAGCGACATGCCTTCGACCGGGTGTGAAACGATGGTGAAGGCCGAACCCTGCAGCGCGGACGGCGGCGTGAATGGCACGGCCGTGCGGCCCCAGATCAACTGCACCAGCTCCAGGATGACGTAGGAAAGGCCGAAGGTGATCAGCAGCTCGGGCACGTGCCCAAACTTGTGCACCCGCCGCAGCGCCAGGCGCTCGAAGGCAGCCCCCAAAAGCCCGACGGCCAGTGGCGCGAACAGCAGTGCCAGCCAGAAGCCGACGATGCCCACCAGCGTGTAGGCGACGTAGGCGCCCACCATGTAGAAGCTGGCGTGGGCGAAGTTCAGCACGCCCATCATGCTGAAAATCAGCGTCAGCCCGGAGCTGAGCATGAAGAGCAGCAAACCAGACGACAGGCCGTTCAGCAGGTTGATGAAGACTTGATCCAAAACTCGATCCTCAGCGAAACCACGCTCCGGGCTGAGCCGGATTGCGTCGCGAGCAGGCCAAGGTTGGGCCGAAGCGCGGAGCCGTACACCCGTACGGCGAGCACTGCAGGCCCAAGATTGGCTTGCGCAGCAGCAAGACGGCTTGGGCTTAGCCCGGACGCTTCATCTGGCAGGAAGTCGGCGTCGAGGAAACGTAGGTCTCGAACTGCTTCACCGGCGCCAGCGTCATACCCGTCTTCTCGGGGCTGTAGGGATGCTTGGCATCGGCCTTCTGCCAGACCGAGATGAACAGCGGCTGCTGCAGCTGGTGGTCGCTCTTGCGCATGGTCACTTCGCCGTTGAAGCTCTTCACCGTCAGGCCTTCCAGTGCAGCCGCGACCTTGACCGGGTCGGTGGACTTGGCGTTGGCCATGGCCTGGCTCAGCATCGTGTAGATGTGTTGGATGCTGTTGGTGTACATGTCATCGTTGAAGCGCTTGTTGTACTCGTCGGCCAACTTCTGCGTCTCGCCACCCATGTTGTAGTGGCTGTAGGCCACCTGGTAGACGCGGCCAGCGCCGCCCGTACCCAGCGCCGTCGGCGTGCCGGTCACGCCGGTGTAGTAGGTGAAGAACTTGCCGTTGTAGCCCGACTCGTTGGCGGCCTTGACCAGCAGTGCCAGATCCGAGCCCCAGTTGCCGGTGATGACGGTGTCGGCTCCACTGGCCTTGATCTTGGCGACATACGGCGCGAAGTCGCGCACCTGGGCCAGCGGGTGCAGGTCCTCGCCGACGATCTGGATGTCGGGGCGCTTGCGGGCCAGCGTCTCCTTGGCGTACTTGGCGACCTGGTGACCGTGAGCGTAGTTCTGGTTCAGCAGGAAGACCTTCTTGACGTCCGGCTGGTCCTTGATGAAGGAGGACATCGCTTCCATCTTCATCGACGTGTCGGCGTCGAAGCGGAAATGCCAGTAGCTGCACTTGCTGTTGGTCAGGTCGGGGTCCACCGCCGAGTAGTTCAGGTAGACGATTTCCTTGCCCGGGTTGCGGTCATTGTGCTTTTGCACCGCGTCGCTCAGCGCCAGGGCCACGCTGGAACCGTTGCCCTGCATGATGTATCGGATGCCCTGATCGGCTGCGGCCTTCAGCAGATTGAGCGACTCGGCGGGACTGAGCTTGTTGTCGAAGGTGACGATCTCGAACTTCACACCGGCGGGGTTGCTCTTGTTGAACTTCTCGCCGAGGAATTGGAACGTCTTGACCTGGTTCTGGCCGACCGGGCCCATCAGGCCCGACAGCGCGTCGATGTAGGCCAGCTTGACGGTCTCGCCCTTCTGGGCATGAGCGGCGCCGACCGCGAGCACGAGGGCCGCGGCGGCCGAAAGCGTGCGCAAGGTGAAGCGGACCGAAGTGTTGTCGAACATGCTTGTCTCCTGGGGTTGTGGCTTTGATGCGGACGGAACTTAATGCAGCCGGGACGCGCTGAAGTTGCGGGCTTACCCGCGACCTTCACACGCTCGGCAATCGGTGGTTCAGGAACTGATCGCGCAGCTTGAGCTTCTGCACCTTGCCGGTGGCCGTGTGCGGAATCTCGCTGACGAAGGCGACGTCGTCGGGAATCTGCCATTTGGCGATGCGGCCGTCGTAGAAGGCCAGCAGCTCCTCGCGCGTGACCGACGCCTCAGGCTTCTTGACAACGACCAGCAGCGGTCGCTCGTCCCACTTGGGGTGTTTGGCCGCGATGACGGCGGCCTCGTGCACGGCCGGGTGGGCCATGGCGATGTTCTCGAGGTCGATGGAGCTGATCCACTCGCCGCCGGACTTGATGACATCCTTGCTGCGGTCGGTGATCTGCATGAAACCGTCGGCGTCGATGGTGGCCACATCGCCGGTCGGGAACCAGCCTGGCTCGCCATCCACGCTGACCAGCGGCGAATCGTCATGGTTGAAGTATTGGGAGATGACCCAGTGGCCGCGCACGACGAGATTGCCCGAGCTCTGCCCGTCCCATGGCAGCGAGCGGCCGTCGTCGTCGATGACAGCCATGTCGACACCGTAGGTCACACGGCCCTGCTTCTCCAGCAGGCGCTGCTGCGCTTCGGCCGGCAGGTCGAGCTGGCGCGTCGTCAGCTTGGACAGCGTGCCCAGCGGCGACATCTCCGTCATGCCCCAGGCGTGGATGACCTCGACGCCGAAGTCCTGCTGCAGCGACTTCATCATGGCCGGCGGGCAGGCCGAGCCGCCGATGACCGTGCGCTTGAAGGTCGAGAACTTGAGGTTGTTGGCCTTCACATAGTTCAGCAGGCCCAGCCAGACCGTCGGCACGCCGGCGCTGAACGACACCTTCTCGCCCTCGAACAGCTCATACAGACTCTTGCCGTCCAGGTGCGGCCCGGGCATCACCAGCTTGCAACCGACGATGGCCGCGCTGTACGGCAGGCCCCAGGCGTTGACGTGGAACATCGGCACCACCGGCAGGATGACGTCGCGGCTGGAGCAGTCCATGGCATCCGGCAGCGCGGCGGCATAGGCGTGCAAGACGGTGGAGCGGTGGCTGTAGACGGCGCCCTTGGGATTGCCCGTGGTGCCCGACGTGTAGCAGATGCTGGATGCCGTGTTCTCGTCGAACTGCGGCCAGGCGTAGTCGCCGGTTTCCGCGTCCAGCAGTTCGTCGAAGCACAGCAGGTCCGGAATGGCCGAGTTCGCCGGCATGTGCGCCCGGGAGGTCATCAACACGAAGTGCTGCACCGTCTTCAACAGCGGCGCGACCTTTTCGACCAGCGGCAGAAAGGTCGCGTCAAAGCACAGCACGCGGTCTGCGGCGTCATTGGCGATCCAGACGATCTGCTCGGGAAACAGGCGCGGATTGACCGTATGGCAGACCAGGGCGGAGCCTGAAGCGCCGTAGTAGATCTCCATGTGGCGATGGCCGTTCCAGGCCAGCGTCGCGACGCGGTCGCCCGGCTCGCAGCCCAGGCGAGCAAACGCCTGTGCGGCCTGGCGCGAACGGCGCGCCAGCTCGCGCCAATTGCTGCGGTGCAGGTCGCCCTCGACCCGTTTACTGACGATCTCGGTCTCGCCCGCATGCCGCTCGGCGTGCTTCAGCAGCGACGAGATCAGCAGCGGATCCGACATCATCCGGCCCATCAATGCCATGCTTGTCTCCTGGCGTCTTATCGATTCAGTCTAGCCCGCGGTTTCAGACCATGAACGTCACAACCGCGACCTTCGGACCCCGGGGAAACACCCAGGAATGCCAAGGCCAGCCCCGCTCACTAGACTGTGCTGCCAAGCACCGCCGGCCTGGCTGACCTAAAGCCTTGAACGCCACATTCATCATGAGTGAATCCAGCAAGACCTATCCCGTTCAGAAGAGCGACGCCGAGTGGCGCGAGCAGCTCGACCCCATGCAATACCAGGTCGCCCGCCAGGCTGGCACCGAACGCGCCTTCACCGGCAAATACTGGGACCATTTCGACAGCGGTCACTACAACTGCGTAGGCTGTGGCACGCCGCTGTTCGAGGCGGACACCAAGTTCGACGCCGGCTGCGGCTGGCCCAGCTACTGGGCGCCGGTCAACGGCGAGGTCGTCGAGCGCATCGTCGACCGCAGCCATGGCATGGTGCGTATCGAGGTGAGATGCAACAACTGCGGCAGCCACCTTGGCCACGTCTTCCCTGACGGCCCGGAGCCGACCGGCGAGCGCTTCTGCATCAACTCGGCCTCCATCGATTTCGTCAAGGACAATCCCGGCAAATGAAACTGCTGCTCGACTTCCTTCCGCTGATCCTCTTCTTCGCCGCGTTCAAATTCGCTGAAGGCAACCCCGACGCCGCGGCCGCGTTTTCGACGGAGCATTTCGGCTTCCTGGTCCAGGGCGGCATCGTCGGTGCGCAGGAGGCACCGGTGCTGCTGGCCACCGTCGTCGTCATGATCGCGACGCTGGCCCAAGCCGCCATCCTCAAGCTGCGTGGCAAGAAGATCGACCTGATGCTGTGGATCAGCCTGGGCCTCGTCGTCGTGCTCGGCGGCGCGACGGTCTGGTTTCACAACGAGACCTTCATCAAGTGGAAGCCTACCGGCCTTTACTGGGCCATGGCGCTGACCCTGTGGATCGCGCAGGCCGCCTTCGGCAAGAACCTGATCCAGAAGATGCTCAGCGCCGAACTGCCGCTGCCCGACGCCATCTGGCTCAAGCTCAACCGCGCCTGGGTGCTGTTCTTTGCCGCCATGGGTGTCGTCAACCTCTACGTTGCCTACAACTTCTCGACGTCGGCCTGGGCCAACTTCAAGGTCTTCGGCGTCACCGGCCTCATCCTGCTGTTCACGCTGGCGCAGGGCCTCTATCTCAGCAAGCATCTGCCGCAGGAGAAGGACACCAAGTCATGATCAGCCAGGAGATCGAAAGGCGGCTGCGCGCTGAACTGGCGCCACTGCAACTCGACATCCGCGATGACAGCGCCCAGCACGCCGGCCATGCCGGGGCCCGCGAGGGCGGCCACTTTCATGTGACTGTCGTGTCGGACCGCTTTACCGGCCTGCAAAGGCTTGCCCGGCACCGCCTCGTTTATCATGCTTTGGCTGACCTGATGCAGCGCGGCATACACGCGCTGGCGATTGATGCCCGGACACCGGGCGAGTCCGGATCAGGTCAAGCGTGATCGACCCCTGCGCCCGTTCCGGGCGCGATTTTTTTAGCCTGAATCACACCCCCACCCCATGAAGAAGTTTGCGCTCGCCGCCGTCGTCGCGGCCACCATTTCGGCCCTGTTGCCGGCTGCCGCAATTGCGCAGAACGTCGCCACCGTCAACGGCAAGCCCGTGCCCAAGGCGCGCGTCGAGACGCTGATCCAGCAGGTCACCAAGAGCGGCCAGCAGCAGCGCACACCCGAGCTCGAAGCCCAGGTCAAGGACGAGGTCGTGCGCCGCGAGATCTTCATCCAGGAAGCCGAAAAACGCGGTGTGCCGCAGACCGCCGACTACAGGACCCAGCTGGACCTGGCCCGCCAGATGCTGCTGATCCGCGGCCTGATGGAAGACTTCAAGGCCAAGAACCCGGTCGGCGACGCCGAGGCGCAGGCCGAGTACGACAAGTTCAAGGCCGCCAACACCGGCAACGAATACCGTGCCCGCCACATCCTGGTCGAGAAGGAAGAAGACGCCAAGGCCCTGATCGCCCAGATCAAGGCCGGCGGCAACTTCGAGGAACTGGCCAAGAAGAATTCGAAGGACACCGGCTCGGCGACCAATGGCGGCGACCTGGACTTCGCCAATCCGAACAACTTCGTGCCTGAATTCAGCGCCGCCATGACGGCGCTGCAAAAGGGTGAGATGACGCAGGAACCGGTGAAGAGCCAGTTCGGCTATCACATCATCAAGCTCGAAGATACCCGCCCCGCGACCTTCCCGGCCTTCGACGATGTCAAGGCGCAGATCAAGCAGCGCATCGAACAGCAGAAGATGGGCGAGTTCCAGCAAGGCCTGGTCGACAAGGCCAAGACGGACTACAAGTTCGCAAAATAGCCTCCCCCCGAGGCGCTGCGTGCCGTCAAGGAGGCGCAGCCGGTAGCCCGGCAGAGCCAGTTCCACACGGCTGCTGCTGGGGGGCGGTGGCTGCCTGAGGGCAGCACCCTACCAAGCCCGCTGACCCATGTCGGCGGGCTTTGCTTTTTACGCAGCCAGGCGCCCGGCCTCGATGCGCAGTTGCCGCTCGCAGCGCGTCGCGATCTCGCGGTCGTGGGTGACCAGGACCAGCGTCGTGCCGGCCTCGCGGTTGAGCTCAAACATCAGCGCCATGACCTGGCCGCCAGTCGCGAAGTCCAGACTGCCGGTCGGCTCATCGGCCAGCAGCAGCGCCGGGCGCAACACGAAGGCGCGCGCCAGTGCGACGCGCTGCTGCTCGCCGCCGGACAGCACGCGTGGGTAGTGGCCCAAGCGCTCGCTCAGGCCGACGCGGCCCAGCATGGCCGCAGCCTGCTCGCGCGCCTCGCGGTCACCGCGCAGCTCCAGCGGCAGCATGACGTTCTCCAGCGCGGTCAGATTCGGCAACAGCTGAAAGCTCTGGAAAACGAAACCCAGTTCACGGGCGCGCACGGCGGCACGCTCGTCTTCGTTCAGTGTGAACAGGTCCTGACCACGCAAGCGCACGGTACCGCTGCTGGGCGTGTCCAGGCCGGCCAGGATGGCCAGCAGCGTGCTCTTGCCCGAACCGGATGCACCAACGATGGCCACCGACTCCTGCGCACTCAGCGCGAAGCTGATGTCATGCAGAATCGTCAGCTCCCCGGTCGCGTCGCGCACGCGCTTGGTGATTTGATCAACTTGGACAAGGACTTCAGGCATGTCGGTACTGCGGCGGCGGGCGGTGGTGGCGCACTTTAGCTTGGGGTTGTTGGCCAGCTGGACGTCAGGGTCGATCGCGGCGGCCGAGGCGCCGGTCATCCTGGTCGTTGGCGACAGCCTGTCGGCCGAATACGGCCTGAAGGCCGGCGCCGGCTGGGTGGCACTGCTGCAGGCACGCCTGGCCGCACAGAAGAAGCCGCATCGCGTCGTCAACGCCAGCATCAGCGGCGACACGACCTCGGGCGGGCGCAGCCGGTTGCCGGCCGCGCTGCGCACGCACAAGCCCGCCATCGTCATCCTGGAGCTGGGTGGCAATGACGCGTTGCGCGGCCTGCCCTTGGCCAGCACACGCGAGAACCTGCTCGCCATGGCACGTGCGGCGCAGGCGGCTGGCGCCAAGGTCATCGTCGTGGGCATGCAGGTGCCGCCGAACTACGGCGGCGCCTACGGCCGTGAATTCGAAAGCCTGTTCGCCGAGGTGGCCAAGCAGGCCAAGGCCAGCCTGGTGCCCTTCCTGCTGAAGGGCGTGGCGGACCGGGCGGATGCGCTGGAGTGGTTCCAGCCCGACCGCATCCATCCGCTGGCCAAGGCGCATCCAGCCATGCTGGACAACGTCTGGCCGGCGCTGAAGCCGCTCCTGTAAGCGCCTCGCGCTTCAGCGCTCCTGCTGCCGCTCACGCGGCGATTTGTCTCGCACCGGCACGCCGTCCTGGCGACCTCGCTGCGGTCCTTCGCTACGCGGCGGCGCCTGGACCTGGGGTTGCGGCTGGGGCTGCGGCATCTGCATGCGCGGCGGCTCAGGCTGGCGCATCGGCATCTCGACACGGCGCGGCTGCTCTACCACCTGGGCGCGCTCAGGCATCGGCATGCTGCGCGGCTGTTCCGGCTGGGGCATGGGCTGCGGCGTGAAGCGGCGGGGCTCTTCGCGGCGCTCCTCCCGACGCTCGTCGCGCTGCGGCTGGTTGTTGCGCCACGGCATGTTGTCACCACCGCGCGGCGGTTCGAACGCCGGGCGCGGCTGCTGCACGGTCGGCACCGGTGACTGGATCTGCGGTTGCTGCGGCAGGGCCGCCGGCATGGGTGGCTGCGGGTTCGGCGCATCGGGCCCGCGCTGGGCCTCGCGTCGCAACGGCAGCTGCCCCTCGCTGCGCCAGCCCATGCCGGGCTCGCGGTCACGCTGGCGGGGTAGCCCAGCCT
>NZ_JBQVNP010000091.1:0-21310 GCF_052436255.1 Roseateles sp. | reverse complement strand
GCGATGGCGACCAACCTGACCGGCCAGGTGCGCAACATTGCCGAGGTGACGACGGCCGTGGCCAATGGCGACCTGTCCAAGAAGATCACCGTTGACGTGCGCGGCGAGATCCTGGAGCTCAAGGACACCATCAACACGATGGTCGACCAGCTCAACGCCTTCGCCGGTGAAGTCACGCGTGTGGCGCGCGAGGTCGGCACCGAAGGCAAGCTCGGCGGCCAGGCCCAGGTGCCCGGCGTAGCCGGCACCTGGAAGGACCTGACCGACAACGTCAACTCGATGGCGTCCAACTTGACCGGCCAGGTGCGCAACATCGCCGACGTGACGATTGCGGTGGCCAACGGCGACCTGTCCAAGAAGATCACCGTGGACGTGCGCGGCGAGATCCTGCAGCTCAAGGAAACCATCAACACCATGGTGGACCAGCTGCGCGCCTTCGCCTCCGAAGTGACGCGCGTGGCGCGTGAGGTCGGCACCGAGGGCAAGCTCGGCGGCCAGGCGGCGGTGCCAGGTGTTGCCGGCGTGTGGAAGGACCTGACCGACAACGTCAACTCGATGGCGTCCAACCTGACCAACCAGGTGCGCAACATCGCCGACGTGGCCACGGCCATCGCCCGCGGCGACCTCAGACGCAAGATCACCGTGGACGTGCAGGGCGAGATCCTGGAGCTCAAGCAGACCATGAACACCATGGTCGAGCAGCTCGGCGCCTTCGCCTCCGAAGTCAGCCGCGTGGCGCGCGAGGTGGGCACCGAGGGCAAGCTCGGCGGCCAGGCCCAGGTGCCCGGCGTGGCGGGTACCTGGAAGGACCTGACCGACAACGTCAACTCGATGGCGTCCAACCTGACCGGCCAGGTGCGCAACATCGCCGACGTGACGATCGCGGTGGCCAACGGCGACCTGTCCAAGAAGATCACCGTGGACGTGCGCGGCGAGATCCTGCAGCTCAAGGAAACCATCAACACCATGGTGGAGCAGCTGCGCTCCTTCGCGTCCGAGGTCACGCGCGTGGCGCGCGAGGTCGGCACCGAAGGCCGCCTGGGCGTGCAGGCCGTGGTGCCCGGCGTGGCCGGCACCTGGAAGGACCTGACCGACTCGGTCAACACCATGGGCGCCAACCTGACGGCCCAGGTGCGCAACATCGCCGAGGTGACCACGGCCGTGGCGCGCGGTGACCTGAACCGCAAGATCACGGTGGACGTCAGCGGCGAAATCCTGGAGCTGAAGAACACCATCAACACCATGGTCGACCAGCTCAACGCCTTTGCCGGCGAAGTCACGCGCGTGGCGCGCGAGGTCGGCACCGAGGGCAAGCTGGGCGGGCAGGCCCAGGTGGCCGGCGTCGGCGGCACCTGGAAGGACCTGACGGACAACGTCAACTTCATGGCCTCCAACCTGACCGAGCAGGTGCGCGGCATCGTCAAGGTCGTGACCGCCGTGGCCAACGGCAACCTCACGCAGCGCCTGACCGTGCAGGCCAAGGGCGAGGTGGCGGCGCTGGCCGACACCATCAACAACATGACCGACACGCTGGCCACCTTCGCCGAGCAGGTGACCAATGTGGCCCGCGAGGTCGGCGTGGACGGGCGCCTGGGCGGCCAGGCCCATGTGCCCGGTGCTGCGGGCACCTGGAAGGACCTGACCGGCAACGTCAACCTGCTGGCCGCCAACCTGACGACCCAGGTGCGCGCCATCGCCGAGGTGGCCACGGCCGTGACCAAGGGCGACCTGACGCGCGCCATCCAGGTGGAGGCCAAGGGCGAGGTGTCCGAGCTCAAGGACAACATCAACACGATGATTTCCAACCTGCGCGAGACCACCGAGCGCAACCGCGAGCAGGACTGGCTCAAGACCAATCTGGCGCGCTTCACCGGCATGCTGCAGGGCCAGCGCGAGCTGCAGACCGTCAGCCAGATGCTGCTGACCGAGCTGGCGCCCCTGGTGCAGGCCCATCAGGGCACCATCTATCACCTGGTGGGGGCCGAGGCCGACGAGCAGCCGCGGCTGCGTCTGCTGGCCAGCTATGCGCAGTCGGGCGCCGTGCGCCTGGCGCCGACCATCGAGCTGGGCGAAGGCCTGGTGGGCCAATGTGCGCTGGACAAGCGCAGCACCCTGTTGGCCGACATCGCGTCCGACTTCGTTGCCATCTCGTCGAGCCTGGGTTCGGCGCCGCGCGTCAGCGTCATCGTGCTGCCGGTGCTGTTCGAGGGCGAGACCAAGGCCGTTATCGAACTGGCCACGCTGCAGTCCTTCAGCGGCGGCTCGCTGGCCTTCCTGGAGCTGCTGACGCAGAGCATCGGCGCGGTCTTCAACACCATCGAGGCGACCATGCGCACCGAGTCGCTGCTGGCGCAGTCGCAGCAGCTGACGGTGGAACTGCAGTCGCGCCAGAGCGAGCTGCAGGAGACCAACGAGCAGCTCGGCACCAAGGCGCGCCTGCTGGCCGAGCAGAACGAGGAAGTCGAGCGCAAGAACACCGAGGTCGAACAGGCCCGCCACGCGCTGGAGGACAAGGCGGCCGAGCTGGCGCTGACGTCCAAGTACAAGTCGGAGTTCCTGGCCAACATGTCGCATGAGCTGCGCACGCCGCTGAACTCCATCCTGATCCTGAGCCAGCAGCTGGCCAGCAACAACGAGGGCAATCTGTCGACCAAGCAGGTCGAGTTCTCGCGCAACATCAACTCCTCGGGCTCGGACCTGCTGCACCTGATCAACGACATCCTGGACCTGTCCAAGATCGAGTCCGGCACGGTGACGGTGGACATCGAGGACATCCCCTTCGCCTCGCTGCGCGACAGCATCGACCGCAACTTCCGCCATGTCGCCGAGGCCAAGAGCCTGCCGTTGCGCCTGACCTTCGCCGACGACCTGCCGCGCAGCATGGAGAGCGATGCCAAGCGCCTGCAGCAAATCCTGAAGAACCTGCTGTCCAACGCCGTCAAGTTCACGGCCCAGGGCCATGTCGAGCTGCGCGTCAGCCTGGCCCAGGGTGGCTGGAGCAGCGAGCACCCGGTGCTGTCGAAGTCGCCCCAGGTGCTGGCGTTTGCGGTGGAGGACACCGGCATCGGCGTGGCGCCCGAGAAGCAGCGCCTGATCTTCGAGGCCTTCCAGCAGGCCGATGCCGGCACCTCGCGCAAATACGGTGGCACCGGTCTGGGCCTGGCCATCAGCCGCGAGCTGGCGGCGCTGCTGGGCGGCGAGATCCGCCTGACCAGCGTGCCGGGCCATGGCAGCACCTTCACGCTCTACCTTCCCCTGCATTTCTCGGGTGGCGAAAGCGCCCCGATGCCGCTGCCCGAACAAGGCCGCGCGCCGATGGCGCCCCAGCGCAGCAGCCTGCCGATGGTGCGTGAGACCCAGGTGGCCGACGACCGGGACAACATCGAGGAAGGCGACTCGGTGCTGCTCATCGTCGAGGACGACCCCCACTACGCCCGCATCGTGCTGGGCCTGGCGCGGGATCGCGGCTTCAAGGGACTGGTTGCGCTCAAGGGCAGCCTGGGGCTGGAGCTGGCGCGGCGCTTCAGGCCCACCGCCGTGTCGCTGGACATCTTCCTGCCCGACATGCTCGGGTGGACGGTGCTCAACCAGCTCAAGCTCGATCCGCTGACGCGGCACATCCCCGTGCAGATCGTCAGCGTCGCCGAGGAAGACCGTAACCACGGCCTGGCCCACGGCGCCTTCTCCTATGTGGTCAAGGCGCCCACCAGCGACGGCATGGAGGCGGCGCTGGACCGCATCCGCGACTTCGCCGCGCCGCGCACCCGCCGCCTGCTCGTCATCGAGGACGACGACATCGAGCGCCAGGCCATCGTCGAGCTGCTCGGCCATGACGACATCGAGATGAAGGCCGTCGGCACCGGCGCCGAGGCGATGCAGGTGCTGCGCGAGGAGCGCTTCGACTGCATCGTGCTGGACCTGCGGCTGCCCGATGTCAGCGGCTTCGGCCTGCTCGAACAGCTGCACGGCGACCCGACGCTGGCGGCCGTGCCGGTCGTCGTCTTCACCGGCAAGGACCTGTCCGAGCCTGAGCAGAAGCAGCTGCGCACGCTGGCCAAGAGCGTCGTGCTCAAGGACGTGCAAAGCCCCGAGCGGCTGCTCGACGAGACGGCGCTGTTCCTGCACCGCGTGGTGACCGAGCTGCCGCAGGACAAGCAGGACATCCTGCAGAAGCTGCACGGCGCTTCCGAGATGCTGCGCGGGCGCCGCGTGCTGGTGGTGGACGACGACGCGCGCAACATCTTCGCGCTGACCACCTTGCTGGAGAATCAGGACATGCAGGTGCTGACCGCCACCAGCGGCCGCGCTGCCATCGACATCATCCAGCGCACCGCCGACCTCGACCTCGTGCTGATGGACATCATGATGCCGGACATGGACGGCTACGAGACCATGAAGGAAATCCGCTCGCATGTTGAGTTCCGCAACCTGCCCATCCTGGCCCTCACGGCCAAGGCGATGAAGGGTGACCGCGAGAAGTGCCTGGAGGCGGGCGCCAGCGACTACATCTCCAAGCCCGTCAACACGGCGCAGCTGCTGTCGCTGATGCGCGTCTGGCTGTACCGGTAATGACGATGACGATGCCGACGACCGACGTCCAGGCGCTGGAAGCGGGCCAGGAGGAGCTCACCAACATCCTGATCGTCGACGACGAGCCGGCCAACCTGCTCGTGCTGGAAAGCGTGCTGACCGACCCGAGCTACCGCATCGTGCGGGCGCTGTCGGCCGACCAGGCGCTGCTGGCGCTGATGGGTCAGGAGTTCGCGGTCATGGTGCTGGACATCCAGTTGCCCGACATGAACGGCATCGAGTTGGCCCAGATGATCAAGGAGCGCAAACGCAACGCCCACCTGCCCATCATCTTCCTGACTGCCTATTTCGATCAGGACCAGTACCGCCTGCAGGGCTATGGCTCAGGCGCGGTGGACTACCTGCACAAGCCGGTAAACCCGGCGGTGCTGCGCTCCAAGGTGGCCGTGTTCGCCGAGCTGGACCGCAAGAGCCGCGAGCTGCAGCGCGCCAACCTCGCACTGCTGGCCGAAGTCGAGGAGCGTCGGCGCGCCGAGGAGCGCTTGCGCGAGCTCAACGAGACGCTGGAGCGGCGTGTCTCGGACCGCACCGAGGCGCTGTTGACCGCCGACCGCCGCCTCAAGGCCATGATGAGCAGCATCACCGACGGGCTGCTGCTGGTCGAGCCTGATGGCCGCATCGGCTATGTCAACGAGCAGGGCGCACGCTTGCTCGGCCTCAGCGAGGCCGAGCTGATCGGGCAGCGCCGCACTGACGTGTTTGGCGAGGAGGACTTCGAGACTGGTTTCGACAGCTCGGGCGCGGGCGACCAGGCGTTCTCGTTCGAAGCCGTGGCGCCCGGCGCGGCCGGGCGCTGGCTGCAATGCCATTGCTATCCGTCGCCCGAAGGCTTGTCCGTCTATTTCCACGACATCACCGACCGCCACGAACTGCAGCTGCGCCGCGAGCAACTGCTGGCCGCCGAGCAGGCCGCGCGCAGCGCTGCCGACCATGCCGCGCGCGCCAAGGAGGAATTCGTCGCCGCCATCAGCCACGAGCTGCGCACGCCGCTGGCCGCGATCATCGGCTGGGTCAATGTGCTGACGCATCCGGGCGTGCAACCGGGCATGCTGGAGCGGGGCATCCAGGCCATCGCGCGCAATGCCCAGGCTCAGGCGGTGCTCGTCGATGACCTGCTGGAGATGAGCCGCATCGCCGCGGGCAAGCAGCTGATGAACGTCGAGCGGGTGGATATCAACGGCATCGTCATGGGCGCGGTCGAGAACGCACGTCCGACGGCGCAGTCGCGCCAGCTCGAGCTGCTGCTGCGCCTGGCGCCCGAGGCGGCCGAGGTCTTCGGCGATTCGCGCCGGCTCACCCAGATCGTCATGAACCTCGTCACCAATGCAATGAAGTTCACTTCGGTCGGCGGCACTGTCACCTTGTCGACGGCGGTGCAGGGGCCGGTCGTCGAGCTGGAAGTCAGCGACACCGGCCAGGGCATCGAGCCGGACTTCCTGCCCCGCCTGTTTGACCGTTTCAGCCAGGCCGACGGCAGCGCCACCAGCATGCATGGTGGCCTGGGGCTGGGGCTGGCGATCGTCAAGAACCTGGTCGAGCTGCACGGTGGTGCGGTGTCGGCCGACAGCGCCGGCGCGGGTCGGGGCGCCGTGTTCAGGGTGCGCCTGCCGCGCGCCGGCCATTCCCATCCCCGCTTGTCCGGCGTGGATGCCGATGGCGGGGGGATCGAGCCGGTCATCGACGGCGTGCGGGTGCTGCTGGTCGACGACCATGCAGATGTGCTCGAAGCCCATGCCCGGCTGCTGTCGGAGCGCGGCGCCGATGCGGTCACGGCCGAATCGGCCGAAGCGGCCATCATGCTGCTGCGCGAGCAGCGCTTTGACGTGCTGCTCAGCGACCTGGGCATGCCCGGCATGGGAGGCTATGACCTGATCCGCTACGTGCGCCGGGAAATGCAGCTTGGTCCCGAGGTTCTGGCAGCGGCCGCCGTGACCGCCTATGTGCGGGCGACGGACCGTGACGCAGCGCTCGAAGCCGGCTTCCAGCGCTGCCTGCCCAAGGCCGTGTCGCCGCGCGTGCTGGCCCGCACAGTGGCGGAGCTGGCCGCTTCCCGGCGGTCCGCGCCGCTTCGGGGCGAGCCGCCGGCGGAGCTGCCGCTGCGCGCCCTCTTCATCGAGGACAACGCCGATCTGCGCGAGCAGATCACCTTTTTGCTCGAAGAACTGGGGCTGGAGGTGGAGGCCTGTGCCACCGCTGAGGACGCACTGGTGACCTACGCACCGGGCAAGTTCGACCTCGTCATGACCGATGTCAGCCTGCCCAAGATGTCCGGCGTGGAGCTGGCTCGCGCCATCCTGCGGCAGCAGCCCGACGCCTGGCTGCTGTTTTCGTCGGGCTATGCGATGGGGGACGACCTGTCGACCTTCGGCCCGAACGTGCGGGCGCTGCTCAAGCCGTTTGAATTCCCCGACCTGGAAGCGCTGCTGGACGAGATCCGCGCGCAGCTGCGGCAATAGCGCGCCAATGCAAACGCCCTCCGCAAGGAGGGCGTTGACGCTCAGTGACTGCGGCGAGGGCCGTGGTCGCGGTCGCTGTCCCAGCGATGGTCGTCGCGGTCACGGCGCCCGTGGCCGCGGTCCCCGTGCCGGTGACCATCGTGGCGGTCCCAGCGACGGTCGCCGCGGTAGGACGTCTGGTAGACCACCCGCGGCGCCGGTACGTAGACATGGCGATGCACGTGGTGGTGGCGGGGCGCGTGGTAGACGACCGGTGGCGGTGCGTAGTAGACCGGTGCCGGTTCGATGTAGTAGCGCGAGCCGTTGGAGACGACGACACCGGCGGCCGGCACATTGATGCCGATGGACCATTGGGTGCCGGCTTGTGCGGCGGGAGCGCCGAGCAGCGCGGCGCCGGTGAGCAGGGCGGCAAGGAAGGAACGAAGCATGAGGGGCCTCCTACACAGCCAGGAATCTGGCCTGGGACGCCATGACAACGTGGGCAGCCGGGCGCCGTTGACGGGCCCTGCCACCCAGACGTAAGCGGGTGTGATCCTGGAGTCGCCCGACTAGGCCGTCTTGATCAGCACGATGCCCTTGACATAGCCCTGGGCCGCACTCGCGATGCTCAACGCCTGCCGGCGCATCGTCGGCGCGAACGACAGGTGAGTCCAGCGGCCGTATTCGTGGATCAGCTGGTCGAACAACAGCCCGCTGTCCGCGAGCTTGCGGCACACCTCATAGGGTGGGCCGAAGTCGGGGCAAACGAAATCGACCGCCCACCCCTGGGTATGGGCGCTGCTGTTGACGCCTCCGACGGCCTGGTTGACCGCAGGCCCGCGATAGCCGCTGTTGATGCGGATGGAGCGGCCACCCAGCAGTTCGCGCACCGCCTCCATCAGCTCGGCCGTTCTTTGCAGGCGCGCCTGGATCTCGGCAGGCGGCGTATTGTCGAGCCGGTACTTCTGGGCGGTGTCGGAGCGGATGAATTCCGCCAGCGAGAAATGGGTGCTGAGCTGGGTGGTCATGGCGGGCCTCACTTGCCGTCCGTCGCGGAGCCCGGCTTCGGCCCGGTGCCGCGCAGGTTGGTCAGCTTCTGCAACAGGTCAAACCAGAACGGGGCGCCGAGCATGCCGGCCAGCGCGGTCACCATCCAGCCCAGCCATCCCTGGCGCACGCGCTCCAGCGTCGGCATGTCGGCTGCGGCGGAGGCGCCTGGCACGGTGCGCGTCAGCAGGTCGCGCGCCTTGACCCACTGGTCGACGGACTGGCGGTAGCGGGCCTCGGCGTCCACGCCCGAGACGGGGGCCGAGGCGGTGGCGACCGGCGCCTCCTTTTGCGCGGCCATGTACTGCTCGGCCTGCGCCGTCAGCTGGCCACGCAGCGCCGGGTCGGCATAGAGCTGCTGCGCCAGCGCGATGGCGTCGATGTTGAAGCTCGCCGCCAGTCCCAGCCCGAGCAGGAAGGTCAGCAGCTGGCTGAAGCGCTTGTACTCGCCGCTGAGCCGGTTCATGGCGTTGGCGTACCAGCGGTCGATGCCGGCGCGCAGCGCGTTCCAGTCGCCGCGGGCGTCCAGCAGCGCGCCTTCGAGGGCGGTGCGCACGGGCCCTGGCGGCAGCAGCGCGACGCGTTCGGTCACGGCAGCGATGCTGGCCTCGGGCTTGTCGCGCAGCAGCGTGTGCAGCAAGGCGCTGGTGAAGTGGCCGTCGGGCACATAGGACGGGCTGCTCTTGCCGGAGGCGCCGGCGACCAGCGGGTGGCAGAACACATCGAAGAAGCGCACCGGGTCGAGCGGGCGATGATCGCCGTCGGCGAGCGTGGCTTCATGGCGCTCGGGGGCGTCGACGTCCACGGCATCGGCGAGCAGCACGGCCGGTGCGGCGGCGGCGGCCGGCGCGGCAGTTGTGCGGCCGGCCCACAGCGCGACGGCGCGGTCGATCAGGCCGAAGCCGCCGCGCTGCACCGGCGTGTCGGGGTCGTCGATCAGCCGCGCCAGCGCCACCCGGAGCGCACGGCCGCGCAGCTTCAGCGTGGCCGAAATCGCCTCCAGCGACGCCGAAAGAAAGAGCGAGAACAGCATGAACACGAAGATCACGCCGATGGCGACACTCAGGATCACGCTCGTCATCGCCTGCCTTTCGACCGTTGGGTCTGAAGCGGGCGATTCTTGTCAGGGGTGCGGACTTGGCATCCTCAAGGCTGCGGACTTCGCGGCCTTGACGCCGGTGCCAAGCTGCGCTTGAGCGCTCAGTCGCTGGCGGGTGCGGCGGGCCAGCCGATGGCGTCGGCCGTCACGTGGGCGCGGAACATTGGCCGCCCAAACAGATAGCCCTGCATCAGCGTCACGCCCTCGACGAGGAAGAAGTCGCGCTCGCTCGCCGTCTCCACGCCCTCGGCGACGACCTGGATGTCCAGCTCCTGGCAGATGCGCACCATGCCGCGCGCGATGGCCTGACGCGATGTGCTGGCATCCACGCCGCGCACCAAGGCCATGTCGAGCTTGATGATGTCGGGTTTGAAATCGGCCAGCAGCGTCAGGCCGGCATAGCCCGCCCCGAAGTCGTCGATGGCGGTCAGGAAGCCGCAGCGCTGGTACTCGCGCAGGATCGACGCCAGCCACGGACCGTCCTCGACACGTTCGCCCTCGGTCACCTCGAAGATGATGCGCTCGGTCGGAAAGCCATGCGTGCGCGCCGCCTCCAGCGTCGTGCGGATGCACACCTCGGGCTTGTAGACCGCGTTCGGCAGGAAATTGATCGAGATGCGTTCGGCCACGCCCAACTGCGCCGCTGTCTTGATGGCCTTGACGCGGCAGGCCTGGTCGAAGCGGTAGCGGTTGGCCTCATTGACCTGGGCCAGCACGGACATCGCCCCTTCGCCCTGGGGCCCACGCACCAGCGCCTCATGAGCAAAGACGCTGCGGTTGCCCACGTCGACGATGGGCTGGTAGGCGTAGTCGAACTGGAAACCCAGCCGGTCCCCGGCACCGCAGCCCCTGCAGTCGTCGGGCGATTCGCTGGCCAACGGAATGAAATCTGACGGCTGCGGCTGGTTGGTATTCATGTCGGTTTCTGCGGGGAGTCTGGGCGTTGCAGCCATCCTACCCACGCGTGCAGCCGAGGTGAGTGCGCCGCGTCATGGCGGCAGCAGCAGGCCCTCGTGTTGGGCGATGTGTTCCAGCGCCGATTCAAAACTCGCGCGACAGGTCGCAGTGACCCGCCTGAGGTGGGCGTGCAATGCCGCATCCGCCGGACTGCGGTGTTCACAGTCTGCGCTGTAGGCCTCGAAGTGGGACAGCTGCATCAGCAGCTCGGCCACATGGCGGGGGCATTCGCAGGCCATGGTCGATGACAGCCCGGCGATGTCGGCCAGCGCCGCGTCGTCCCAACGCCGTGCTGGCATGACGCCCGGCGAAGCGGTTTGCCTCGCGGGCTGCAGCGGTTGCGTCGCCAGGCCTTGCAGCCACTGCGCCACGGCGGCGTCGGGCTGCGGCTCGCGCAGCAGCTGCGTGCCTGCATCGGCCAGCGCTTCGCAGACCGCGTCGGCCGCATAGCGATAGAGCACCGCCTTGGGCAGGGCCGCGAATGCCGGGGCGGCGGCATCGAATGCGGCCTGCCAGCCGGCATGCAGCTGCGGCTGGTGGGCCAGCACGGCATCCGCCGCCGCGTTGCCCACGGCTTCAGCCGCCAGTGCGGCGTCATCGAAAGGACCGAGCAATTCCACCGCTGATCCCAGCCGGCGCAGCAGGGCCGGCCGTCGCAAGCGCGCACCCAGTGCCGCACCGATCACAACCAGCCGAAGGGGCTCGCGAGGTGGGCCGGCAACGGCTGCTGCACTCACCGGCTTTTGCGTGGCCGCCAGAGCATTCGCGTGCGTGGACGCCACCTGCTGCAGCTGCGCCATGTCCAGTGGCGCCAGGCTGCCAATGGCATGGCCCGAGTCGGTCAGCTGCTTGATCAGGGCCAGCCGGCGCACATCATCCGCCGAATAGAGGCGCTGGCCGCTTGCCGACAGCGCCGGCTGTGTCAGCGCATAGCGGCGCTCCCAGATGCGCAGCGTCGCCACGGGCATTCTCAACATGCGGGCCACGGCGCCGCTGCGGTGGAAGGTGGTTTCGGTCATGTGCTGGCAATGAATCGGGTTTGACGCTGATTATTGGACAAAAAAGAAGGGGAAAGTCGCAGGTGAACAGCGGTTGAATCAGTAATGAGTAGGATTCGTGCATGGTGAGTGGGATGGTTCGACGGATTGCTGTGATCGGTGCGGGCATTGCCGGCGCGACTTGCGCGCAGGCGTTGGTGCAGGCGGGCCACGCTGTCCATGTGTTCGACAAGGCCCGTGGGCCGGGCGGGCGCCTCGCCACCCGCCGGATGGCCTGGGTCGACGTCGACGGCCAGCCGTGCACGACGCGCCTGGACCACGGTGCGCTGGGCATGGCGGCGCAATCGGCGGCCTTCCAGGCTTTTGTCGAACGGGGTGTGCAAGCCGGCTGGCTGGCGGAGTGGTCGCCGCGCCTGGCCGTTGGCGACCCGCCGCTGGACCCCGGCACGCGTTTTCACGTGCCCGTGCCCGACATGCCGGAGCTTTGCCGCCGCCTGCTGCGGGGCGTGGCCGCTACGTGGCCCTGCGCCGTTGACGGCCTGCACTCAAATCCGCTTGGCTGGCAGGTCCAAGCGGGCGGTCAGCGCCAAGGGGCGCCTTTCGATCTGGTCGTGCTGGCGCTGCCGCCGGCCCAGGCGGCGGCGTTGCTGGCGCCACTGCAAAGCGAATGGGCCCGGCGCGCCGCGCTGGCGCCCATGCAGCCCTGCTGGACGCTGATGGGCGTTGCCGCCACTGCGGGCGCGGCGCCGCCCGGCTGGGACCTGGCCCGGCCGGCTGCAGGACCGCTGGCCTGGGTGATGCGCAGCGATGCCCGCCCTGGCCGGGCGCGCGTGCCGGGCCAGGCGCATTGGGTGGCCCATGCGCGCGCGGGCTGGAGTCGCCAGCACCTCGAACAAGCGCCCGACTGGGTGGCGCAGCAGCTGCGTGCCGCACTGGCCGAGCAAGTCGGCGGCCGGGTCGAATGGCTCCACAGCACCGTGCACCGCTGGCGCTATGCGCTGCCGCAGGCCCGCCGCGCCGAGCCGGCCGAATCGTTCTGGTGGGACGCCGGGCAGGGCCTGGGTGTCTGCGGCGATTTCCTCGGTGGCTGCGGCGTGGAGGGCGCCTGGCTGTCGGCCTAGTCTCTGTCCGCGGCGCTGCTGCGGCATGCCGGCGCGCCGCTGGCATCGGCCTGCTGTGAGGTGAGGCAGGACCGTGACGTCGGGCGGCACGCGCTTTCGCGGCAACAAGGCCGCCTTGCCGACCAAACCCTGCGTGGGCTGCGGTCTGGCAATGACCTGGCGGCGGCGCTGGGCCAGGAGCTGGGCCGAGGTGAAGTACTGCTCCGACGTCTGCCGGCGCAAGGGCCCGCCGCATGCCTGACATGCGTAACCTCGTCATCGTGCTGGGCGACCAGCTCGATCTCGACGCCTCGGGCTTCGACGGTTTTGACGCCGACAGCGACGCCGTCTGGATGGCCGAGGTGGCCGAGGAATCCACCCACGTCTGGTCCAGCAAGCCGCGCACGGCGCTTTTCCTGGCGGCCATGCGCCACTTCGCGCTGGCCTTGCAGCAGGCGCGGCGACCGCTGCACTACACGCGGCTGGGCGACGCCGGCAACCAGGGCACGCTGGCCGCGCAGCTGCAGGCCGACATCGCGCGGCTGCGGCCGGCCTGCCTGGTGATGACCGCCCCCGGTGACTGGCGTGTGCTGCAGGCCGTTAAGGCGGTGGCCGAGACGAGTGGGCTGCCGCTCGACATCCGCGAGGATCGGCACTTTCTCGTGACCGTGCGCGAGTTTTCTGCGTATGCCAAGGGCCGTAAATCGCTGCGCATGGAGTTCTTCTACCGCGAGCAGCGCCGACGTCATCAGGTGCTGATGGAGGACGGCAAGCCAATCGGCGGCCAGTGGAATTTCGATGCCGACAACCGCGCGACGTTCGGCCCCGCCGGGCCGGGCTTCGTACCAGCGCGCGCGGGCTTCGAGCCCGATGCCGTGACCCGCGAGGTGATCGCGCTGGTCAACGTGCGGTTTGCCGCGCACCCCGGCCGGCTGGACAGCTTCGCCTGGCCGGTGACGCGGGCCCAGGCGCTGGACGCCCTGGCCGCCTTCACCCGTGAGCGCCTGCCCAGCTTCGGGCGCTACCAGGACGCGATGTGGCCCGGCGATCCCTGGCTCTACCACTCGCATCTTTCTGCCGCCCTCAACCTGAAGTTGCTGAACCCGCGCGAGGTGGTCGCCGCGGCCGAGGCAGCCTGGCGCGATGGTCACGCGCCGCTGGCCAGCGTGGAGGGTTTCATCAGGCAGATCCTTGGCTGGCGCGAGTATGTGCGCGGCATCTACTGGACGCGCATGCCGCGCTATGCCGATGGCAATGCGCTCGACGCCCATGAAGAGCTGCCGGCCTGGTACTGGACGGCTGCCACCGACATGGCCTGCCTGCGCGACGCGCTGACCCAGACGCTGACGCATGGCTATGCCAACCACATCCAGCGGCTGATGGTGACCGGGCTGTACGCGCTGATGCTGGGCGTGCGGCCGCAGCAGGTGCATGCCTGGTATCTGGCCGTTTACGTCGACGCGGTGGAATGGGTGGAGCTGCCCAACACGCTGGGCATGAGCCAGTACGCCGATGGCGGCCTGATGGGCAGCAAGCCGTATGTCGCCACCGGCAAATACATCCAGCGCATGAGCCCGCACTGCAGGGGTTGTCGCTACGACCCCGCCGTGCGCAGCGGCGAGCACGCCTGCCCTTTCACGACGCTGTACTGGGACTTCCTGATGCGTCATGAGGCGCTGCTGGTCGGCAACCCGCGCATGGCGCTGCAGGTGAAGAACGTGGCGCGCCTGAGCCCGGCGGAGCGGCAGGTGGTGAGCGAGCGTGCGGCCGCCATCCGGCGCGGCGACGTTGGCGCGGCGGCCGCGCATGGCTGAGGCCTTCGAGCCGACGCCGGCCGCCGACCGCGCTCGCGCTCGCTGCCGTGCGGCCCGCCTATGCGGTGCCGTCACCGGCCTGGCGAGATGGGCGCCACGGTCCCCGAGGCCGCCGCAGACGGCCGCTCACAGAGTCCGGCTGCGCTTCCTCGCCATTGGCGGGTTCTTGCTGAAGTACCTGGCGATGCCCGACGCCAGGGCGTCGACCAGCTTGTCCTGGTAGTCCGGGTCGCGCAGCTTCTTCTCTTCGCCGGGATTGGAGATGAAGGCGGTCTCCACCAGGATGCTGGGGATGTCGGGCGCCTTCAGCACCGCGAAGCCGGCCTGCTCCACGCGGGGCTTGTGCAACTTGCCGATGCGGCCGATCTGGCCGAGCACCTCGTGGCCGAGCTTGAGGCTGTCCTTGATCTGCGCCGTCGTGCTCATGTCGAGCAGGGTGCGCAGCACGTTGGCGTCCTTGCTGGCCACGCCGACGTTGGCGCCGCCGACGATGTCGGCCGCGTTTTCGCGCTTGGCCATCCAGCGGGCGGCGGCACTGGTGGCGGCGCCGTCGCTGAGCACGAACACCGAGGCGCCGCGCGCCTGCGGCGTGAAGAAGGCGTCGGCGTGGATCGACACGAACAGGTCGGCCTGCACGCGCCGTGCCTTGCGCACGCGGTCCTGCAGGGGCACGAAGAAGTCGGCGTCGCGCGTCATGAGCACGCGGATGTTGGGGTTGGTCTGGAGGCGATCGCGCAGCTTCAGGGCCACCGCCAGCACGACATCCTTTTCCCTCAAGCCCGTGGGGCCGATGGCGCCAGGGTCCTCGCCGCCGTGGCCGGGGTCCAGGGCGATGACGATGAGCTGGTCCATCGCCCCGGCCGCGACCGAGGGACTCGTGGGCGGCGGCACGGGCTTGGATGCGGCCGCGGGCGGCGGCGCTGCGGCCACCGGGGGCAGGGCGGGGCGCTCGATCTTCTGGATCAGGTCCTCCAGCGCATCGTTGACCGCGCTGGCGGCGGCCTCGGCACGGCGTGCGGCGGCGGCCGGTCTGTCATGGGCCCGCGCCAAAGCGGTCAGCGGGTCGGCCTCGACCAGCGGATGCAGATCCAGCACCAGCCGGTGCTTGTAGGCGGCGACGGGCGCCAGCGTAAAGATCTGCGGCGCCAGCGCCTGCTTCAGGTCGAGCACGATGCGCACGACGGTGGGCGTGTTCTGGCCGACGCGCACGCCGGCGATATAGGGGTCGTCGGCCTTGACCTTGCCGATCAGACCGCGCAGGCCCGGGCTGAGTTGCAGGCCGTCGACGTCGATGACCAGCCGGTGCGGCGAGTCGATGAGGAAGTGCTTGGCAGCGAGCGGCCCGTCCGACTCGATGGTCACGCGGGTGTAGTCGGCCGCCGGCCAAACGCGCACCGCGACGATGTTGACCTTGCCGCCCGCTGCCAGCGTGATGGGCGCCTGCAGCAGCAGTGCCAGAGCGCCGAGGGAGGAGCGCCGCTTCATGCGGACAGCGCCCCGATGAGGTGCTCGGCGCCGACTGCGCGCACGCTGCGGCTGTCGTCGGGCAGCAGTTCGATGAAGAGCTGCAGGTCAGCGGGCGGCATCTGGCCGGCGGCCTTTTCGGGCCATTCACAGAGCTTCAGGCCCGGCGCGGCGAAGACGTCGCGCAAGCCGGCGTCCTCCCACTCGCGCGGGTCGCCGAAACGGTAGAAGTCGAAGTGGCTGGCCGTCACGCCAGCGTCGAGTTCATAGGTCTCCATGACGGCATAGCTCGGGCTCTTGATGCGGCCCTGCACGCCGAGCGCGCGCAGCAGCAGGCGCACGAACGTGGTCTTGCCGGCGCCGAGCGGGCCATGCAATTCGATGATGGCGTTGGGGGAGGGAAGCAGCGCCGCCGCAAGATGCTCGGCGGAGGCCCGGGCCGCAGCCTCGTCGGGCCACAGCAGATCGGTTTCTAGAATCGCAGACAAATGCAAGAGGTCCCGTCCACTGTCGATGCCAGCGCGCTGTTGGAGAGTTTGCGCGGCTGGGCGCGTGAGCTTGGATTCTCACAGATAGGCGTGGCCGACGTCGACCTGAGCAACGCCGAGCCCGGCCTGCGGGCCTGGCTGGACGCTGGCCACCATGGCCGCATGCAGTACATGGCCGCCCATGGCATGAAACGGGCGCGGCCGGCCGAGCTGGTACCGGGCACGCTGCGTGTCATCACGGCGCGCATGGACTACCTGCCGCAGGCAATCCCGCCAGGCTGGCAGGCCGTTGAATGGGCCGGCCTTGCCGACCCCGGGCAGGCGCAGATCTCCATCTATGCCCGCGGCCGCGACTATCACAAGGTGTTGCGCCAGCGCCTGCAAAAGCTGGCCGAGCGCCTATTCAACGAGGTCGGGCCGCGCGGCTACCGCGTCTTCACCGATTCGGCGCCGGTGCTGGAGGTGGAACTGGCGGCCCGGTCGGGCCTGGGCTGGCGTGGCAAGCACACCTTGACGCTGCATCGGGATGCCGGCTCGACCTTCTTCCTCGGCGAGATCTTCATCGACCTGGAACTGCCCCTGACCCAGGCGGTTAGCGCGCATTGCGGCGAATGCCGCGCCTGCATCGATGTCTGCCCGACGGCGGCCATCACGGCACCCTATCGCGTCGATGCGCGTCGCTGCATTTCCTATCTGACCATCGAGCACGATGGCGCGATTCCGGAAGATCTCCGCCCACTGCTGGGCAACCGCGTCTATGGCTGCGACGACTGCCAACTGGCCTGCCCGTGGAACAAGTTCGCGCAGCCGGCCATGCTGGCGGATTTCGATGTGCGGCCCGGCATGGCAGGCGCGCCGATTGCCCTGCTGCTCGATTGGGACGAGGGCGAGTTCCTGCGCCGTACCGAGGGTTCGGCCATCCGTCGCATCGGCTTTGCGCGCTGGCGGCGCAATCTGGCGGTGGCTGCCGGCAATGCGCTACGCATGCGTGACGACGCCGGCCTGCGCGCTGCGTTGCTGCGCGCAGGCCAGGGTGCCGATGCGCTGGTGGCCGAGCACGTTGCATGGGCCCTGTCCGCGCCCGCGGCGGCTGCCGCGTTATCTTCCGCATCGCCTTGCCCTGGAGCCACTGAATGAATTTGTCCGTTCGCCGCCCCTTGACTGCGCTGGCCGCCGTGGCCCTGGCGGCCGCTGCGTCGATGCCTGTTCAGGCCGCACGTTATGAGGGCCAGGAGTTTCCCGACAGCCTGGCGCTCGGCGGCAGCACTTTGGTGCTGAACGGCACCGGCAAGCGCCAGGTCGCCGTCTATTCGCTCTACCTGGCAGCGCTGTACCTGCCGCAGAAGGCGGCAACGCCGCAAGCGATCTATGCGCAGACCGGTCCCAAACGCCTGGAGTTGCGCATCGTCATTCCGCTGGTCAAGGATGTGTCGACCCAGGAGTTCGTCAAGGCCATCAACAAGGGCGTCAACCGCAATTCCAGCGACGCCGAGAAGGCGGCCGTGGCCGAGCGCGTCAAGCAGTTCAACGCTGCGATCACCGACGTGGGCCGCGTGAAAAAAGGCGACCTGCTCGTGATCGACTATCTGCCCGCCCAAGGCGGCACGGTGCTGTCCGTCAATGGCCGGGTCTGGGGCAAGCCCATCGAGGGCCAGGATTTCTACACGGCCTTCCTGAAGGTTTTTCTCGGCGATAAAAACAGTGACGCCAACCTGCGCGCCGGCTTGCTGGGCCAGGCGGGCTAGCATCGCCCCACCAACACCAAGGAGACCGACCTCATGCAACGCCGTTCCGTCCTGCAAGTCGCCGCCCTGTCGGGCCTCGGGCCATTGGCCTCGCAAGCCTGGGCCCAGGCCTATCCCACCAAGACCGTGCGCCTGATCGTGCCGTTCGCACCCGGCGGCACGACCGACATCATTGCGCGCATCGTGTCCGAGCGCATGTCGACCATCCTGGGCCAGACCATGGTGGTCGAGAACAAGGCGGGCGGCGGCGGCACGGTCGGTGCCAACGAGATTGCGCGTTCCGCACCCGATGGCTACACGCTGGGCGTGGCCACCGTGTCGACGACGGCGACCAACCCCGCCATCAATGCCAAGATCGCCTACAACCCGCTGACGGATTTCGTGCCCGTCATCAACATCGCCGCCACTCCCAACGTCATCGCGGTGCATCCGAGCTTCCCGGCCAGGGACTACAAGGGCTTCATCGCGGAACTGAAGAAGAATCCCGGCAAGCACAGCTATGCCTCGTCCGGCACGGGCGGCATCGGTCACCTGCAGACGGAGCTCTTCAAGACGCTGGCCGGCGTGTTCATGCTGCACATTCCCTACCGCGGCGCCGGCCCGGCGCTGAACGACACGGTGGCAGGGCAGGTGCCGGTGATCTTCGACAACCTGCCATCGGCCCTGCCCTTCATCAGGGACGGCCGCCTCATTCCCATCGTCATCGCCTCGCCGCAGCGGCTGGCTACCTTGCCCAATGTGCCGACGTTCAAGGAAGTCGGCCTGGAGCCCGTCAACCGCATGGCCTACTACGGCATCCAAGCACCCAAGGGCCTGCCGCGCGACATCGTCGACAAGATCAATGCGGCCGTGCGCAAGGCGGTCGAGATTCCGGAAGTAAAAAAGCGCATCGAGGAAACCGGTTCACTGATCGTGGCCAACACGCCCGAGCAGTTCGCCGCACAGATCGCAGCCGAGTTCGAGGTCTACAAGAAGGTCGTGGCGCAGCAGAAGCTGAAGCTTGATTGACGTGGAACCCCTCGCCCAGGTTCGCCGCGCTGGACGCGGGCGAATCTGGTCGGTCCCCCGAAGGGACGGCGATGCTCGCGGTGTTGAGCCGCTCGCACATCGCCAGACGGGCCGGCTTGGCGAACTGGAGCCCGACGCTCGGCCCGAAGACGGCGTGAGTCAATGAGCGGCAAAGCGGGCGACCCCGCAATCGAATCCTTTGTCGAGGCGCTCTGGCTGGAAGACGGCCTGAGCGCCAACACGCAGGCGGCCTACCGGCGCGACCTGGCGGCGCTGGCGCAATGGCTGGCGCCGGTCGCGCTGGACGCCTGCACCGAACTCAAGCTCTTCGAGTACGCGGCCGCCAAGCCGGCGGGCAAGGCCACCAGCGCCAACCGGCGGCTGTCGGTCTTCAAGCGCTATTTCCGCTGGGCGCTGCGCGAAGGCCGCATCAGTGCCGACCCAACCCTCAAGCTCAGCGCCGCACGCCAGCCGCTGCGGGTGCCCAAGCTGCTCAGCGAGGCTCAGGTCAGCGCCTTGCTCGATGCGCCCGACGTCAACACGCCGCTGGGCCTGCGCGACCGCGCGATGTTGGAGCTGATGTATGCCAGCGGCCTGCGCGTGTCGGAACTCGTCACGCTGAAAGGCGCCCATGTGGCTTTCAAGGACGGCGTGCTGCACGTCACCGGCAAGGGCAGCAAGGCCCGCCTGGTGCCCTTCGGCGAGCATGCGCGCGACTGGATGGCGCGCTACCTGCGTGAGGCGCGTGCCGAGATCCTGGCCGGGCAAAGTAGCGACGACCTCTTCGTCACGGCGCGCGGCGCCGGCATGACACGCCAGATGTTCTGGACCCTGATCAAGCGACACGCGCTGGCGGCGGGCATCACGGTGCCGCTGTCGCCGCATACCTTGCGCCATGCCTTCGCGACGCACCTGCTCAACCATGGTGCAGACCTGCGCGCCGTGCAGCTGCTGTTGGGGCACGCCGACCTGTCGACCACGCAGATCTACACCCATGTGGCGCGTGAGCGCCTCAAGGCCTTGCACGCCGAGCATCACCCGCGCGGCTAGCGGTTTTTTCGAACGGCTGCGTTGCAGGCGAGCTTCGTTCGTTTCGATGCTGCCAACCTGTGTGCGGGCCACAACACCGGCACGCGGCGGCCGTGTTGGCAGGGGCAAACTCACTCGCCATCACCTATTCCCACCCGGAGTCCTCATGCACGTCACCCGCCTGCTGCCGACCGCGCTCGCCGCGTTGACCCTTTTCACCGGCACTGCCGCCCTGGCCCAGGAAGCCAGCAGCCTTGAGCGCGTCACCGTCGTCGGCTCGCGCAAGAGCCTGCCCGCCGCGTCTGCCACCGACACGCTGGTGCCCGTCGACATCTACTCGATGGGCAAGGCGGCTGAAGGCGGTGGTCAATTCGATTTGGCGCAGACGCTGCAAAACCTTTCCCCGTCCTTCAACTCGACGCGCCAGACCGGCGCGGACGGTGCCGACCTGATCGACTCCGCCGCGCTGCGCGGCCTGGGCTCGGACCAGACACTGGTGCTGGTCAACGGCAAGCGCCGGCACACCGTGGCGCTGGTCAACCTGTTCGGCGCGCGCAATCGCGGCTCGACTGGTACGGATATGAACTCCCTGCCGCTGCTGGCCATCGACAACGTGCAGGTGCTGCGTGACGGTGCGGCGGCCCAGTACGGGTCCGATGCGATTGCCGGCGTCATCAATCTCCAGCTGAAGAAGAAGGCCGGCTGCGAGGCGGTCGCGGGTTATGGCCAGTACTCGGCTGGCGACGGCAAGAACTACCTGGCCTCGGCCTACTGCGGCATCAAGCTCGGTGACGGCAGGCTGGGCATCACGGGTGAATGGCAGGATCGGGGGCGCTCCAACCGGGCGGATTCGGGCAGCCTGCGCACCATCGGCGATACCAAGGTCGACAACCAGACGGTCTACCTCAATGGCGAGTTTCCCGGCGGCGGCGACAACAGGCTGTACGTGACGGCAGGTGCGCAGGATCGCGACGCCTCGTCGGCGGCCTGGGCGCGCGGCGGCGTTGGTTCTGACGACATCCCCAGCCGCAACTCCGCTGCGATGTACCCGGCCGGCTTCGTGCCCTTCATCGACGGCAAGGTCGAGGACCGCTACCTCATCGTCGGCTGGAAGGCGTCCATCGCGGGCTGGGATACCGACCTGTCGCAGACCTATGGCAGCAACAAGCTGCGCTACAACATCAACAACACGCTGAACGCCTCCATTGCCAACAAGGACTTGGCTGCCGGCGGCCCTGGCATCAGCCCGACGAGCTTCGACGCCGGCGGCTTCGGCTTCAGCCAGGCGACGACCAACTTTGATGTCAGCCGCTTCTTCCCTGACCTGCTCGGCGGCAGCAACATCGCCTTCGGTGCCGAGTACCGCAAGGAGAAGTACGACATCGTCGCCGGCGAGCCGGGCTCCTACAGCGACGTCGACGGCGTGGGTATCGGCGGCAATGCCGGCAGCCAGGGCTTCCCCGGCTTTCAGCCGTCCGACGCGACCAACCGCAGCCGCAACAGCCAGGCGCTGTACCTGGATTGGGAGGCCAATCT
>NZ_JBQVNP010000090.1:0-21442 GCF_052436255.1 Roseateles sp. | reverse complement strand
CACCAGAGACTGGTCGCCCATCGAGGTGGTCACCCTCAACCCAGAGCGCGACGAGGTGGTCAGCAGCGCGGCCACCGCTCCACATACTCAGCTCAAAGCTGCTTGAATCAGGCGACAACTATCTTGACGCGCGCCGGGGCGGCGAAGCCGTCCGCTGCAGCAAAGGGGTTAAACCTCATGGAACGCTCGCTCCGCAAGTTGCTGTGCGCGGGAGATGCTGATTCCATGAACTTGATCGATCACGAGTGGGTCATCCTCAGGCTCGCCTCGATGAAGAACAATTGTTGGGCGCTGCCTGCCAAGTTGGACAACAACATCTGCTGGCCTCGATTCGCCGAACGGATATGCGGGGATTGCATTGCAAACCCAGCCGAAAAACCCATCTCCTTCAACGGGATCGTCATAGGTTTCAGCATAGCGGCGAAAGCTCTTCTCGCTGAGGGACACCCAAAGCCCCCAGAGGAATGGTTCCTCGACCCCATGTATGGGAACTTCGAGCACCGCGCGAATGAAGTAGTCAGTCCCCTCGTCATGAGTGACGGTGCAGAAGTCACTGTCGATCTTGCCCATTGAAACGCGCTGCTCGTCGGAGAGCGAGGCGTACTGATCGGGCATTCGATACCCGATGCTCGGGGATCCTTCGTGGATCTCCCCGCAGCAACTGCATTTGAAAGCGAAGATGGCAGCCATGCTCAATGGTGAGGCTTAACGAATAGCGTTTATCCGCCGCCCAGGCGAGGTTGGAAGAAGGCTTGGCATGGCGGCGGCGGATAAACCTGTTGGACTGAACCGCCGGCGCGATGGTGGCGGCTGCGGCGAGAGATAGGGCAATGTAAGTTTCAAATGCCCGGCTGCGCCAGTGCGGATTCACCCGTGCTGGGCTGAGTGGTTTGTGCGGTCGGCCGCCTGCCTGGCTCCCGCCGTTGGCTGCGCGCTGAGGGGGCGCCGGCCCGACCCGCAAGCGCCGCCTCGCGATGGCGCGCGCGTGCGCCGCCGCGACGGGCGTGCAACCGGGCAGCAACGTGGGCTCCGTCGCTGACATCGCTCACCTTGACGCTCACCCTCGCACGCGTCATGGCGGCCCTCGGCAAGCGATATCAGATCGTGGCAGCAGGCCTCGCAGCGCGAGCGCATCCGCCCCGCGTCGATGCCGGCCACGCGCCGCATGACGTCCTGAGCCTGTTCGCGGGCCACAGGGTTGGCCGCCGTCAAGCGGCAGCCCACCGATGACAGGGCCGCCGCCGGCGCCCGCGCTGTCGCCTCCTGTTCCTAGGTCAACCCCCGCAACTCCCTCAACGCCACCGACAACATCGACGCGTCGGGTGCCGGCACGGCGCGCAGCTCGCCCAGCAGCTGCTCGGCGCGCTCGATGGTGCGGCCATTGCTGGCCTGCCAGGCCTCGACCAGGGCGGTCGGTGATTCATCGTCACCACCGCCGGCAAGCACGGCGCCGGTGATGGCGCGCTGCAGGCCCCACAGGTCGTCGAGCATGGCGCCCTTGGCGAGCATCTGCCAATGCTGGTCGCCCGGCAGGGCGGTGATCTTGTCGCGCAGCCAGGGCATGCCCAGCCGGTTGGCCAGGTCGAAGTAGATGGCCGCCACCAGCTCCACCGGCCAGCGCGCGCTGCCGGCGATCTCGGCGATGTCCAGCGTCGCGTACAGCGTGCCGAAGGTGACCACCCGCTCGGCCAGTTCGCGCGGCACGCCACCGGCCACATAGCTGGCCGCCGCGGCGTCCACCCGGGCGCGCTCGTCGGCGTCCAGCAGCTGCGGCAGGCGCGCGGCGAGCTTGCCGACGTTGGCAGCGAAGTGCTCGATGGTGGCGCCCATGTCATCCACCAGGCGGTGCGAGCGCAGGAACCACTTGGTGCCGCGTTCGAGCTGGCGGCTGGTGTCGATCAGCATGCGCGACTGCAGCTCGTCGGCCACCTGGTTGTCCAGCGCCTCGATGGCCTGCCACAGGCTCACCATGCCGAAGATCTCCCGGCTCAGCAGGTAGGCGCGCACGATCTCGAAGGCGCGGGCGCCGGTGGTCTCCAGCAGGCGGTGCACGAACGTGCTGCCGACCCGGTTGACCATGCTGTTGGTCACATGCGTGGCGATGATCTCGCGCTTGAGCGGGTGGCGCTGCATGTAGCCGCTGAACCGGTCCTGCAGCAGCGCGGGAAAGTAACGCACCAGCGCCGTGGACACCCAGGGATCGTCGGGCAGGGTGGAGCCGAGCAGCTCGTCGTAGAGCCAGATCTTGCTGTAGGCCAGCAGCACCGCGCGCTCAGGCGCGGTCAGGCCGAGACCCTTGCCGCGCCGGTCGGCGATCTCCTCGTTGGACGGCAGGTACTCGATGGCGCGGTCCAGGCGGTCGGCCTTCTCCAGGTACTGCATGAAGCGCGCCTGCGCGTCCATCAGCTGCGGCGCCATGTGGCCCGTGACCGAGAGCACCTGGGTCTGGAAGATGTTGTCGCGCAGCACCAGCGCGGCCACGTCGTCGGTCATCTGCGGCAGCAGCGCATTGCGCTGCTTGTCGGTCAACTCGCCCTCGCCGACGGCCAGGCCGAGCAGGATCTTGATGTTGACCTCGTGGTCGGAGGTGTCGACACCCGCTGAGTTGTCGATGGCGTCCGTGTTGATGCGCCCGCCGGCGAGCGCGTACTCGATGCGGCCGCGCTGCGTGCAGCCCAGGTTGCCGCCTTCGGCGAACACTTTGCAGCGCAGCTCGCCGCCATTCACGCGCAACGCGTCGTTGGCGCGGTCGCCGACCTGGGCGTGGCTCTCGCTCGCGGCCTTCACATAGGTGCCGATGCCGCCGTTATAAATGAGGTCGACCGGCGCCTTCAGGATGGCGTTGACCAACTCCGTCGGTGTCATCGCATCGGCCGTCACGCCCAGCACCCGCCGGACCTCGGGCGTGAGGGCGATGGACTTGGCGCTGCGCGGATAGACGCCGCCGCCGGCCGAGATCAGCGCGGCGTCGTAGTCGGCCCAGGACGAGCGCGGCAGCTTGAACATGCGCTCGCGCTCGACGAAGGAGGCCGCGGCGTCGGGGCTCGGGTCCAGGAAGATGTGCCGATGGTCGAAGGCTGCCAGCAGCCGGATGTGGCGCGACAGCAGCATGCCGTTGCCGAACACGTCGCCCGACATGTCGCCCACACCGGCCACCGTGAAGTCGGTGGTCTGCGTGTCCACGCCCATCTCGCGGAAGTGGCGCTTGACCGACTCCCAGGCGCCGCGCGCCGTGATGCCCATGGCCTTGTGGTCATAGCCCACCGAACCGCCGGACGCGAAGGCGTCGCCGAGCCAGAAGCCGTACTCCTTGCTGATGCCGTTGGCGTAGTCCGAGAAGGTGGCCGTGCCCTTGTCGGCGGCGACGACGAGGTAGGGGTCGTCGGCGTCGTGGCGCCTGACCCGCGGCGGCGGCGCGATCGTGTCGCCGACGCGGTTGTCGGTGATGTCGAGCAGGCCGCGCAGATAGTCCTGATAGCAGGCCACGCCTTCCTTCATGAAGGCCTCGCGGTCGCTGGCGGGCGGCGCCTTCTTCAGCACGAAGCCGCCCTTGGACCCCACCGGCACGATGACGGTGTTCTTCACCATCTGCGCCTTCACCAGGCCCAGCACCTCGGTGCGGAAGTCCTCGGGCCGGTCCGACCAGCGCAGGCCCCCGCGCGCCACGCGGCCGCCACGCAGGTGCACGCCTTCAAAGCGCGGCGAGTAGACGAAGATCTCGAACATCGGCTTGGGCGCGGGCAGACCCGGCACCCGGGACGAGTCGAACTTGAACGACAGGAAGCTGCGCCGCCGACCCGCGGCGTCGCGGCTCCAGTAGTTGGTGCGCGTCGTGGCCAGCATCAGCGCCAGGTACTGGCGCAGCACGCGGTCCTCGGACAGGTTGTCGACCCCCTCCAGCGCGGCCGTGATGGCGTTGACCTGCTCGGCGGCCAGGCCTTCAGCATCCGCACCGCCGGCCGGGTCAAAGCGCAGCTCGAACAGGCGCGCCAGCTGCGCCGCGATGCCGGCGTGCGCCACGAGCGTGGCCTCGATGAAGGACTGCGAGAGCGCGAAGCCGATCTGCCGCATGTACTTGGCATAGGCGCGCAGCACGACGATCTGCGCCGCCGTCAGGCGGGCCGCGACGACGAGGCGGTTGAAGTCGTCGTCCTCCACATCGCCGCGCAACACCGCGGCGAAGGCGTCCTCGAAAACCTCGTGCAGCGTGTCCACTTCCACCTCGGCGCCAACGCGCGCCAGCTTCAGGCCGAAGTCGTGGATCCAGATCGGCGCCGAATCCTGCAGCGCGATGCGGTGGGGCAGTTCCTCCAGCACCTTCATGCCCATGTGCTCCAGCATCGGCAGGCTGTCCGACAAGGTCAGCGGTTCGCCCAGGCGCAGCAGCTTGAAGCGCAGGTGGCCGGGCGCGGCCTCCAGCGGGCGGTACAGGTTCATGCCCAGCGGCTCGGCCTCGCTGAGGCGGGTCATCATCTCCACGTCGGGCACCGCCGCGCGGGCCTCGAACCGCTCCCGGTAGGCGGCCGGGAAGGCAGCGCCAAACTGACGCAGCAGCTGCACGCCGCGGGCCTCGCCCGTCGCCTCGATCAGCGCTGCCTTCAGGTCGTCGTCCCAGCGCCGCGCGGCGGCCGCCAGGCGTGCCTCCAGCTCGCGGACGTCGAAGGGCGGAATGTGGCCCGGCCGGGTGCGCACCGTCAGCTGGATGCGCGCCAGCACCGATTCCGACAGGTGCACGTTGAACTCCGCCCCGCTGCCGTTGAACGCCTGCAGCAGGATGGCCTGCCACTTCTGGCGCAGCTCGGTCGTGTAGTGCTCGCGCGGCACGTAGATCAGGCAGGACACGAAGCGCTGGAAGGGGTCGCGCCGCACGAACAGGCGGAAACGCTGGCGCTCGCCCAGGTGCAGGATGCCGACCGCCGTCTGCAGCAGGTCGTCGTTGCTGGTCTGGAACAGCTCGTCGCGCGGGTAGGTCTCCAGGATGTTGATCAGGGCCTTGCCGGCGTGCCCGCCGGGCGGCAGGCCGGCGCGCGCCACCACGTCGGTCACCTTGCGCCGCAGCAGTGGGATGTCGGCCGGATTCGCGCTGTAGGCGGTGGACGTGAACAGGCCCAGGAAGCGGTCCTCCCCGCAGACCTGGCCGTCGGCGTCGAAGCGCTTGACGGCCACGTAGTCCAGGTAGCCCGGCCTGTGCACGGTGGAGCGGGCGGTGGACTTCGTCACCACCAGCAGCTCGGGCCGGCGCACCTGCGCGCGCACGTCGGCCGGCAGCGCGGCAAACGCGGCCACGGCATCCAGCGAGGTCACGTCGCGCAGGATGCCCAGGCTGGACTCCGGCACGACGGTCAGCACATCCTGCCCGTCCACGCTCGCCAGCCCGTGGCGGCGGTAGCCGAGGAAGGTGAAGTGGTTGTCGGCCAGCCAGCGCAGGAAGTCCAGGCCCTCGGCCAGTTCCTCGGCCGGCAGCGGCGGCGCCTGCTGCTGCAGCTCCTCGACGATGTCGAGCATGCGCTGGCGCATGGACCGCCAGCCGGCCACCGCCGCGCGCACGTCTTCGAGCACGCGGCCGACGTCGGCCGCCAGCGCGTCCAGGCGCGCCGGCTCGGGGATGCGGTCCACCTCGACATGGATGAGGGATTCGCGCACCCCGTCGGTGGCCAGGCCCCGCAGCATGCCATCTGCAGCGCGCTCCACCGCCATCAGCGGATGGATGATCAGGTGCAGCGTCAGGCCGTGGCGGTTGACCTCCATCGCCACCGAGTCGACGAGGAAGGGCATGTCGTCGTTGACGATCTCGATGACCGTGTGGGTCGACTGCCAGCCGTGCTCGGCGATCGTCGGGTTGAACACCCGCACCCGCGCGCGGCCCACTTCGCGTTTGCGCGCGAAACCCCAGTGCGACACCGCCGCGCCGTACAGGTCGGCCACCTGGCGCTCGGCCAGCTCCTGCGGGTCGACCTGGCCAAAGTAGCGCTGCACGAAATCCACCAGCGCCTCGCGCTGATCCTCGCTGGCGCGGCTGCGCACCAGCTTGGCGACTTCGTCCATGCGTTCGGCCCGCGGAACGGCGGGGGTGGTCTGCGCCAGCATGCTTGTCTCCTGCCTGGTCACCGAAAGCCGCTGCCGCCCGGCCGCATGAGTGGGCCTGTTGAAGACTGCAGGGCAGTGCCAGGGTTTGATAGGCGGAGATTACGCCCGCCGGGCCTCGGCCGTGCTGGAGCGGCGCCTGAGCCGTTGCGCGCCAAGCGCAGCGCCGACGCGCCTTCAACGCACGGTGAGCGTGGTCCCCGTGCGGAAGGCGCCGAGCGTCGCGTCCCAGGCCTGGGCCCTGGCGGCGTTGTCGGCATTGGCCGGGCGCACGCTGTAGCGCACGTCGGCGCTCAGCGAGGCGGCGCCGTCGGGCATGGCGAGCAGCACGTCATAGGCGCCGGTCGGCGTGCCCGTGGGCACGCAGAAGCCGGCCGACACGGTGCTCGTCATGTTGGGCAGCCAGCCGCGCGGATCGACGGTCGGCAGCGCGATGCGCACGACGGCGCCGCTGGTCCTGTGCCTGAGCAGCAGCTGCACGGCACGCGGATTGAAGGCGCGCGCCCAGCCGCTGTTCTTCACCGTCAGCAGCAGCGTGCCCGACTGCCCGGCCGTGACCGCATCGTTGTGGCGCAGCGTCGAGAACTCGAAGCGGTAGCCGATGCTGCGCTTGACCTCGGCCATGCAGCCCTGCTGCTCCCAGCGGGTGTGGAAGATCTCGCGGTAGTAGTCGTTGTTCAAGTAGGTCAGGTTGAACTGCCGGCCCTCGGCCAGGATGTCGCTGCAGTTGGTGCGCGGTGTGGGGCTCTGCTCGTCGGCCGGGTTGCAGGTCTCGCCACCGAAGGGCGCCACGCGCGACAGCGCGGCGATGTAGTTGCGCTCGTTGGTGCGCTCGGTGGCGTTCTCGCTGTAGGTACCGACGTCGGTGGCCGAGGCCAGGAAGCAGTCGTTGTGCGTGCCGATGCGCGAGGCTGCCGAGCCGTCGCGCCAGCCCGGCACCGTCGGTGCCCACTGCATCAGATAGGCCGGGTAGCGCAGCTGCAGGAAGCGGTCCGCCGGCAGCGCGTCGAGCAGCGCGTCGCGGATCTGCGTGCGGGGGCCCGGTTCGGTGAGGTTGTTGGACGAGGTGTGCCATTCGCCCCAGGCGCCGATGAAGCCGGCCTGCAAATAGGCGATGACGTCGGCATTGGCGGTCAGCACGGGCTTGAGCTGGCCGATGTGGCCGAGCACGCGCGTCAGCGTCGCGTCCTTGACGTTGCGGTACTCGGTTTCGTTCTCGGGATAGTTGTAGAGGAAGCGCGGCACCAGCTTGAGGCCGGCGCGGCGTGCCATCGCGAAGCGATCGGTGAGCTGGGTCAGCACGCTCGCGGGCAGCGTGGTGTTGGCATAGGCGTCCAGGCGCACGGGGGCGTAGACGACGCGGTAGCCGGCCTGGAACTGCGAGTCGGCATTGGCCTGCGTCCACGACAGCAGGTCGTTGGCCGCCCAGGTATACATGCCGCGCTCGGGGTTGGCGATCTCGGCGGTGGTGGCGGTGAAGCTGGTTTCGACCGGCGCGGGTGCGGGCGTGGGGGCCGGCGTTGGCGCGGGGGTCGGGGCCGGTGTGGGTGCCGGCGTTGGCGCCGGTGTGGGAGCGGGCGTCGGTGCGGGTGTCGGTGCTGGCGAAGGCGCGTTGTTCCGCCAGGCCTGGTTCGCGTTGCTGGTGCTGCAGGTCGCCACCGAGAAGGCCACCTGGCCCACCTGCGCCGGCGCGGTCAGGCAGACGTTGTTGGCGGCGAGCTTGAGCTGGTAGGTCGACCCGGCGGCGAGCGCCACGGTCTGGAAGCGCTGGCGCGTCTGGGTGGGTTGGCAGGTGTTGAGTTCGACAAAGGCCCCGGAGCCCGTGCCGGTGGCGGAGACGCACAGATTGGCCTGCGCGTTCTTGATCGTGAAGATGCTGCTGCCGGTGCTGACGGGCGTCAGCGCGAAGTCCTGGGCGGCGCTGCCGTTGCAGCTCGCCAGCCGGATATCCCAGGTATCGACCTTGGCTTCCAGGCAGGCGCCGAGCGGGTTGGATACCAGCGGCGCGGCTGTGGCCGGCACGGCGGCAAGCAGCACGGCGCCGAGACCGGCGAGCTTCATCACGCTGCGGGAACGCGGCAGGGGGCAGGGGCTCATGGAAGGCATCGGGTTCTCCTGGGTGGGTCGGGCGTCAGGCCCGAGGGGTGGGGCGCGCTCGACCGGAGGGGCCGGCTGCGTCGGCGCGAACGCAGCCGGGGCACCGGCGCGACCGGTGCCAAGGACAGCGGGAGCGGGGTGGTGGGGCGGCTACTCGATGCGAGCACCACCCCAGGTCACGACGATGGGGCCCGTGGTGTCGGCCCCATGCTGGCGCGCGATCAGCTCGATCAGCTTCACGCCGCGCAGATCGGCGCTGAGTTCACGCGCCGCCTGGTTGAACTTCATCGGTGCGGTGCTTGCGAGCCGGCGGCCATCGCCCCAGACCTCGAAGCTCACCGCGGCGGCCTTGCCGCGGGTGGAGTCATCCACGCCGACCTTGGCTGCGAAACGCTGCGAGCCGGGCGCCACCTGCACCTGCAGGCGCGAGTCGGCCAGCACGCCGATGCCGTGGCGGAAGGCTTCGCGCTGGATGCTGAGCGCCTGGTCATAAGGCGTCGAGTCGGCGCGCGGCCCGCCCCAGCCGGCGTAGGCCGGGCGTGTGCCGCCGTTGTCGGTGGTGGACCACGATGCCAACGCGCGGTAGACGACCGGGTCCTGCTCCAGCGCGCGGATGCCGTCGCGCGCGACATAGACGTTGCCGGGCCGCTCGGAGACGAAGTAGCCGCGCGGCAGCACATGCTTGCCGGCGGCGGTGAACAGCAGCGCCTCGCGCGGCTTCAGCTCGAACTCGCGCTTGCCGGTGAAGGAGCCCGCTTCTGCACGCGCCCAGGCGTCGCGCAAGGCGATGGGCGAGGCTGCATCCATCTTCAGGTGCTCGGCCGTCAGCGTGAACTTGGCGGGCGACCCGGTGCGGTTGAACAGCAGCACCGCCTTGCGACCATCGGCCAGCGTCTTGACGAGGATCTGCCGGTCGCTGTCGGCATAGGCGAGAACGCCCTGGTGGCCGGCCGGGTCCTGGTTGACGGCGACGACCTCGGGCGCCTTCAGGATGCCGAGGATGGCCGGCGAGGCTTTCGACAGGTCCGTGCCGATCATCAGCGGCGCGCTCACGATGGCCCACAGGCCCAGGTGGGTGCGGGCTTCCAGCAGGTGGTTGTCGCCGAAGTCGCCGTTGCCGATCTCCAGCATGTCGGGGTCGTTCCAGCGGCCGGGGCCGGCATAGAACTCGCGCGTGGCGACGGTGTCGAAGTTGTGCACCATCTGCGCGAAGCCCTTCCAGATGTCGCGGCTGCTGCGCCACAGGGTGCCGTAGTCCTGGCCCCAGCTGCGCACATTCACCGTGCCCCACAGGCAGACCGACAGCATGTAGTCGTTGGCCGGTCGCACCTTGTTCAGCGCCTGCTTCAAGCCCGCGTACAACTTCTTGGTGCCCTCGATGTCGGACTGGTTGATGCTGCCTTCGACGATGGTGGGGATGTACTCGCGGTACTGGCCCGAGGCGACATGCGGGCGGTCGCGTCCGTACGACGACAGGCCGCAGCCGTCGACCTTCAGGTAGTCGAAGTTCCACTCGCCGAAGAACAGCTTCACGTCCTGCTCGACAAAGCCCATCAGTCCCACCTCGCGTTCGGCGTGCGTGCCTTCGGGCAGGTTGGGGCTGTCGGCGTCGTAGGCCTGGGAGCAGGCGTTGCGGCCGATGTCGGTGTACAGGCCCGCCTTCAGGCCCATCGCGTGGATGCGGTCGGTGAAGGGGCGCAACGAGGAGTCCTTGCCGGCGCCGAGGTCAGCGCTGGGAAACAGCCCCGTGCGCACCAGCAGGCGGCCGTCGGACGTGCGGCGCTTGAGCCACCAGCCGTCGTCGACATTGATGCTGCGGTAGCCCGCGCTCGCCAGGCCGGAGTCGACGATGACCTGGGCCGAGGCCAGCACCTTCTGCTCGGTGATGTCGACGCGGAAGGCGTTCCAGCTCGACCAGCCCATCGGCGGCGTGGGCGCGCTGCCGACGGGCTGGTGCTGCCAGCGGCCGGTGGGTTCCAGTGGCGATTGCGCTTGCGCGGACAGCGCGACGAGCAGGGCGAGCGGGAGAAGGCGTTTCATGCGGTGGGCAGCAGTCGGCCGAAGGCGGCCGGAACATGGAAGTCGGGCGAGGCGGTCCGCGTCGGGCTCCATGCGGAGTACACGCGGCCGGCGCCCTGGCCTTCGACGCGGAACAGGTTCAGGCGCCAGCCGTCGTCGGCGCCTCGCATCGGCACGGCCAGCTCGGCGGCCCAGACCTTCTGCCTGGCATCGATATGCGCCTTCGCGCGGCTCTCGCCATTGACTCGCTTCTTGCCGGAGGCCTCGACGGCGATCTCCAGCAGCAGGCCGTTGGGCGACACCTCGACCTCGCGGTAGCTCTTCAGCCCGGCGCGGTCCGGCGCCTGCAGGAAGACTTCGACGACGTCGCGCTCCCACAGTGGCCAGATGTCGGTGGCCGAGCCGGCGCGCTCGAAGGTGCTCAGCGCCTCGTACTTGCAGATGAAGCGCAGGTAGAGCTGACTTGGCGCCCGCAGCAGCTGCACGCGGGTGGACTGTGGGCCCGCGAGCGGCTTGCCCTGCCAGTCGTGACGGAAGAAGGTGGTGGGCGCATCGGCCCATTGCGAGGCGAGCGGAAAGCCGTCGGCGCCGACCTCGGACACCTTGCCGGCGAAGGCGACGGGCAGCGTGTCGGGTGCATCAGGCCGAGCCTCGATCAGCAGACTGTGCGCGAAGCGGACAGGCAACGCGGGCTTGTCGGCGCTCACCACGCCAAGCTCCTTGCCGGTCAGCGAATCGCGCAGCTTCCAGCGGCCGCTGTTCAAGCCACGCAGCGTCACTAGGCCGTCCCAGCGCTCGGCATAGAACGCGTAATGCAGCGCCCCGCCCTGCTCGACGACGTGGGTCTCGGGCTTGTCGAACCCCAGGTCGTACAGCTCGCCGCGATAGCGGCCTTCAGCCAGGCGCTGCTTGTTGTAGAGGTCCACCCATTGGCGCCAATGCGCCTCGCGCTCGGGCGTCAGCAGGAAGCTGTCCTTGGGCTTGGGGTCGACGGGCCAGGTGAACTTGGTGGCCACGACGGCGCCGATGCCGACGCTGGAGGCGAAATCCTGCCCGCCGGTGCTCAGCTCGACATGGTCGCCCGCGTAGGCCGACCACGGGCCCATCAGCGCCTTCAGCGTCTTGCCCTTGTGGCGGATCTGCCAGCTCGACAGCGGGTCGGATGACGGCGCCTGGTCCATGAAAGGCATGTTGTGGAAGGCGTAGCTGGTGCCGCAGGGGCAGACCTCGACGACAGCCTCCGGGTTGGCCGCGTGGGCCGTGTCGTGCATGAGCTTGTAGAAGGCCGCGACGGCCTCGACCGATTCCTCCGGCCGCGCATGCTTGTGCGCCGGGTTGAAGCAAGGCGCCACGCCGTTGAGATGCTGGCCGTCGACCTTGAGGCCGTCGAAGCCCCAGTCGCCAATGATCATCTTGATGGTGGCGGCGAGGCGGGCCTGCGTCTTCTCGTAGGCGGGGCAGAGGTAGAAGCTGTTCCACCAGGTCACGTCCTGCACCGCGCCGTCACGGTCCAGCAGCAGCAGGTCGGTGTGCTGGTGCAGCTCGTCGCTGCCGGGCGCGACGGCCAGTGGCGCGATCCACAGACGTGCCTTCATGCCGCGGGCGTGGATGTCGGCGACGAGCGCCTTCATGTCCTGCGCGCCGCGCGGGAACTTGGTGCGGTCGGGTGTCGTCCAGTCGCCAGTCTTGCGCTGCCAGCCGTCGTCCAGCACGGCCCACTTGAAGCCCAGCTCCTGGACCTTGGGCAGCGTGGCGCGCACATAGTCCAGCGAGAAGTCGCGCTCATAGCCCCAGGCGCACCACTGCGGCTCGTAGGCGCTCTGCGGTGGCTCGGGCGCGGCCAACCCTTGAGCGGCCATCAGCCGGCGGTAGCGGTCCAGCGGCACATAGAAGTCGCCACGGTGCACGGCGATGAAGCTGGGCGGCGTGCTGAGCGTGGCGCCGGGCGCCAGCGTCTGCGGCGTATCGCTGCGCAGCGAAATGTCGACCTGGTCGCCGCTGGCCTTCACGGGCAGCGCAATGAGCTGCGGTTGAAGCGCCAGGTGCCCGACGGCCAGGCCGACATCGCGTCGCCAGACGTCGACGACGGGCGTGCCGCCGCCGTAGTCCGACGCATTCATGCCCATGAAGTTGCGCTGCTCGAAGCCGCGCTTGACGGGCTGAACCCAGTCGCGGCGGTCCTGGTGGCTGGCGCCCGAATACGTCCAGTACCCGCCAGCATGGCGTGGTGCGGGCGCCAAGCGGTGGGCGGCGTTGACCCAGGCGTCGACGGCAACGGGCTTGTCGCCGGTGTTGGCATAGCTCACGCTCAGCAGCGCGACGCCGGGGTGTTCATCCAGGAGCGTGACAGTGAGGTGCTTCTCGATGCCTTCTGACGAGCGGCCGACGAGGCGCAGCGTCTGGCCGGCGCCGAAGGCCGTGGTGGCCTTGGCCGGCTCGGCCTTCTGCAGCGTGAAGCGTGCGAGCGGCTTGCCGTTCACGACGAGGTGCTCGCTGGCGTCGAAGCCGGTCAGCGTGACCGGCTGCTTGCCCAACAGACTGACGACGCGGCAGCGCATCTGGTCGTCGAACTGCAGCGACACCGCAGCGTCCTGCACACGCACATGGCCCTTGCCCGCGGCAGCTTGAGCCAGCGGCAATTGCGTGGCCAGCGGCGCGGCGCCCAGCCATTGAAGGAATGCACGGCGCGCGGTCATGGCTTGGCTTCCCAGGCGCCGGGGAAGGCGCGCTCGGCATTCTTGCGGTAGAGCTTGTCCACCACGTCGCGCGGCAAAGCCAGGCCGGTCACCGGCTTGTCGAGGTCGGCCACCTTGAAGCTGTCGGCGGTGTTGAAGTAGCGCCAGTGCATGCGCCACACGCCCTCGGCTTCCTTGGCCAGCGCCGCACCGTCCTGACCGGGCGCCTGGGCGATGTCGCTGCCGTAGAGGATGCGGTCCTGGTACTTGATGAAGAAGCGGCGCACGCGCTCGCGGTCCTTGTGGCTCTGGTGCTGCAGCTGGCCGATGCGCGCGGCCACGTCGACGACGGCGGCCGGGAACTTGTCGAGGAAAGCGGCCAGCTCGCCCACGTCGCGCTCCAGCGAGGCCAGGTGCATGCCGATGAAGCGCATCCCCGGGTGCGCCGCCAACAGGCGGTCACGGGCGGCCATGTGCGCCTCCCAGCTGGGCATCTCGGGATGCAGGTGCATGTGGTATTGCGGATGCGCCTTGAAGTAGGCACGGTCGTTGTTGACGGTCATCTGCTCCAGCGGCAGCCAGCAGTTGTGCGGCTCGCCCTGGTGGCCCAGCAGCGGGACGCCGCGCCTGGCGAAGTCGTCAAACAAGGGCTTGAAACGCGCGTCGTCAATCATGACGAGCTGGCCGTCCTTGCCGCGCAGCCCCATGCCGATGTTCTTCCACACCTTCACGCCGACGGCGCCGGCCTTCAGGGCGGTGTCGACACGGTGACGCGTGGCGGGCAGCCAGGCCGGCTGGTCGGAGCCGTCGACGGGGAAGCTGGCCGCCCAGGCGATGTCCTGCGGGAACTGCTGCTTCAGCTCGATGGCCGCCTGCTGCTGGTCGTCCAGCGGCGGGAAGTCGGGGTAGTCGACATTGATCGTCAGCGCCTTGAAGTTCTGGCGCCTGGCCGCCGCCATGAAGGCGGGGGCGACGTTGTGCAGGTGCAGGTGGGCGTCGATCTTCACGACGCGGCCGTAGTCGGCCATCGTGTAGCTCGCATCGGCCGCCGCGGCGTTGGAGAAAACCGCCCCGGCAAGCAGGGCGGCAAAGGAGGAGACAAGGTGTCGCATCAGAACTTGATAGAAGCGCCAAGGGTGAACGCACGTCCCCAACGGTAGTAGCCATTGGGCAGGCTGACGCTGCCGTTGCCCAGCTTGGGCGCCTGGACCGCATCGGTCAGGTTGTTGCCTTCCAGGCTGATGCGCAGCATGTCGTTCACCTGGTAGGCCACCTGGGCGGTCATCCAGGTCATGGCATTGGCGGTCTCGTTGAAGTTGGCACCGATCACGTTGGTGGCGGTGACGAAGGCATCGGTGCGGTCGGCGGTGGCGCTCATGCTCCAGGGGCCGCGCTCGTAGAGGACGCCGAACGACGCGGTGGCGGGCGCGATGCCTTCGAGGGGCCGCTCCAGGCCGCCCACCCAGGCGCGCGACTTGTTGCGGGTGTACTGGGCGCGCACGCCGAAGCCGTTGTCGAACAAGTGCTGCAGGCCGATCTCGAAGCCGCGCGCGGTGGCCTTGTCGCCGTTGATGGGACGCTGCACATTGAACAGCCGGCCGCCCGGCGCACCGATGTCCTGACCCGCCAGCCAGAGGTTGGTGATCTGGTTCTTGATGTTCTTCTGGTAGACGGCGAAGGTCAGCGCCGAGTCCTTGGCGTAGTACCACTCCAGCGAGACGTCGGCCTGGCGGGCGCTGTAGGGCTTGAGCTCGGCATTGCCGCCAAATACCTGCGTGAAGTCGCCCCAGGAGATGCCTTCGGTCGTGTTGGTCGGCGCCAGCTTGTCCACCGCCGGGCGTGCCATGGTCTTGGCGGCGCCCAGGCGCAACTGCAGGTCGTGGGTGATCAGGTAGGTGAAGTTGACGGCCGGCAGCGCGAAGCTGTAGGTGGCCTCCTGCTGAACGGAGGACGGCGGCGCGTAGACGGCCTGGTAGTTCCAGGGGCCGTTGGTGATGATGTCCAGGATCTTCGCGTCCCAGGCCTGGGCCGTGGTCTTGGTCCGCACGAAGCGCACGCCGACGTCCGCGTTCCAGTTGTCGCCCGCCAGGTCGGCCTGCACGAAGGCGGTCGTCGTCTTCTCGGTCACGCGGTAGCTTTGCAGCGGGTTCCACTGCGGCGCCGAGATGCTGGAGCTGTAGACACCGCCGCCCGGGCGGGGCTTGCCGTCCCAGGCCTTCAGGGCCTCGGCATAGTTGGCGACATCGAAGCCCAGGAAGCTGCGCGGGAAGTTGCCGCTGACGTCGTCCAGGAAGCCCTTGGGGCTGAGCGACTGGTTGATGACGTTGCCGCCCAGCGCGCCGACGTTGATCGCGTTCTGGCCCGAGTAGTGGTCGGCGCCGGAGTTGAGCGCGTTGTTGACAAGGTCGCGCGACTTCTTGCGGTTCGTCTGGTTGATACCGAACTTCAGGCGGTCGATGTAGAAGCGGTCCACCAACCACTCGGCATCGACCTTCGCGCCATTGATCTTGTCGTCGATGTTGTCGCCGGCGCGGCTGTAGTAGTGGGTGTTGAAGTCGCTGGCCTTGAACAGGCCCTGCGCCAGCCCGGTCTGCAGGTCGCGGCCGTCGGCGAAGGTGGTCTTCACGTCGGGCACGGCGCCGCCGCCCAGCTGGATGCGCGTCACGTTGGGCTGGTTCATGCGCAGCACGACATAGCTGTCGTTGCCGCCGGAGTGGCGCCGCGAGGTGGACTCGTAGAGGTCGCCCGTCAGCTTCAGCGCCGGCGACAGCTTCCATTCGGCGTTGACGCCGTAGAGCGCGGTGTCGACGACGCGGTATTCGGTCTTGTTCAACAGCTCGGGATTGAGCCGCATCTCGGGATCGGTGCTGTCCAGCGTCAGGTCGGTCACCACGTTGTTGGTGATCTTCATGTTGGACCAGCGGCCCGGCGCATACAGCGGGTAGAAGGACAGCTGGTAGCCGACCTGCGGCGAGTCCAGCCGGGTCTTGAAGCCGTCCACCACGACCTTCAGGTCGCTGCTCGGCCGCCACTCCACCTTGCCCGACAGCGCCAGGCGCTTCTTGTTCTCCATGATGGAGCCGAAGCGGAACTGCCCGGGGCCGATCAGGCCCTCCTCGCTGGCGTCGAGCTGGCCGTTGCCATTGGGGTCGATGGCACCGCCCCAGGTGTTGCCCCACTCCCAGAACTGGCTCGGGTCGCTGGGGATGGGATTGCGCGACCAGCCCCCGTCGTTGCCGGCCGTGTCGGTGCGCACGTCGCGCTTCGCATACACCACGCCCAGCAGCACGCCCACCTTGTCGCCGAAGGTGTTGCTGTAGGTGCCCGACAGCTTCTGGCCGTCCAGGCTGCTCATCTGGTTGCGGTCGGCCTCCACGCGCAGCAGGCCGCGCTGGCCCTTCTGGTCGAAGGGGCTGGCGGAGCGCAGGTTCACCAGGCCGCCGATGGCGCCTTCCGTCAGCTGCGCCTGGGTCGACTTGATGACGTCGGCGCCGCTGATGACATCGGCCGGCAGCACGTCATAGGCGAAGTAGCGCCCGGCGCTGTCGGTGCCCAGCAGGCGGCCGTTAAAGGTCGTCAGCGTGTACTCGGGCCCCAGGCCGCGGATGCTGACCTTCTGGCCCTCGCCGCCGGCCGTGCGGGAGACGGACACGCCGGTGATGTGGCTCAGCGAGTCGGCCACGTTGTTGTCGGGGAAGCGGCCCAGCTCGGTCGCGCTGATGCTGTCCTGCACGCCGGCGGCGTTGCGCTTGAGGGCCAGCGAGCGCTGCAGGCTGGCGCGGGTGCCGGTGACTTCCACGCGGTCCAGTTCGGTGGTGTCCTTGTCGGTCTTGGCGGCGGCCTCCTGCGCGAAGGCGGGGGTGCTTGCACCGACGGCGACCAGCGCCATCAGGCCGGCCAGCGCGAGCGGGTGCAGCTCGAAACGGGGTTGCAGTCGAGGACTCATCGAACGGTTCCTTTTATGTGTCTTGGCTGCCGTCAGGGCAGTCAGAAGCAATCGGCTTGTTGGTGCCGGGGCAGCTCTCCCCCGGTGCGGTTGCCAGCCCCGGAAGATGCCCTGGGCCGGCTTGGCGCAAGTCTACGAATTCTTTCGTTTGATTTCGTATAGAGTTTTCACTGATGCCGATTGTTTTCGTTGAATCATGCCACGAAAGGCTTCCATGCCGCTGACATAGAGAGCGCGGCGCGAGCTATACAGGGATTCACACGCCACCCGCGCAATTTGGCATACGAAGGCGCTTTCGCCGTTGTGTTTTCGTTTTCGTTCGTTTATGCTTTCGCACGAAAGTCGCAACGCCGCCTCCCGGCAACACGAAAGAACTTCCCATGCAGAGCAACTGGCTCACCTATGCACTGACCACGACCCTGCTCTGGGGCCTGTGGGGCGCCTTCACCGGCCTGCCCGCCACGCATGGCTTCCCCGACACGCTGATCTACGTCGTCTGGGCGCTGACGATGATCCCGCCGGCCGTCTTCGTGCTGGCCCGCAGCGGCTGGCGCATCCAGCGCGACCGCCGCTCCGTGGTGCTGGGCCTGGCCGTGGGCCTGCTGGGCGCGGGCGGCCAGATGCTGCTGTTCCGCGCGGTGCAGTCGGGCCCGGCCTATCTGATCTTCCCGATCGTGTCGCTGTCGCCGGCCATCACCATCGCGCTGTCCTTCGGGCTGCTGGGCGAGCGCACCGGCAAGCTGGGCGTGGCCGGCATCGCGCTGGCGCTGTGCGCGCTGCCGCTGTTTGACCTGCAGCTGGGCCAGGGCGCCGAGGGCCTGGGCCTGTGGTTCGTGCTGGCGCTGGTGGTGCTGCTGGCCTGGGGCCTGCAGGCCTACTTCATCAAGCTGGCCAATGTGGGCAGCAGTGCCGAGAGCATCTTCTTCTACATGACCGTCGGCGCGCTGGCTTGCGTGCCCGTGGCGCTGGCGATGACGGACTTCTCCCAGCCCATCCCCTGGGGCTGGCAGGGCCCGGGCCTGGCGGCCGTCATCCAGGTGCTGAACGCAGTGGGCGCGCTGACGCTGGTCTACGCCTTCCGCTATGGCAAGGCCATGGTGGTGTCGCCCCTGGTCAACGCCGGCGCGCCGCTGCTGACGGCGGTGCTGGCCATGGCCCTGAGCGGCGCCACGCCCACCGGCGCCAAGTTGCTGGGCATCGCACTGGCGCTGCTGGCCGCGCTGCTGCTGGCCATGCAGCCCGAGACAACCCCTTCCCAAACCAACGTTCAAGGAGACGCCGCATGAAGCTCATGCTCGACCTCGTGCGCCGCCACAGGCAAGCGGCAAGTGCCAGCCTCACAAAGGGCAGCCTCGCCGTCGGCATCCCGTCGGTCTGTTCCGCCCACCCCGTCGTCATCGCCGCCACGCTGCGCGAGTGTGCGGCGCAAGGCCGCCCCGCGCTGATTGAAGCCACGTCCAACCAGGTCAACCAGGACGGTGGCTACACCGGCATGACGCCGCTGGACTTCCGCCGCTATGTGCAGGGCCTGGCCGACGCCGAAGGCCTGGCGCCCGAGCTGCTGCTGCTGGGCGGCGACCACCTCGGCCCGAATGCCTGGCGCAAGCTGCCGGCCGATGTGGCCATGGCCAAGTCCGAGATCATGGTCGCGCAGTACGTGGGCGCGGGCTTTCGCAAGATCCACCTCGATTGCTCAATGAGCTGCGCCGGCGACCCCGTGCCCCTGCCCGAACCCGAGATCGCCGCCCGTGCCGTGCGCCTGTGCCGCGCGGCCGAAGCTGCCTGGCGCGACGCCCCCGACCGCGGCGACCCGCCCGTCTATGTCATCGGCACCGAAGTGCCCGTGCCCGGTGGCGCGCACGAGGACCTCGGCGAACTCGAAGTCACCTCGCCCGAGGCCGCCGCCTCCACGCTCGCATTGCACCGCGACGCCTTCACCCGCGCGGGGCTGGAGCTGGCCTGGGAGCGCGTCGTCGCCATGGTCGTGCAGCCCGGCGTGGAGTTCGACCACCACAAGGTCATCGACTACCGCCCCGAGAAGGCCCGATCTTTGAGCGCCTTTATCGAAAGCCAGCCCGGCCTGGTCTTCGAGGCCCACTCGACCGACTACCAGACGCCCGAGCACCTGGCCCAACTGGCCCGCGACCATTTCGCCATCCTCAAGGTCGGCCCCGGCGTGACCTTCGCGCTGCGCGAGACGCTGTGGGCCCTGGCCGCCGTCGAGCGCGAATGGGTCGGACAGGGCGAGGGCCTGGTCGACACCGTGCTGGGCGTCATGCGCGCCGAGCCCGAGCATTGGCGCGGCTACTACCAGGACCCCGAGCGCCTGCAGGTCGACCTGTCCTATTCCCTGAGCGACCGCATCCGCTACTACTGGGCCCACCCCGCCGTGCGCGAAGCCTGCCGGACCATGCTGGCCCGCCTGGACGCCACGCCGCCGCCGCTGACGCTGCTGAGCCAATTCCTGCCCCGCCAGTACGAGGCCGTGCGCGAAGGGCGCATCACGACGCACACCGATTCCCTGCTGCGCGACGGCACCGTCCAAGCGCTGCGCCCCTACCTGCACGCCTGCGCGGCTTGAGATGACGCCCCTCGCCCGGTCCCTCCGCGCTGAACGCGGGCTGGCCCAGTCGATCCCCCGAGGGGATGGCGATGCATGCCGGCTCGACCGGCACGCAGATCGCCCCACGCGGGCCGGCTCGGGAGCGGCCCAGCGCTCGGCCCGCAAACAAATGCGAACCAGACAACTGACATGACCCTGCTCCATCTCGACCCCACCGACCTCGACCACCGCGGCGCCGCGCACACGGCCCGCGAGATCGCCCATCAGCCCGCCGTCTGGCAGACCGTCTACGCCCAATTGCAGGCCGAGCGCCCCGCCCTCGACGCCTTCCTGGGCCCGCTGCTCGCCCTGCCCCAGCTGCGCATCGTGCTGACCGGCGCCGGCAGCTCGGCCTTCATCGGCCAGTGCATCGCGCCCGCGCTGCTGCGCCAGCTGGGCGCCCGCGCAGGGATCCGCATTGAGGCGGTAGCCACGACCGACATCGTCTCCAGCCCCGAGCAATGCCTGCAGCCCGAGGTGCCGACGCTGCTGGTGTCCTTCGCGCGCTCTGGCAACAGCCCCGAGAGCCTGGCCGCCGTGGAGCTGGCCGACCGCTTTGTCAAGACCTGCCACCACCTCGTCATCACCTGCGCGGCGGATGGCACGCTGAACCGCCGCATGGCCGGCCAGGCCAATGCGCGCGTGCTGCTGCTGCCCGACGAGACCAATGACCGCGCCTTCGCCATGACGTCGAGTTTCAGCGGCATGCTGCTGGCCGCTGCCTGGGCCCTGGGCCTGCCGCTGGCGCCGGTGACCGCGCTGGCCGAAGCCGCCACCGTGCTGGCTGCCTCCGAAGCCGACCGGCTCTACGCGCTGACCGACCAGGCTTTCGAGCGCATCGTCTACCTGGGCAGCAACACGCTGCTCGGTCTGGCGCGCGAGGCGGCGCTCAAGCTGCTGGAGCTGACCGACGGCAAGCTCGTCGCCATGGCCGACTCCACGCTGGGCTTTCGCCACGGGCCCAAGACCATCCTCAACGACAGCACGCTGGTCGTCATCATCCTGTCCAACGACCCCTACACGCGCCAGTACGACCTCGACCTGCTGCACGAGCTGCGCCGTGAAGGCCGGGCCCGCGTACTGGCCATCGGCACCATGCCGCTCAACGGCACGCAAGCCCCGCACGCAGACGATGTGCGCCTGGCCCTGCCCGCCGGCGCGCCCGACCTCGCCCTGGCGCCCGTGGCGCTGGTGTTCGCGCAATGCCTGGCGCTGCTCGCCTCGCTGCGGCTCGGCATCACGCCCGACAACCCCAGCGCCTCGGGCACGGTCACGCGCGTCGTCAGCGGTGTCACCATCCACCCCGTGATCGAGCAGCATCCCCAGCCATGAGTTCCCTCTTCCTCGGCATCGACGGCGGCGGCACCAAGACCGCCTTCGTGCTCGTCGACGGCGATGGCCGCCTGCTCGCGCGGCATGAGGCGACCACGAGCTACTACCTCCAGATCGGCTTCGACGCGCTGCGCGCCCTGTTGCACGACGGCGTTCAGCTGGCCCTGCGCCAGGCTGGCGTGCGCGCCAGCGACGTGGGCCACGCCTTCGCGGGCCTGCCCGCGCATGGCGAGGACAGCGCGCTGCTCACCGCCTTCGATTCGCTACTGCAGGACGTGGTGCCACGCAGCACCGTCGGCAATGACATGGTCTGCAGCTGGGCCGGCTCGCTGGCCGGCGCCGACGGCATCAGCCTCGTCGCCGGCACCGGCTCCATTGCGTATGGCGAATGGATGGGCCGCGGCGCGCGCTGCGGCGGCTGGGGCGAAGTGTTCGGCGACGAGGGCTCGGCCCACTGGCTGGCGCGCGAGGTACTGGCCCTGTTCTCGCGCATGGCCGACTGCCGCGCGGAGCCCGGCCCCCTGCTGGGCCTGGTGCGCGAACACTTCGAACTCAAGCACGACCTCGACCTCTGCGCCGAGATCAACGGCAGCGCCGCCCGCAGCGAGCTGGCCCAGGTCGCCCGCCTGGCCACGGCTGCTGCCCACGCCGGCGACGTGCAGGCCCGCCAGCTGCTGGTGCGCGCCG
>NZ_JBQVNP010000089.1:0-22077 GCF_052436255.1 Roseateles sp. | reverse complement strand
GTGCTGGCCGGCGTGACCACGGCGGCCGGCACGGGCGCATCGGCCGCGGGCGGGCGCCTGGCCATCCAGAGGCCTGCGCCCACCACCGCGACCGCAGCCACGGCCAGCAGGATGCGCCGACCCATGCCGGACGCCGCGGCGCCGGTGCGGTGGTCTCGCGATGCCATGGCTTTCCCCTACTTGGCCTTGGCCGGCGTGTCGACCGCTGCGCCCGCCTCCGCCGCCCGCGCCACCACCTCGATGGGCTCCCGCTTGGCGATGCGGTCGCGGAAGAAGGCCTGCACCTGCTCGGCCGTGACGGCCTCGAGGCGGGCCGTCTCGTTCTGCTGCATCGCCTTCATGCGCGGCTCGATGAGGATGCGCTGCAGCCAGTAGGCCCAGTGGCCGTTGTGCTCCGGCGCCTTGCGGCTGGCTTCGACCATCGGCTGCTTGGCGCGCTGCAGCTCGTCGGCGCTGACCGGCCGGGCGGCCAGGTCCTGCAGCTGGGCGCGCAGCACCTCGCGGAAGGCGTCGAACTTCTCGGGCGGCGTCTCGATCTCGGCGCTGAAGCGGCCCTGGCCGGGAACGTCCAGGCTGCCGCCGCCGCTGGCGCGCGGCGCGTAGGTCATGCCCAGCTTTTCGCGCACGATGTCGACCAGCCGGGTCTGCAGCAGCATGGCCGCCACGCGGCCGGTATTGGACAGCGCCACATCGGCCCACTGGTCGGGCATGGCCCAATGCCAGCCCAGCATGGCCTGGTCGGCACGACCCTTGTGCAGCGCGACATGCGGCGCGCCGCCGTCGGCCGGCGGCATGGCCTTGAGCGGCACGGCCGGCAGACGCGGGCGCTCGGTACCGGCGCCGAAGGTGGGCTGCACGGCGGCAACGGCCGCCTCCTCGCTGACGTCGCCGATGACGACCACGTCGGCCGCGCCAGCGAAGGCCGGGCGCAGGATGGCGGCGGCGTCGTCGGCCTTGGCAGCCAGCAGTTCGGCCGCCGTGGGCACGCCACCGAGCCGCGGCTCGCCGTTGTTCATCACCCGGGACAGCTCACGGGCGTAGACGATGCCCGGCAGGGTCTCGAACTGGTTGGCCATCATGGGCGCCGCGCCAGCCAGCTTCTCGCCCATCTCGGGGCGGAAGCCGGGGTCGCGCACGAAAGCCGCCAGCAGCTGCAGCTGGGGCTTGAGGTCGGCGGGGCGGGTGTTGCCCACCAGCAGGAGGCGCCGGCCGTCCATCTGCAGGGTCAGGCCGGCCAGCACGCCGCTGGCCTGCTGCCACTGGGCGACCTCGGCAATCGAGAGCTTGCCGGTGCCGCCCAGCGGAAGGTAGTTGATGGTCCAGGTCTTGGCAGCCTGCTCGGGCTTGAGGCCGGGCATGCCCTGGCCTAGCAGCACCTGCACGATGACCTTGTCCTTCTCCTGGGCGGTGGGCTTGACCACCAGCCGCGTGCCGTTGGCAAAGGCCAGCGTGGTGCTGCCCAGCTGGGCATCGGCGGTCTTGCCGACGACGGCGCCGGGAACGCCGAAATCGGCGTAGGGCCAGGTCACGGCCATCGGTGCGGCCTGGGCCTGCAGGGGCTTGGCCAGGCTTTGCGCCAACCGGGCCGACAGCGCCGGCACGCCGGCCCCGCCGGCCTTGGCGCTGCGGAAGACGAGCGGCTGGCCGCCGAAGTCGCGGCGCAGCACCGCGGTCAGTTCCTCGGGTTTGACGGAGGCCAGCATGGGCTCTGCCTCGGCCACGCCCTGCTCGGCGCTCTGGTAGACAACCTCGTAGTGAACGGCGTTGACCAGCGCATCGGCGATGGCCGCGCTCTGGCGCGTCGGGGCCTGGGCCACCATGGTCTGCAAGGAGCTGCGGATCAGCGGCAGCAGGCGCTGCAGGTCCGCTGCTTGCACGCCCTGGGCCTGCAGCTGGCGCAGCTCGGTCAAGGCGGCATCCAGGGCCTCGGCCCATTTGTCGGGCGGTGCCATCACGTTGAGCTGGGCCTGGCCCGTCACGTTGTGAACGCGCGGCAGCTTCATGCCGAAGGCGCCGAGGAAGGGGCTGCCCGGCTTGAGCCCACGGTCGGCCAGGCGCAGGTTCAGCACGCCGGCGGCGAGTTGTTGCACCAGCACGTCGCGGCTGAGCGCGAGCGTCGGCGGGCGCATGTCGGCGGGCGTCAGCCAGGTCAGCGAGAGCTTGTCGGGGGCGCCGTCGGCGATGAACTCGGCGGCGGGCTGCGTCGGCTTGGCGGCGCCCAGGTCCAGCGCATCCGGCTTGCCGGCGGCCTTCCAGTCGGCAAAGCGCTCGCGAATCTGTTTCTCCACCGCGTCGGCGTCGATGTTGCCGACGACGATCAGCGTGGCGTTGTCGGGGCGGTAGTTGGCCTGGTAGTAGCGCCGCAGCTTGTCGGCCGTGGCCGCCTGGACGGTGTCGATGCGCCCGATGGGCAGGCGCTGGGCCACGCGGGTGCCGGCCAGCGTCAGCGCCTGCTCGGCGACGAAGGCACGCATGCCAGGCACGTCGCGGGTGCGCTCCTCGGACAGCACGACGCCCTTCTCCTGTTCGACCAGCCGGGCGTCGAGCTTGAGGTGTTCGCCGATCTCGCGGAACAGCATCAGGCCCGTGTCCAGCGCGGCGGCGTCGGCCTTGGGGAAGTTGAAGTGGTAGACGGTCTGGTCGAAATCGGTGAAGGCGTTGGTGTCGGCCCCGAAACTCAGGCCCAGGCGCTGCAGCATGTGCACGACCTCGCCGTCGGCCACCTTGGCGCTGCCGCGGAAGGCCATGTGCTCCAGGAAATGGGCAAGGCCCTGCTCGCCGTCGCGCTCCTGCAGGGAGCCGGCGCCGATGCGCATGCGCATGGCCACGCCGTCCTTGGGCGTCTCGTTGTGCTGGATGGCGTAGCGCAGGCCATTGGGCAGGCGGCCGAAGCGCACTGCGGGGTCGGGGGCGCGTTGCACCTGCTCGTGGGGCCAGAGCGGCGGTGCCTGCAGCGCTTGCCCGGCGACGGGCCCGGCAGGCCGCTCCGCCGCCACAGTCGGCAAACAGGCGGCAGCCATGGCGCAGGCCACGGCCACAACGGTGGCGCGAAGCCTGACGGTGGGTTGTCTCATGGTTTTTTCTCCTTGCTGGACGGATCTCGGCGCCGTCGGGTAAGACCACTTTAGCCAGCAAACCGAACCTATCTGACCAAAAAGAGGCGCTGGTAAAAAATACCGACGGGCGATTTACGAGACGAGCGCCACTGCCGGCTCACTGAACGGCTCGGCATCCGAAAGCAGGCCAAGGTCTATGCCGGCGTCGGCATGACCTACGCGATCAGCAAGACCATCAAGTTCGGACTCAGCATCGACTCGACGCAGGCTGAGTTCGGCGGCGACAAAGGCACGCTGCGCGGATCTCGCTGGGCGCGACCGTTTCCTTCTGACGGCTTGCAGCCGGACCCAAGGGCCGCCGCGTGCGGCCCTCGTCGTTCCTACACTGCCGCCATGGACTACGCCACGCTGATCAAGGAACTGGGCCGCGGCCCGCGCGGCTCGCGCGACCTCTCTCGCGAACAAGCCGAAGCGCTGTTCGGCGCCATGCTTGACGCCCTGGTGCCCGATATGGAGCTGGGCGCCATGCTGATCGCGCTGCGCGTCAAAGGCGAAAGCGCCGACGAGGTGGCCGGCTTTCTGGCGGCCATGCAGGCCCGCACGGCCGCCATGCAGGCGCCTGCAGGTCCGCGCACGGTGCTGCTGCCCAGCTTCAACGGTGCCCGCAAGCAGGCCAACCTGATGCCGCTGGTGGCGCTGCTGCTGGCCCGCGAGGGCGTGCCGGTGCTGATCTTCGGACGCCATGACTTCGACAGCCGCCACAGCCCCTTCGAGCTGCTGGACGCCCTCGGCCTGCCGGCGAGCCCGACACTGGCCGATGCCGAAGAGCGGCTGGCGCGCGACAAGTTGGCCGTGCTGCCTTTGCAAAGCCTCAACCCTGGCTTGAACGCATTGATGGCCCTGCGCCCGCGCCTGGGCGTGCGCAACAGCTCGCACAGCCTGGCCAAGCTGGTCAACCCCTTCCCCACCGGCCGCGGCGTGCGGGTCGTCGCGGTGACTCATCCCGAATACCTCGACAGCATGGCCGCCGCCCTGCCGGGCCTGACCACCAACGGCGGCCGGGCGCTGCTGATGCGCGCCAGCGAGGGCGAGGCCTATGCCCACCTGCGCCGCAAGGCCCATCTGATCGGCTTCCAGGACGGGGCCACGGCAGCACTGCACCCGGCCGACACGGCCGATCTGGACTGGCCGCTGTCGCCGGCCTGCGCGCCAGCCGATAACGCCACGCTCATCCGGGCCATGCTCGAAGGCCGCGAACCGCTGCCGCCGCGCATCCTTGAGCAGGTCGCCGCACTGCGGCTTATGGCCACAAATTGAAGTTGCTTATTCAGCATAGGCATATAGCCCGAAGAATTCTGTAGTTCTGTCGCACTGCAACATTACTTAGAGTCGCGCCCTCGGGTGGCATGGGCCGTCCGGACCGAAATTTTGGAGACTGCGTGCTGGACTGGATGGCGGTTGCAAGCGGATTGGGAGTCGGCATCATTGTCGGGATCACCGGCGTGGGCGGCGGCTCGCTGATGACGCCGCTGCTGCTGTCCGTCTTCAAGCTCAGTCCGGCCGTCGCGATCGGCACCGACCTGTGGTTTGCTGCCCTGACCAAGATGAGCGGCTCCGTGGCCCATGCCCGCCACGGCCATGTGAACTGGTCGATCACCCGCCGCTTGCTGGCCGGCTCCATCCCGGCCTCCATGGCCACGGTCGCGCTGATGCACCTGAGCGGCGTCACCAAGGGCTGGGCCGCAGCACTGACGTTCTCGCTGGGCATTGCGCTGCTGCTGACAGCCGTCGTGGTCGCCTTCAAGAAGAGCTGGCAGGCGCTGGGGCTGCGGCTGGAGCGTTGGATTCCCGACAGCCGCAAGCCGGCCCTGACCGTCGTCAGCGGCGTGGTGCTGGGCGTGCTGGTGTCGCTATCGTCCATTGGCGCCGGCGCCATCGGCGCGACGTTGATCCTGCTGATTTACCCGCGCATGCAGGCCCGCGACATCGTCGGCACCGATATTGCCCATGCCGTGCCGTTGACACTGGTGGCCGGCATCGGCCACGCCACACTCGGCAACGTCAACTGGACGCTGCTGGTGCCGCTGCTCATCGGCTCCGTACCTGGCATCTGGCTGGGCGCCCAATTGACCCGTCGCCTGCCCGACGGCGTCGTGCGCAGCCTGCTCTGTGTTTCTCTTCTGATGGCCGGCTGGAAGGTCATCCACTAATCATGTATCGCTACACCGACTTCGACCGCCGCTTCGTCCGCGCCCGCGCCGCGCAATACCGCGACCAGCTCGAGCGCAATCTCGCCGGCACGCTGGGTGACGACGAGTTCCGCGCGCTGCGCCTGCAAAACGGCTGGTACATCCAGCGCCACGCACCCATGCTGCGCGTGGCCGTTCCGTACGGCGAGCTGTCCAGCCGACAGCTGCGCCAACTCGCCCGCATCGCGCGCGACTACGACGTCGTGACCGAAGGCCCGTTCGCCGGCCAGGGCGGCTACGGCCACTTCACGACACGCCAGAACCTGCAATACAACTGGATTCCGCTGGTCAAGAGCGCCGAGGTCATGGAGTTGCTCGCCGAGGTCGACATGCACGGCATCCAGACCAGCGGCAATTGCATCCGCAACATCACCAGCGACGCCTTCGTGGGCATCGCGCCCGACGAAATCGTCGACGCGCGCCCCTACTGCGAGATCCTGCGCCAGTGGAGCACGCTGCATCCGGAGTTCGCCCATCTGCCGCGCAAGTTCAAGATCGCCGTCAGCGGCGCAGCGGAAGACCGCGCGGCCATCGGCTGGCATGACATCGGCCTGCAACTGAAGAAGAACCCCGCCGGCGAGGTCGGCTTCCAGGTCTTTGTCGGCGGTGGCATGGGCCGTACGCCGATCCCAGGCGTGGAGATCAACCCCTTCGTGCCCTGGCAGCAGATCCTCGTCTACATCGAGGCCATCGTGCGCTGCTACAACCTGGCCGGCCGCCGCGACAACCTCTACAAGGCGCGCATCAAGATCCTCGTCAAGGCCGAGGGGCAGAAGTTCTTCGACGCAGTCAACACCGAGTTCCAGCGCATCCTGGCCGACGACGCCGGCGGCCACGAGCACATCATTCCGCAGGCCGAGCTGGACCGCGTGGCGGCCTGCTTCGTCGACCCTGCGGGCGTCACGCCGCAAGCCGAGCCCGTGCTCGACAGCAGCGACCCGGCCTTCGCGCGCTGGCTGGCCCGCAATGTCGACGCCCACCGCGTCGCCGGCTACCGCGCCGTCACGCTCAGCCTCAAGCGCATCGGCATCCCGCCCGGCGACACCTCGGCCGCCGTGATGGATACGGCCGCCGCTCTGGCCGACCAGTTCAGCCACGGCGAGCTGCGCGTCACCCACCGCCAGAACCTGGTGCTGCCCTGGGTCAAGGCGTCCGACCTGCCGGCGCTCTTCCAGGCTGCCCGCGCCGCCGGCTTTGCCACGCCCAATGCCGGGCTGCTGACCGACCAGATCGCCTGCCCCGGCGGCGACTATTGCGCGCTGGCCAACGCCCGCTCGCTGCCATTGGCCGCCGAGATCGCCGAGCGCTACCAGGACCTCGATGAGCTCGAAGACCTCGGTGAGATCGACCTGCACATCAGCGGCTGCATCAACTCCTGCGGCCACCACCACAGCGGCCACATCGGCATCCTCGGCGTCGACAAGGACGGCACCGAGTGGTATCAGCTGACGCTGGGGGGCGGCGACGGCACGACGCTGGCAGGCGGGACAGTCGCCGGCAAGGTCATCGGCCCGAGCTTTGCGGCCGACGAAATCGCCGACGCCATCGATGCCGTCATCGACACCTTCAAGCGCGAGCGCTTGGGCCAAGAGCACTTCATCGACGCCGTCAAGCGCCTCGGCCTCGACCCCTTCAAGACCGCAGCGAACGCCGTGCGCGTGTCCACTGCAAAGGCATCGGCATGAAGTTCATCAACGCCACCACCTGCCCCTGGAAGCATGCCGTCGGCGAAGACGGCCCCAAGCCCGATCCCGATCCCGCGCCCAACCGCCTGCTGTCGCTTGAACAGTGGCACGCGGTCAAGACGCGCTGGCCCGCCAACACGCCGGTGGCCATCGAGTTTCCGAATGACGCCGACATCAACCAGCTCGCGCCCGACCTGAATCGCATTGCCGTCGTCGTGCTCGACTTCCCGAAGTGGACCGACGGCCGCGCCTACAGCCAGGCCCGCATCCTGCGCAGCCGCCACAAGTTCACCGGCGCCATCCGCGCCCGTGGCGAAGTGCTGGTCGACATGATGCAGCTGCTGGCACGCACCGGTTTCGATGAGGCCGTACTGCGCGGCGACCAGTCGCAGGCCGCGGCGCAGAAGGCATTGGACCTGTTCGCGCCTGTCGGCTTCTATCAAGGTGACGTTGGCGAGACCCGTCCGTGGTTCCAGCGCTCACCGTCAAAGGTGACAGCGTGAGTGAAGTGAGCAGCCTGCCCTGGGCCGCTGCGCCTGCGGCTGGGAACGCCATCGGCCTTTATGCCAAGTGGACGCCGGCTCTCGACGACAAGATCGCCGCCGCGCTGCGGCGCCTGCGCGACGCCAGCATCGAACATGGCGCCGGCCTGGTGCAGAGCAGCAGCCTGGGCGTCGAAGACATGGTCATCACCGACCTGATCGCGCGGACGCATCTGCCCATTGCCATCTCGACGCTGGATACCGGCAAGCTGCATCCTGAGACGCTGGCACTGATCCCGCGTATCGCCGAGCGCTACGGCCGCGAAGTCGAGGTGTTCAAGCCAGTCGCCGATGCCGTCATCCAGTTCGTCGCCCGCGAGGGCGAGGAGCCGATGTACAAAAGCATCGAGCTGCGCAAGGCCTGTTGCGGCATCCGCAAGCTGGAGCCGCTGGGCCGCATGCTCCAGGGTCGCTCGGCCTGGATCACCGGGCTGCGGCGCGAGCAATCCGGCGCGCGGGGTGACGTTGCCTTCGACGAAGACGATTGCAATGGGCGCCGCAAGATCAGCTTGATTGCCGACTGGACCTGGGCCGAGGTCTGGGCCTATGTAGAAAAATACGCGGTTCCGTACAACCCGCTGCATGACCAGTTCATGCCCTCGATCGGCTGCGCGCCCTGCACGCGAGCGATTGCTGTCGGAGAAGACTTCCGCGCCGGCCGCTGGTGGTGGGAAGACTCCACGAAAGAGTGCGGCTTGCACGCCAAATCATGAATGCTGCTGTGAAACCCGAACAACTCATTGCCGACGTTGACCACGCGCATCTGGATGCGCTGGAAGAAGAGGCCATCTTCATCCTGCGCGAGGTGGCGGCCAGCTTTGAGCGCCCTGCCCTGCTGTTCTCGGGCGGCAAGGACAGCTGCGTCGTGCTGCGCCTGGCCGAGAAGGCCTTCAAGATGAAGAACGCGGCGCACCCGAGTGGCTACTCGGGCCAGCTGCCCTTCCCGATGGTGCACATCGACACCGGCCACAACTTCCCCGAGGTCATCACCTTCCGTGACGAGCGCGTGGCCGACATGGGCGAGCGCCTGATCGTTGGCCATCTGGAAGACTCCATGGCCAAGGGCACCATCCGCCTGGCCCACCCGCTGGAGAGCCGCAACGGCCACCAGACGGTGACGCTGCTGGAGACCATCGAGGAGCACAAGTTCGACGCGCTCATCGGCGGCGCCCGCCGCGACGAGGAGAAGGCGCGCGCCAAGGAGCGCATCTTCAGCCACCGCGACAGCTTCGGCCAATGGCAGCCCAAGGAGCAGCGCCCCGAGCTGTGGACGCTGTTCAACACCCGCATCCGCCCGGGCGAGCACTTCCGCTGCTTCCCCATCAGCAACTGGACAGAACTGGATGTGTGGCTCTACATCGCCCGCGAGAACATCCCGCTGCCGCAGATGTACTTTGCGCACGAGCGCCAGGTCATCCGCCGCAAGGGCCTGCTGGTGCCGCTGACCGACGTGACGCCGCCCGAACCCGGCGAGGTCGTCGAGACGGCGCAGGTGCGTTTCCGCACCGTCGGCGACATGACCTGCACCTGCCCGGTCGAGAGCCCCGCCGCCAACGCGAGCGAGGTGGTGGCCGAGACGCTGACCGTGACGGTGAGCGAGCGCGGCGCCACGCGCATGGACGACCGCACCAGTGAAGCTTCGATGGAGAAGCGCAAGAAAGAGGGCTACTTCTGATGAAAGCGTTGCGATTCCTAACGGCCGGTTCCGTTGACGACGGCAAGAGCACGCTGATCGGCCGCCTGCTGTTCGACGGCCAGGCCATCCTGGCCGACCAGCTCGACACGCTGGAGCGCCGCGCCGCCGGCCGGCCCATCGACCTCTCCCTGCTGACCGACGGCCTGGAGGCCGAGCGCGAGCAGGGCATCACCATCGACGTGGCCTACCGCTACTTCGCCACCAAGACGCGCAAGTTCATCATTGCCGACGCGCCCGGCCATGAGCAGTACACACGCAACATGGTCACGGCCGCCGCAGGCAGCGATGCCGCCGTCGTGCTGGTGGACATCACCAAGCTCGACCTGACCTTGCCGGAAGTCACGCTGCTGCCGCAGACGCGCCGCCACTCGCTGCTCGCCCAGCTGCTGCGCGTGCCCAGCATCGTCTTCGCCATCAACAAGATCGACGCGCTGGACGACGCGGGCGCCGGTTTCGAGAAGGTCAAGACGGCGCTCGACAAATTCGCCGCCGCAGCGGGTCTGAACGTCGCGGCCACCGTACCGGTGAGCGCGCTGCGCGGCGACAACGTCACCCAGCCGCTGGACGCGCCCTGGTGGAACGGCGAGAGCCTGCTGCAGGTGCTGGAGCGCCTGCCCACGCTGAGCGAGCGCGCCGACGCACCGCTGTCCCTGCCCGTGCAGTACGTGCAGAAGGACGCCTACCAGTCCAATGGCACCGGCGTCCAGCCGCGCGTGCTGTGGGGCCGCATCGCCCACGGCGCCGTGAAGGCCGGCGACACCATCGAGGTGCTGCCGTCCAAGCAGACGGCGGTCGTGTCCGAAGTGCGCCTCGCCGGCGAGACCGTGGCCAGCGCCGAAGCCGGTGACTCCGCCGGCCTCGTGCTGGACCGCCAGCTCGACGTCAGCCGCGGCGACTGGATCGTCACGCCCGGCAGCGCGGCGGCCACGAAGAACTTCTCCGCCACGCTCGCCTGGCTGGATACCGAAGCCGCCAAGCCCGGCCGCAAGTACTGGGTGCGCCACGGCAACCGCTGGGTGCAGGCGCGCATCTCGGCCATAGCCTCGGTGCTGGACATCAACACGCTGACGCCGCAGGACGCGCACGAGCTGCCCGTCAACGCAATAGGCCGCGTGCAGATGGAAGTGCAGCACGAGCTGCCTGTCGAGCCCTTTGCGGACAACCGCATCAGCGGCGCGTTGATCGTCGTCGACCCCGCCAGCCACCGCACCAGCGGCGCGCTGCTGGTGGACGCGCAAGCCGCTCCGGCGGAAGAGGTCTGGTGATGAGCGCCGCGACGGGCCGCCCCAAGCAAGCTCGCTCCCGCTTGGCGGGACAGCACGAAGTGCAAAGGGTGCACCCATGACTGGCCGTGTGATCTTCGTCAGCGCCGGCCCTGGCGCCGCCGACCTGATCACGCTGCGCGGCGCACGCGCGCTGGGCCATGCCGACGTTGTGCTCGCCGACGCGCTGGCCGACCCGGCGCTGCGAGAACTGGCACCGAATGCCCGCTGGATCTCCGTCGGCAAGCGCGGCTTCGAGCATTCGGCCAAGCAGACCGAGATCAACGCACTGCTCGTCAAGGCCGCCCGGGAACACGCCGTCGTCGTGCGGCTGAAGGGCGGTGACGCCAGCGTCTTCGGTCGCCTGGAAGAAGAACTGCAGGCCCTGGCCGAAGCCGGCATCTCCAGCGAAGTCGTGCCCGGCGTCACGGCGGCCCTGGCCGCCGCGGCACAGGCCCAACGCCCGCTGACCCGCCGTGGCCGAGGCCGCAGCGTGAGCCTGACCACGGCCATGACCGAGGCCGGCGAGCTGATAGCCGCGCGCTCCGCCGACACCGAAGTCTTCTACATGGCTGGCCGCCAGCTCGCCGCCCTGAGCCGCCAGTTGCTGGCCGCCGGCTGGGCGCCGGACACGCCCACGCTGGTCGTCAGCCGCGCCGGCTGCGCCGACGCCATCACCAGCGAGCACACTCTGGCCGACCTGGCCCGCGCAGCCCTGCTGCACCGTGGCCGGCCCACCGTCGTCACGGTGGGGACAGGCGCCTCGCCGGTGCAGGGCCAGGATCGAATCCTGCGCGCCACTAAAATCGTCGTTTCGCCCGAAACATTGCCCGTCAAGGCGCCCCATACTTCACAGAGCCGCTCATGACCCACGTCGTCACCGAAGCCTGCATCCGCTGCAAATACACCGACTGCGTCGACGTCTGCCCTGTCGACTGCTTCCGCGAAGGCCCCAACTTCCTGACGATCGACCCGGATGAATGCATCGACTGCGCCGTCTGCATCCCCGAGTGCCCGGTCAACGCCATCCTGCCGGAGGAAGACGTGCCCGGCGATCAGATCCACATGATCAAGATCAACGCCGACCTCGCCAAGGGCTGGCCCAGCATCACCAAGCGCAAGCCCGCGCTGCCCGATGCCGACGAGTGGAAAGACAAGACGGGCAAGCTGCCCGAGCTGATCCGCTGAACTTGCTCTCCATGCAGGCAGTACAGACCAGGCCCGACGCCATCGAGACGGACGCCGTCATCGTCGGCGCCGGCCCGGTCGGCCTGTTCCAGGTCTTTGAGCTGGGCCTGCTGGAGATCAAGACCCACATCATCGACAGCCTGGCCTACCCCGGCGGCCAGTGCATCGAGCTCTACCCCGACAAGCCCATCTACGACATCCCGGCCGTGCCCGTGTGCACCGGCAAGGAACTGACCGGCAACCTGCTCAAGCAGATCGAGCCCTTCGGTGCGACCTTCCACCTGGGGCAGGAAGTGACGGTCGTGCACAAGCAGGACGATGGCCGTTTCTTGATCGAGACGAACAAGGGCACGCAGCTGCTGACGAAGACCGTCTTCATCGCCGGCGGCGTTGGCAGCTTCCAGCCACGCACGCTGAAGGTCGACGGCGTCGAGGCGTTTGAGGGCACGCAGGTCCACTACCGCGTCAAGAGCCCGGCCCAGTTCGCCGGGAAAAACCTGCTCATCATCGGCGGCGGCGACTCGGCGCTGGACTGGGCGCTGAATTTCTGTTCCGGCCATGCAGACGGCAACCCGCACAAGGCCGAGAGCGTCATCCTCGTGCACCGCCGGGACGGCTTCAAGGCGGCGCCCGCGAGTGTGGCCAGGATGCACGAGCTGTGCGATACCCACGAGATGCAGTTCATCGTCGGCCAGGCCACCGGCATTGATGAACGCGACGGCAGGCTCACCGGCCTGAAGATCACCGGCAACGACGGCATCACGCGCGTCGTGCCCTGCGACCAGGTGCTGGCCTTCTTCGGCCTGTCCCCCAAGCTCGGCCCGATTGCCGAATGGGGTCTGGCGCTGGAGCGCAAGCAGATCGTCGTCGACACCGAGAAGTTCGAGACCAGCGTGCCGGGCATCTTTGCCGTCGGCGACGTCAACACCTACCCGGGCAAGAAGAAGCTCATCCTGAGCGGCTTCCACGAAACCGCGCTGGCGGCCTTCGGCGCGGCGCCCTATGTGTTCCCGGACAAGCGGGTGCACCTGCAGTACACGACGACCAGCCCCAAGCTGCACAAGGTCTTGGGCGTGGAGTCGCCGGTGTTCGACTGATTGGACTGGGCTTGCGAAATGACGCCACAGCGGCGTTGCAAGGGCTTGCCGTGGCGATGCCACTGTCTGCGCCCATGCGCCTTGCTGTGACGCCATTGCGCAAGCCTGGCAACGGCCGCGAATAGAATCCACTTTGCGCGCCGCCCCGCGTGGCGCGTCTTCGCTAGGGGTGTTGATGGCCTGGTGCCATCGACTGAGACAGTCCCTTTGAACCTGATTGAGGTAATCCTCGCGCAGGGAAGCAGCCGATCAGCAGGGCCTCCTCTTCACGTCTCCGGAGCCCTTCGCGTTCTCGTTTGCCGACCTGCCATCGCTCTGCATTCCGATGGCACAACCCAATCCTTCTCTCCTCGCCACCGCTGCGGCCCTGCTGGCTGCCGGCATCGCCTCCGCCCAGACCCTGCCCACCGTCAGCGTGGCCGGCAAGTCCACCGAGGCCGTACCCAGCCTGTCCGGCTTCAACGAAGCGCCGGCCAAGCTGCCGATGCAGGCGCTGAGCCTGTCCGCTGAACGGCTGGACGACCTCGGCATCAAGCAGCTCTCGGGCATCACCAAGCTCGACGCTTCCGTCTCCGACGCCTACAACGCCGTTGGCTACTGGTCACAGCTCAAGATCCGCGGCTTCGACCTCGACAACCGCTTCAACCTGCGCCGGGACGGCCTGCCGATCACCGGTGAGACGGCGCTTTCGCTGGTCAACAAGTCGGGCATCGAGCTGCTCAAGGGCAGCTCCGGCATGCAGGCGGGCACCAGTTCGCCGGCCGGCATCGTCAACTTCGTCGTCAAGCGCCCGCTGACCGAGGACGGCACGGCGCTGATGCTGGAAGCCATCCAGGGCGGCTCGGTGCAGGCCAGCCTGGACCACTCGCAGCGCCTCGGCGCCAACCGCGAGTTCGGCATGCGCGTCAACCTCTCGGCGGCCCACCTTGACCCGCAGCTGCGCAACAGCAAGGGCCGCGCCCACACCGCCGCGCTGGCCACCGACTGGCGCATCAGCCCCGACACCCTCGTCGAGGCCGAGGTCGAGTTCAACCGCCAGAGCCAGCCCAGCCAGCAAGGCTTCAGCCTGCTCGGAGAGCGGCTGCCCGACGCCGGCAGCGTCGACCCCAGACTCAACCTCAACAACCAGCCTTGGAGCCTGCCCGTCGTCTTCGACAACACGCACGCCTCGCTGCGCGTGCAGCACAAGCTCACCGGCGACTGGCGCGTGCAGGCAGCGCTCGGCCTCCAGCGCCTGCGCACCGATGACCGCCTGGCCTACGCGTTCGGCTGTTTCGCCGTTGAGGACTACTCGCGCTTCTGCGCCGACGGCAGCTTCGACCTCTACGACTTCCGCAGCGAGAACGAGCGCCGCGACACGACCGCCCTCGACATCTCCGCCAGCGGTCCCGCGCAGCTGGCCGGCCTGCGCCATGACATCACCGTCGGTGCACTGAGCAGCCGCTTCAAGAGCCGCTTTCAGCGCCAGGCCTACAACTACGCTGGCAACGGCAATGTCGACGGCAGCGCCGTCACCACGCCTCAGCCCGACCTGACCGACCAGAACACGAACCGCGACGAACGCAGCAACGAGCTCTACCTGCGCGACCGCGTCGCGTTGACGGCGGACACGACCGCCTGGCTGGGCCTGCGCCACACCCGCCTGCACCGCGAGAGCGTGCGTACCGATGGCTCGCGGCCGACCGCCTACCCACAGAGCGTCACCACGCCCTGGGTCGCGCTCAGCCATGCCATCGCCAGCGACTGGCTGCTCTACGCCAGCTGGGGCCAGGGCATCGAGAGCGAAGTCGCTCCCAACCGCGCGCGCTACAAGAACCGCGGCCAGGCCCTGCCCGCGTTGAAGAGCCGCCAGACCGAGATCGGCCTGAAGACCGGCAGCCAGCGCGTCGAGGGCTCGCTGACCGTCTTCGACATCCGCCGCCCCGTGTGGCGTGACATCGGCACCTGCAGCGCCAGCGACAGCTGCGAGCGTCTGGCTGACGGTTATGCACACCACCGTGGCGTCGAAGCGAGCGCAGACCTGAAGTGGAGCGCTGGCGGGCTGTTCGCCAGCGCCATGCGCCTGCAGGCGCGTCGCGAAGGCAGCGCCGACGCCGCTCTCAACGGCCTGCTGCCGCCCAACGTGCCCGAGACGACGATCAAGGCACATGTGCGCCAGGATCTGCTGCCCGGCCTACAAGCCCAATTCGGTCTGCGTTATGAGGGCAGCCGCTTCGCGACGCCCGAAAACAGCATTGCCCTGCCCGCCTGGACAGTGGCTGACGCCGGCCTGCGCTACACACAGCTGCAGGGCAATCAGACATGGATCTGGCGTGCGGCCGTCGACAACCTGACCGACCGGCGTGCCTGGCGCGAGTCGCCCTGGCAGTTCGAACACAGCTACCTCTACCCTCTGGCGCCGCGGACTTTCCGCATCAGCCTTGAGGTCCGCCTGTGAGCCGCGAAAGAACTGCTATAGTCACGGGCTCTGTTCCTCGATAGCTCAGTCGGTAGAGCGCCGGACTGTTAATCCGTAGGTCCCTGGTTCGAGCCCAGGTCGGGGAGCCAGATTTCAGAGATTGGCGCGCAAGCGTCAAGCATCCAAGAAGAGCCCGCTGCAACCGAACGGCGGGCAGTCGTCAAAGACAATTCCTCGATAGCTCAGTCGGTAGAGCGCCGGACTGTTAATCCGTAGGTCCCTGGTTCGAGCCCAGGTCGGGGAGCCAAATCAGAAGCCTCACATGCGAAAGCCTGTGGGGCTTTTTTCTTGGTCGAACGGCCTCTCGCGGGCGGCCACATCACGAGCGCAATGCGACATGGTGCGTCAACACGCGGCCAGGGAGCGGGTTATGCAAACTTTGCGCAGGCCCCATGAGGCGGGGCGTGAGCGGTTGCTACGCCACTTGCCGCTGAGTTCCGGCGTCGTGCTTCCTGCAAGCTGTATGAGTTCGACATTTTTCAGCTCACCCCTTGACTCTCCCATGATGTCAACGTTGAAGCTTCCTGCCATACCGGCGATAGGTCCGGCTTGAAAGGACACCTGTGAACACCGCCACCCTCATCAGACCTGCCGGTGCCATGCGCCAATGGTCCTTCCCCGTGGAGGGCATGACGTGCGCCTCCTGCGTCTTGCGCGTCGAGAAGTCGCTCGCTGCCGTGCCAGGCGTCGCCGGCGTCACCGTCAATCTCGCCACCGAAGCCGCCACGGTCGACGCGGCCGATGGTGTCTCGCCAGAGGCTCTACGTACCGCCATAGAAAAGGCCGGCTACAGCGTGGCGGAGCAGACCGTGGAATTGCAGATCCAAGGCATGACATGCGCATCCTGCGTCGGTCGTGTTGAAAAGGCTCTGAAGCGCGTGTCGGGCGTGCTCGGCGCGGAGGTGAATCTCGCCACCGAGCGCGCCCGCGTGCGGCTGGTCGGACGTGAGGCTGACGCTGCCGCGCTGATCGCCGCGGTAGACAAGGCCGGCTATGCGGCGGCGGTGGTTGGCGCCACGGCGGCGCAGGCCGAAGCTTCGGGCTCCAGTCGCAAGCTACCGGACTGGTGGCCGATCGCCGTGGCGACAGCACTTTCTCTGCCTCTGGTGCTGCCCATGTTTGGAGAGCTTTTCGGCCTGCACTGGATGCTGCCCGGTTGGGTTCAGCTCGCCCTGGCGACGCCTGTGCAATTCTGGTTGGGTGCGCGCTTTTACCGCGCCGGCTGGAAAGCCCTTCGCGCCGGTGCCGGCAACATGGACCTGCTGGTCGCCCTGGGCACCAGCGCCGGCTACGGCCTGAGCGTGTACCTGCTGTGGGCGCACAGCGAACACGGCATGCCGCATCTGTATTTCGAAGCGTCAGCGGTGGTCATCACCCTGGTGCTCTTGGGCAAGTGGCTGGAGGCTCGCGCCAAACGCCAGACCACCGAGGCGATCCGCGCGCTCAATGCGTTGCGCCCCGAGCGCGCTCGGGTGCGCCGCGCTGGCGTGGACGTGGATGTGCCGGTGACCGAGGTCAAGCTGAACGACCTGGTCGTCGTGCGGCCGGGCGAACGGATCCCCGTCGACGCCGAAGTGCTGGAAGGCGCCAGCCACGTGGACGAATCCCTCATCACCGGCGAGAGCTTGCCGGTGGTCAAGCAGGCGGGCGATGTGCTCACCGGCGGCTCGGTCAATGCCGACGGCCTCCTGGTGGCGCGCACGACGGCGGTGGGCGCCGAATCCACCTTGTCGCGCATCGTGCGGCTGGTCGAATCCGCGCAGGCGAAGAAGGCGCCGATCCAGCGCCTGGTCGACCAGGTCAGCGGTGTCTTTGTGCCGGTCGTGATTGGCATCGCGGCGGTCACCCTGCTCGGATGGGGGCTGGCCACTGGCAACTGGGAGCAAGCCATCCTGAACGCGGTGGCGGTTCTGGTGATCGCTTGTCCGTGTGCGCTCGGCCTGGCGACGCCGACCGCCATCATGGCGGGCACCGGTGTGGCCGCCCGGCACGGCATCCTGATCAAGGACGCCGAGGCGCTGGAAGTGGCCCACAGCGTCAAGGTGGTGGCCTTCGACAAGACAGGCACGCTGACCGAGGGCAAGCCCGAGCTGGTGGCATTCGAGGCGGTGGACGGGCAGCACGCAGCACTGCTGGGGGCAAGTGCCGGGATCCAGGCCAACAGCGAACACCCGTTGGCACGTGCCGTCATGGATGCCGCACGCCGCGATCACATCGGTGCGCCGCCCGCAAGCGAGGTGCGCGCCGTGCCGGGACGAGGCATGGCCGCCATGGTGCTCGGCCGCGACATGCGCCTCGGCAGCACGCGCTTCATGCAAGAACTCCAAGTCAACCTGACGGCCTTGGAGAGCCGCGCGGCCGAACTGGAAGCGCAGGGGCGCACCGTCTCCTGGCTCGCCGACGTGAGCAGCGAGCCCCGGCTCATCGGCCTGTTGGCCTTCGGTGATGCGATCAAGGCCAGCGCCGCCGCAGCAGTGAAGCGCTTGCAAGAAATGGGGGTGAAGACCGTGCTCGTGACCGGCGACAACCGGGGCAGCGCCCAGGCGGTCGGCGCTCAACTCGGCCTGGATGCCATCGAATGGGAAGTTCTGCCCGAGGACAAGGCCAGAATCGTCACGCGGCTCAAAGAAGGCGGCCAGCGGGTCGCCATGGTGGGGGACGGCATCAACGACGCACCTGCATTGGCCGCAGCCGACGTGGGGATTGCCATGTCGACTGGCACCGACGTGGCGATGCACGCTGCCGGCATCACGCTGATGCGCGGCAACCCGGCGTTGGTGGCCGACGCGATCGACATCTCGCGTCGCAGCTACGCCAAGATTCGCCAGAACCTCTTCTGGGCTTTTGCCTACAACGTGGTGGGCATTCCGCTGGCGGCCTTCGGTCTGCTGAACCCGGTCATTGCAGGCGCGGCGATGGCGTTCAGCAGCGTGAGCGTCGTCACCAACGCCTTGATGCTGCGCCGCTGGACAGGAAACCAACAATGAACCAAATCACCCCGAGCTGCGGGCCCTTCAACATCGGCGAGGCGGCCAGCCGGTCCGGTGTGTCGGCCAAGATGGTTCGTCACTACGAATCCCTCGGCTTGCTGCCCACGGTAGGCCGCACCGATTCCGGGTACCGGCAATACGGTGACAGTGCACACGCTGCGCTTCATTCGTCGGGGACGTGACCTCGGCTTGAGCATGGCGGAGATCTCGGAGCTGCTGAAGCTGTACCAGGACCGCCGGCGTGCCAGCGTCAACGTCAAGAAGATCGCCCTGGCACATGTGGCCGATCTGAACCGCCGGATGGAAGAAATGGCGGCGATGAAGCGCACGCTGCAACGGCTGGCCAGCTGCTGCCATGGGGACCACAGGCCCGACTGCCCGATCCTCGACGAGCTGGCGGAATGACATGCCGGTGATCAAGATCCTCCCGCATCCAGACTATGCGCCCGCTGGAAGACGCATTGAAGCGCCCGCGGGCACCTCCATCTGCGAAGCGTTGCTCGACCAGGACATCGGTATCGAGCACGCGTGTGAGATGTCTTCTGCTTGTACGACCTGTCATGTCATCGTCCGCGAAGGCTTTGAGTCTTTGAACGAAGCCGAGGAAAGCGAAGAGGACTTGCTGGACAGGGCATGGGGGCTGGAAGCGCAGTCCCGGTTGTCCTGTCAGGCCATCCTCGCCCACCACGACCTGACCATCGAGATTCCGAGGTACAGCTTGAACCATGCGCGGGAATGAGGGATCAATGTCTCCAGGCCCGCGCCTCTCGGCGCCCGGAGTAGTCGCCCCTCACTTGAGCACCCGTCATGACCCGCAACCCGGCATGCTGCGCGGCGTCATTCGCGGCGCGCCACCGCGAGCGATGTCAAGGCGCCTTGCCCGCTGAACCCTGTCAAGCGCGTGTTCAAGGCTGACAGGCCCAACCAGCCATGGATGTCGCCTCCCTGCCAACCCGCTCAAGGCCACTGCGCCAACGCGCCGCCTCGCCAGTCACGGCGCGGCCCGGGGAGAAAGATGATTGCGCAACCGCGCGCATTTCCCAGGCGAAGTACGCTCCAGAACCCATTTGAGAGTCATCATTGATATCGCTATCATCTGCCGGTCAACAAGATCCCTGGAGACAGTGCATGGCAGCCCTTCCATCGCTCGCGCGGCTGGTGTCCGCCCTGCTGTTGACTTTGGCCGCCTTCAACGGCGTCGCCCAAGGTCCCCCGGGGATGGCAGCGGCCGTGTCGATGCCGCCCACATTCACCAACCCGGTGGTGAGCGGGTTTGCCTCGGATCCGAGCGTGTGCCGCGCAGGCAGCGATTTCTACCTCGTGACCAGCACGTTCGAATACCTGCCCGGGTTGCCGGTCTATCACAGCCGCGATCTTGTGCATTGGCGACTGGTTGGCAATGCCCTGTCGCGCGAAACACAGATCAGCTTCGTCGGCAGAAAGAGTTCGCAGGCGATCTTTGCGCCGACCATCCGCTGCGAGGGTGGGCGCTTCTACATCGTGACGACCGATGTGGACGGCATCGGCAACTTCTTCATCACCACGACCGACCCTGCCGGCGAATGGTCTGACCCGGTCCGCCTGCCGGAACCCGTGTTCGGCATGGACCCGTCCTTCTTCTTCGACGATGACGGCACCGTCTACTACACGCGCCACGGCGGCGGGCGCGACGGCGGTGTCTACCAGGCACGCGTCGACCTCAAGGCCGGCAAGCTGCTGGAGGAGCCGCGCCTGGTGTGGCGCGGCATGGGCGGCATCTGGCCCGAGGGCCCTCACCTCTACAAGCGCAACGGTTGGTACTACCTGATGATCGCCGAGGGCGGCACGTCCTACGACCACCGCATCACGATGGCACGCTCGCGCTCGCCCTGGGGCCCGTTCGAACCGCACCCCGACAACCCCGTGCTGACGCACCGCGACCTGCCCGATCACCCGCTGCAGGCGCTCGGGCATGCCGACCTGGTGACGACGCCACAGGGTGAATGGTGGGCAACACTGTTGGCCATCCGCCCGCAAGCGGCGGCGGGCGGCCGTCACCATCACATCGGCCGCGAGACGCTGCTTTCACCGGTGCGCTGGCGCGCGGACGGCTGGCCGGAATTTGGACAGAACGGCGTGCTGGCCGAGGCCCAGCCCACGCGCGGTCTGCCTGGCTGGTCACCCTGGCCACCAGCGCCGGTGCGCGAGACGTTCTCGCCCGACCGCAAGCTGCCGCCGCATTGGGCCTTCCTGCGCACGCTGGCCAAGGACCGTTGGTCGCTGACCGAGCGGCCCGGTCACCTGCGCCTCATCGGCGCACGCATCGGCCTGGATGTCATCGGCACGCCGGCCTTCGTGGGGCGCCGCCAGGAGCGCCTCAACCAACGCTTTGCCGCTGAAGTGGATTTCCACCCGGCCGCCGATGGCGACGCCGCCGGCGTCGCCCTGCGGATGAATGAATCACACCATGTGCTGCTGCGGGTCACTGGCCTGCAGGAACGGCGCGTCGAATGCCTGCAACGCCTGGCCGACCAGCCGCGGGTGCTGGCGTCCGCGCCCGCCCCATCGGCGGCCTTGCAGTTCCAGGTCGCGGCGACGCCGTCCACCTACACCCTGTCCTGGAGAGCCGCCGGCAAGGCGCAGGGCTGGCAAACCTTGTGCAGCATGCCGACCTACCAGTTGTCCACCGAGACATCGACCGGATTCACCGGCGTGTACATGGGGCTGTATGCCTTCAGCGAGACGACGAAGCCGGCGACGGCCGACTTCGGCTGGGTCGACTTCGAAGCCACCGGGCCGTGAAGATCCTTCCCAGCACCCCGGTCAATGAGCCGGCCCGCTCGCGGTGAAGCGGCCCGAGCCGCCCTGGGGTAGCTCGCTTCAAAAAATCAACGCGGCAACGAACAGGCCGATCATCATGAAGGCGATGACGACCTTCGCGACCAGCGCCAACAACAGCCCCAGCCCGGTCGCCAGGCCCACACGCGCGGCGGCCTGATGGTCTCGACGGGCGATGTATTCACCGAGCGCCGCACCGATGAAGGGCAGCACGAACACGCCGACGATGCCGAACATCAGCCCGGCGACGGTGCCCACGGCCGCGCCGATCAGCGCCAGCCGGCTCGCGCCCACCTTCTTCGCGCCCAGCAGCGCGGCCACATAGTCCAGCACCCAGGACAGGATGGCCAGGGCGACAAGCACGCCCAGGGTCCAGCCGCCGACGCGCTCGAAACCATCGATCCACGCGCCGAGTACCGCACCGGCCAACACCAGCGCGGCACCCGGGAGCACCGGCAGCACTGCGCCCGCAAGGCCAGCCGCCATCAGCAGTGCGGTGAGTATCCAGAGGGCAACGTCGTGACCGGGCATGGTGGGCTGCGTAGAAGTGGCGTGAGCATCATCCGCTGCGGGCGAGGCGAATGTAGGACCGCATGCCGACGAGGATGTCGAATGGACGTCACGCCGACCGGCAGGCGGAAGACAAAGGCCGCGCCGCGCCTCGGGGATGGCGTGGCGCACGACGCCGGCGCGGCGATGTGGCTGGCCGAGGCGGCCGCCAGCACCCTGCCCGACGACGCGCGCGACCCGCAGGTATGGCGCGCCGACGAGCACGCGCCCCCTGCTGGCGGCAAGTTGGCGGCGGTGCTGAACAACGCCCATGGCAAGACCGTGATGGTCAAATTCAGTATCAAGCGAAACCGCGCGGTCGCGGTCGCGGTCGCCTGAGATAGAGTTTGCGAATGCGCGCGCTGCTCCGCTGCCTCCTGATCGGCCTGCTGGTCCTGACGCTGCCCCTCAAGGGGCTGGCGGCTGCCGGCTACATGGCCTGCGGCCCGGCCCATGCCGGCGCCGCGTTGGCGCAGCATCAGCCTGCG
>NZ_JBQVNP010000088.1:0-22195 GCF_052436255.1 Roseateles sp. | reverse complement strand
CCTGGGCGTGGGCGCCTCGGGCTGGATCCTGCAGTTCACCGGCTTCGATGCCAAGCAGGACATCCAGACGCCGGAGGCCATCTTCTGGATCCGCATCCTGCTGTCGGGCATCCCCGTCATCGGCCTGGTGCTGGCGCTCGTGGCCATCCTGCGCTTCCCGCTGACGGAAGGCCGCATGGGCGACATCCGCAAGCAACTCGAAGCCACGCGTGGCCGCGTCTGAGGCCGCTTCCCCACCGAACGCTCAACACCCACCCAAGACATGCGCAACCGCAAGACGACCCTGATGCTGAACGCGCTGGGGCTGGCCCTGGCCACCTTCGCCCACGCCGCCCCACCCGTGCCGACGGCTCCGCCGTTCGCGTGGAAGTCCAGTGCGCCGCTGGTCCGGCCGCCCGCCGACGCCCCGCACATCCTCGGCGTCAAGGACCCCACCATCGTCCATCACGATGGCCGTTACCACGTCTTCATGACCACGGCCGGCAAGGGCGGCTGGCACATGGCATACACCAGCTTCGCCCGCTGGGAGGACGCGCCCCAGGCGCCTCTGTTCATGCTGGACAAGTCGCCCATCGGCCCCGGCTACCGCGCGGCACCTCAGGTCTTCTACTTCGCGCCGCAAAAGCTCTGGTACCTGATCTTCCAGGGCGGCGACCCGCTGTACTCCACCACCACGGACATCAGCGACCCCAAGTCATGGACGGCACCCAAGCCCTTCTACGCCGCCGCGCCCGACATCGTGAAGGTCGACAACGGCAAGGCGGCCTGGCTGGACTTCTGGATCATCTGCGACGACAGCAAGTGCCACCTCTTCTTCACCGACGACCACGGCAGCTTCTACCGCGCCGAGACGCCGATCGAGCGCTTCCCGCAGGGCTTCTCCACACCGGTCGTCGTCCTGAAGGAGAAGCGCGAGGACCTCTTCGAGGCCAGCAACACCTACAAGATCGCCGGCACGAACCAGTACCTCACCCTCGTCGAGGCGATGGGGCCGGGCGGCCGCTACTTCCGCGCCTGGACGGCCGACCGCCTTGAGGGCCCGTGGAAGCCCATGCCGGGCGCACCGATGAACCTGTTCGCCGGCGCGCAGAACGTCAGGTTCCAAGGCCGCGTCTGGTCCGAGGGCGTGTCCCACGGCGAACTGGTCCGCGCCGGCATCGACCAGACGCTGGCCATCGACCCCTGCAAACCGCTGCGCTTCCTCTACCAGGGGCTGGACATGCTGCCGGGCAAGAAGTACGAGTACATCGAGCTGCCCTACCGGCTGGGCCTGATCACCGCCACCGGCCCCAACCCCATCAGCACCTTGTGCAAGAAGTGAACGCCACCCAGCAAAACATCCAGGAGACGACATGCGCCGCAACACCTTCCTCACCCTCGGCCTGTTGCTGAGCCTGGCCCCCGCCACCACCGTGCTGGCCCAGGGCAAAGGCACCGTCGGCATCGCCATGCCGACCAAGGCCTCGCAACGCTGGATCGCCGACGGTGACAACATGGTCAAGGCCTTCAAGGCGCTGGGCTACCAAGCCGATCTGCAGTACGCCGACGACGAGATCCCGGTGCAGCTGTCCCAGGTCGAGAACATGCTGACCAAGGGCGTGAAGGCGCTGGTCATCGCCTCCATCGACGGCAGCACGCTGTCGGGCGTGCTGAAGAAGGCCGCCGAGAAGGGCGTCAAGGTCGTCGCCTACGACCGGCTGATCCGCGGCTCGGCCAACGTCGACTTCTACGCTACGTTCGACAACTTCCAGGTGGGCGTGCTGCAGGCGGCTTCCATCGTCGACAAGCTGGGCCTGAAGCAGGGCAGGGGCCCGTTCAACCTGGAGGTGTTTGCCGGCTCGCCCGACGACAACAACTCGGGCTTCTTCTACGACGGCGCGATGAGCGTGCTCAAGCCCTACATCGACGGCGGCAAGCTCGTCATCCGCAGCAAGCAGACCGGCGCGATGAAGGTCGGCATCCTGCGCTGGGATGGCGCGACTGCCCAGGCGCGCATGGACAACCTGCTGTCGGCCTTCTACGGCAAGGAGAAGCTGCACGCCGTGCTGGCACCGGCCGACATCCTGTCCATCGGCATCATCTCGTCGCTCAAGGGCGTGGGCTACGGCACGCCCAAGCAACCCATGCCCGTCATCACCGGTCAGGACGCCGACCTGCCCTCGGTCAAGGCCATCCTGCGCGGTGACCAGACCTCCACCGTCTTCAAGGACACGCGCGAGCTGGCCAAGGTCACCGCCGGCCTGGTGGACGCTGCGCTGTCCGGCCGCACGCCGATGGTCAACGACACCAAGACCTACAACAACGGCGTCAAGGTCGTGCCCTCCTACCTGCTCAAGCCAGTGGCCGTGGACGCCAGCAACGTCAAGAGCGTGCTGGTGGACAGCGGCTACTACAAGGAAAGTCAGCTGAAGTGATGCAAGCCCAGGTGCGGTCGGACGCGCTGCTGGAGATGCGCGCGATCCAGAAGGAGTTCCACGGCGTCGCCGCGCTGCGCCATGTCGAACTCACGGTGCGGCATGGCGAGATCCATGCCGTCATCGGCGAGAACGGCGCCGGCAAGTCCACGCTGATGAAAGTGCTGTCCGGCGTCTACCCGCATCCGGAGTACGACGGCGAGATCTGGTTCGACGGCCGGCTGCAGCGCTTCTCTGGCATTCGCGACAGCGAGGCGCTGGGCATCGTCATCATCCATCAGGAGCTGGCGCTGATCCCGCAGCTGTCCATCGCCGAGAACCTCTTCCTCGGCCATGAGCAGGCCCGCCACGGCGTGATCGACTGGGACCGCACCCACCAACGCGCCGTGGACCTGCTGCGCCAGGTGGGGCTGGACGAATCGCCCCACACCCTGATCGCCGACATCGGCGTAGGCAAGCAGCAGCTGGTCGAGATCGCCAAGGCGCTTGCCAAGGACGTTCGGCTGCTCATCCTCGACGAGCCGACCGCCAGCCTCAACGAGGACGACAGCGCGGCGCTGCTGGCACTGCTGAAGCGGCTGCGCGCCCAGGGCGTCAGCTGTGTGCTGATTTCGCACAAGCTCAACGAGATCGCCGAGGTAGCCGACACCATCACCGTGCTGCGAGACGGCGCCACCATCACGACACTGGACTGCCAGCACGCGCCGCCTGCCGAGGCCGCCATCGTGCAGGCCATGGTGGGCCGCGAGATGCAGGACCGCTACCCCAAGCGCCAGCCCAACCCCGGCGAGGTGCTGTTCGAGCTGAAGGACTGGTGGGTGGAGCACCCGCTGCATGTCGGCCGCGAGGCCGTGAAGGGCGTGAACCTGAACGTGCGCCGCGGCGAGATCGTCGGCATCGCCGGCCTCATGGGCGCGGGCCGCACCGAACTGGCCATGAGCGTGTTCGGCCGTTCCTGGGGACGGCGCATCCGCGGCTCGGCATGGATGAATGGCCGGCAGGTCGACGTGTCCACGGTCAGGCGCGCCATCCGGGCAGGCCTGGCCTACGTCACCGAGGACCGCAAGGGCCTGGGCCTGGTGCTGCAGGACAGCATCGCCCGCAACACGTCGCTGAGCCGGCTGGAGGGCGTGTCGCACCACGGTGTCGTGGACGACGCCGCCGAGTTCCGCGTCGCCAGCGACTTCCGACAGCGCCTGGCCACCCGCTGCGCCGGCGTGCACCAGTCGGTGGGAAATCTCTCGGGCGGCAACCAGCAGAAGGTGGTGCTCGCCAAGTGGCTGTTCACCGATCCCGAGCTGCTCATCCTCGACGAGCCCACCCGCGGCATCGACGTCGGCGCCAAGTTCGAGATCTACAGCCTCATCGCCAGCCTCGCGGCACAGGGCCGCGCCATCCTGATGATCTCGTCGGAACTGCCCGAGCTGCTGGGCCTGTGCGACCGCCTCTACCTCATGAACGAAGGGACATTCGTCGGCGAGATGCCGGTCGCGGGTGCGACCCAGGAAACCGTCATGCACGCCCTTCTGCGCACCCATTGAGAACAACCGCCATGCTCCCCTCTTCCCTGCGCCACTTCATGGCATCGCACCTGCGCGACTACGGCATGCTGCTGTCGCTGGTCTGCATCATGGGCTTCTTCCAGGTGCTCACCGACGGCACGCTGCTGCAGCCGCTGAACCTCACCAACATCTTCCTGCAGAACAGCTACATCGTCGTCATGGCGCTGGGCATGCTGCTGGTCATCGTGGCCGGGCACATCGACCTGTCGGTGGGCTCGGTCTGCGGCTTCATCGGCGCGCTGGCCGCAGTGCTGATGGTGGAGATGGGCTGGCCGGTGCTGCCGTCGGCCGCGCTGTGCCTTGCTGCCGGCGCGCTGGTCGGCGGCCTGCAAGGCTGGTTCGTCGCGTATCTCAAGATTCCCTCCTTCATCGTCACGCTGGCCGGCATGCTGGTGTTCAAGGGCCTGGCGCTGGCGCTGCTGAGCGGCCAGTCCATCGGCCCCTTCCCCGAGAGCTTCCAGCTGCTCAGCAGCGGCTTCCTGCCCGAGCTGGGCGAAGGCGGCGAAGGCCATCCCATGTCGCTGCTGCTGGGCTTCACGCTGGTCGCGGCCCTGGCGCTGCGCGACCTGCTGCTGCGCCGCAAGGCCGCGAGGTTGGGCAACGCCGCCGAGCCGCTGGCGCTGTTCCTGCTTCGCGTGTCCGCGCAGTCCGCGGCCCTGGGCGGGCTGATGTGGCTGATGGCCTCCTACAAGGGCCTGCCCAACGTGCTGCTGCTGATGGTGGTGCTGATCGGGTTGTATGTCTTCATCACCCAGCGCACCACGCTGGGCCGGCGCATCTACGCCCTCGGCGGCAACGAACGCGCGGCGCGGCTGTCGGGCATCCCGACGGAGCGGCTGACGCTGCTGTGCTTTGCCAACATGGGCGTCATGGCGGCCCTGGCCGGGTTGGTATTCGCAGCGCGTCTGAACACCGCGACGCCGAAGGCCGGGCTCGGTTTCGAGCTGGACGTCATCGCCGCCTGCTTCATCGGCGGCGCCACCGCCACTGGGGGCGGCGGCAAGGTGTCGGGCGCCGTCATCGGCGCCTTCGTCATGGGAGTCATGAACAACGGCATGTCCATCCTGGGTATCGGCATCGAATGGCAACAGGTCATCAAGGGCGTGGTGCTTCTGGCCGCCGTCGTATTCGACGTCTACAACCGCCGCAAGGGCTGAGGGCCGCCGCACCATGAAGCGCGTGGTGCTGGCCGCCGCATTGCTGGCCGGGGCAGGGGTCAAGGCCGAGAATCCTGGCGCAGTGCTGCGCATCGTCGCGCCGACCAACCAATCCATGCCGCTGCTGAAGATGGCGGGCGTCGAACCGGTCGAAGGCCTGCTCAAGGATGTTGGCGAGGCGCTCGCCGGCATGCTGGGTCTGAGGCCGCTGTTCATTGCGCTGCCCAGCAAGCGCGCCGGCCCTGCGGTGGCCTCGGGGGCCGCCGACCTGCTCTGCTACGTCAAGCCCGGCTGGCTGGACGACACCGTCCTATGGACCCGCCCCTTTCTGGTAGGCGTCGGCGTCATCGCCGCACACCCTGCCGCCCCGCCGCTGACGAGCCTGCACGAACTCAGGAACGAACCCTTGGGCACGGTGCTGGGCTACCGTTACCCCGTCCTCGACCAGGCCCTCATGCAGCCGATGCGGCGCGAGGACGTGCCCGATGCAACGATCAACCTGCGCCGCTTGGCCCTGGGCCGCGTCCGCTACGCGATCACCGACCGCGCCACCCTCGAACACTTCCAGAAAGACCACCCGGACAGCGGCCTGCGCGAGGCCCTCGAGGTCGAGCACTACCAGCTGGGTTGCGCGCTCTCTCCGGAAAGAGCCGCCCTGCTGGGGCCGTTGAACCGCGCCATCGAACGCCTGCAGGCCGACGGCACGCTGAAAGCCCTCTACGACCACTACAGGTAATACCAGATTCTCGTCGTGTAGAATTGGTCATACCACTTGTGCGCGAAACCGCGCATTCGATCGCCCGCAGTGGCGCACATTCCCAATGGGAGACAACCATGTCCGATCTGAGTAAACGCAACTTCCTGGTGACGCCACTGCTGGCCGCCGCCGGTGTCGGTGCCGCGCGCGTCGCACAAGCGCAGGCGTGCGTGCGCCCAGCACCCGCTGCGTACAAACCGCCACCCTCGTCGGGCGGCCCCTTCACAGCCGCAGCCGATTCGCTGCGGGCGGCGGCGGTGCCGTCCTGGTTCCGTGACGCCAAGCTGGGCATCTGGTCGCACTGGGGCCCCCAGGCCGTACCCGGCCAAGGTGATTGGTACGCACGATTCATGTACGTGCCCGGCCACCCTCACTACGAGCACCATGTCAAGACGTATGGTCATCCGTCCGAGGTCGGCTACAAGGACATCCTGCAGCGCTGGAAAGCCGAGCGCTTTGAGCCCGAGGCGCTGATGGACCGCTATGTGGCCGCAGGCGCCAAGTACTTCGTCTCCATGGGCGTGCATCACGACAACTTCGACCTGTGGAATTCCAAGCACCACCGCTGGAATGCCACCAAGCTCGGCCCCATGCGCGACGTGGTGGGCGACTGGGCCCGTGCCACGCGCAAGCGCGGTTTGCACTTCGGCGTGTCGGAGCACCTGGGCGCCAGCCACAACTGGTGGTGGACCAGCCACCAATGCGACCAGTTCTGGCCCAAGCTCGGCGTGGCCTACGACGGCGCCAAGCCGGAGAACTTCGATCTCTACCATGAGCCGCATGACACGCCCTACCTGAACCGTGGCGGCGACTGGTACACGAACAATCCGAAGTTCCACGAGATCTGGTACCGCCGCGTCGTCGACCTCATCGACAGCCACCAGCCCGACCTGCTGTACTCCGACGGCGGCATTCCCTTCGGCGAAGTGGGGCGGGCCGTGATCGCGCACCTGTTCAACACCTCGATGCGCCGCCACGGCGCGATGCAGGCCGTCTTCAACCACAAGTCGCTGGGCTCGGGTGAATTCATCCGCGAGGTCGGCGTGCAGGACGTCGAGCGTGGCGTGCTCGAAGGCATCAACCCGCTGCCGTGGCAGACCTGCACCTCCAATGGCGACTGGTTCTTCTCCGAGCACGACCGCTACAAGACGCCGGCCCAGGTACTGGCGATGCTGTGCGACATCGTCAGCAAGAACGGCAACATGCTGCTCAACGTGGTGCAGCGTGCCGACGGGACACTCGCGCCCGAATCCGATCGGCTGATGACGGAGATGGCGGCGTGGATGAAGGTCAATGGCGATGCCATCCACGGCACGCGACCATGGAAGGTCTACGGTGAAGGCCCCACCTCGGCCGCAAGCGGTGCGTTCAAGGAGGACACCCTGTACACGCCGCAGGACATCCGCTTCACCACCAAGGCCGGCGCGCTGTATGCGCTGACACTGGGCGAACCCAAGGGCACGGTGAAGATCGCCTCGTTGCGGCGCGGCAGCCCGCATGAGGCGCGCGCCGTGCGCCGCGTCGAACTGCTGGGAGCGGGGCCGCTGCCCTTCCGCCAGACCGCGCAGGGGTTGGAGGTCGACGTGCCCGAACGCCTGCCAAGCCGCCACGCCAGCGCTCTGCGCGTCGCCTTCGGGTGAGCATGCCGCCGGCCGCGCATTCCGGTGGCGAACCGGAGGGTTTGCGATGGTCTTACCAATATCGCCCGTATGTCAAAGTGGCATGACCGAAAACTCACTGCCAACGGTTCGATGATCCCTGCCGCCATCACCTCGCTCGACGTGCCGTTGCTGCGCATGCAGGGCGTCTGCAAGCGCTTCGACAACGTCGTCGCGCTGCAGGGGGTGGCCTTGGATGTGCGCGCAGGCGAAGTGCATGCCATCTGCGGCGAGAACGGCGCCGGCAAGTCGACGCTGATGAAGTTCCTCAGTGGCGTCTACACACCGGACGACGGCGAGATCCGCATCGATGGCGCGCCGGTGCGCATCGCCGGCCTGCAGCAGGCGCAGACGCTGGGCATCGTCATGATCCACCAGGAGCTGAACCTGGTGCCCCACCTCACCGTGGCCGAGAACATCTGGCTGGGCCGCGAGCCCAGGCGCGGCTGGTTCGTCGACCGCGAGCACCAGCGCGAAGGCGCCCTCGCCTGCCTGCAGCGCCTGGGCGTGGACATCTCGCCCCACGCCCAGATCGACACGCTGTCCATCGCCCAGCAGCAGATGGTGGAGATCGCCAAGGCGCTGTCCATGCAGGCGCGGCTGCTCATCATGGACGAGCCCACCTCGTCGCTGGGCGAGGCCGACGCTGCGCGCATGCTGAAGGTCGTGCAGGATCTCAAGCGCGAGGGCGTGGGCATCCTCTACATCTCGCACCGGCTGGACGAGCTGGCCCACATCGTCGACCGCGTCACCGTGCTGCGCGACGGCCAGTACATCCGCACGCTGGACTGGGCCGCCACGTCCATCGACGAGATCGTCAGCCTGATGGTCGGCCGCGAGCTCAACCAGCAGTTCCCGCCGATCACCCGCCGGCCCACCGGCGAGGTGCTGCTGCGCGTGGCCGGGCTGGCGCGCCACGGTGTCTTCGGTCCGGTGGACTTCGAGTTGCGGCGAGGCGAGATCCTGGGCTTCGCAGGCCTGGTGGGCGCCGGTCGCACTGAAGTGGCGCGCGCCATCTTCGGAGCCGACCTCGCCGACGCCGGCAGCGTGGAGTTCGCTGGCCAGCGGCTGCGCATCCGCTCGCCGCGCGACGCCATCGCCGCGGGCATCGCCTACGTGTCCGAGGACCGCAAGGCCCACGGCCTGGCCGTGAACATGAGCGTGGCCCACAACATCACGCTGGCCAACCTGGCCGAGGTGGCCAGCGGCCTGGGCTTCATCGACGCCGCCCGCGAGCGTCGGACGGCCGGGCACTTCATTGACCAGCTCGGCATCCGCACGCCCTCGCCGGAGCAGCTCGCCCGGCTGCTGTCGGGTGGCAACCAGCAGAAGGTCGTGATCGCCAAATGGCTGTTCCGCCAGGCCCGCGTCATCCTGTTCGATGAGCCCACGCGCGGCATCGACGTCGGCGCGCGCTATGCGATCTACGCCCTGATGGACCTGCTCGCCGCACAAGGCGTCGGGGTCGTCATGATCAGCTCGGACCTGCCCGAGATCATGGGCCTCACCGACCGCGTGGCCGTCTTCCGCCAGGGCCGCGTGGCCGGTCTCCTCGAGACCCGCCGCTGCACCCAGCATGACGTCATGCACCTCGCCTCGGTCGCCCCGGCCGAGGCCCCCCTGCCGCCCGCCGCGGCACTCGCATCCCAAGGCCCATGAACGACCGCCAGAAAGACCTCATCCAGAAGTTCGCCGCGCTGGCGGGCCTGTTGCTGCTGACCCTCGTGTTCTCGCTGACCAGCGAGGCCTTCTTCTCCGTCGGCAATGCGATGACCGTGTCGCTGCAGGTCACCTCCATCGTCTACCTCGGCATCGGCGCCACCTTCGTCATCCTGACGGGCGGCATCGACCTGTCCGTGGGCTCGGTGCTGGCCCTGTCGGGGGTTGTCGCGGGCCTGCTGGTCAAGACCGGCCTGCCCGTCAGCGCGGCCATGTCGCTGGGCGTCGTCGTCGGTGCGCTGTGCGGCGTCATCAACGGGCTGTGCGTCACGCGCCTGCGGTTGCCGCCCTTCATCGCCACGCTGGGCATGATGCTGGTGGCCCGCGGCGTCGCGTTGCAGATGACCGATGCACGCGCCGTTTCCGGCCTGGGCGAGGCCTTCGGCACGCTGGGCAACGGCGCGCTGTGGCGCATCGAGGAGATCGACGCGCAGGGCTTCCCCAACGTCGTGTTCCCCGGCATCCCCTACCCCGTGCTGCTGATGGTGGTGCTGGCCGTCGTCGCGGGCCTGCTGCTGCGCCGCACGACGCTGGGCCGCCATATCCATGCGGTGGGCTCCAACGGCGAGGCCGCCCGCCTCTCGGGCGTGGACGTGGGCCGCGTGACCATGTTCGCCTACGTCGTGTCTGGCGCGCTGGCCGGGCTGACGGGCTGCGTGCTGATGTCGCGCCTGGTCACCGCCCAGCCCAACGAGGGCGTCATGTACGAACTGGACGCCATCGCCGCGGCCGTGATCGGCGGCACCTCGCTGATGGGCGGCGTCGGCACCATCTCCGGCACCGTCATCGGCGCCTTCGTCATCGGCATCCTGCGCAACGGTCTGAACATGAACGGCGTCTCGTCGTTCACGCAGCAGATCATCATCGGCTGCGTCATCCTTTTCACCGTCTGGATCGACCAGCTGCGCAACCGCCGCTGACTACAAAACCCCTGGAGACAAGCATGCAACGCCCCCTGCCCTTCCCGCGCCTGGCCCTGCTGAGCGCCGCCCTCGGCCTGCTCGGTGCCGGTGCCCAGGCCGGCGAGATCGCCGTCATCGTCAAGACCACCAACTCCACCTTCTGGCAAAACGTCAACAAGGGCGCCACGGCCGGCATGAAGGAGGTCAGCGGCCACACCATGACCTTCTCCGGCCCGGCCAGCGAATCGGCCATCGCCGACCAGGTCAACCTCGTCGAGAACGCCGTCAACCGACGCGTGGCCGGCATCGTGCTGGCACCGTCCGACCCCGATGCGCTGGTACCCGCCATCAAGAAGGCCTGGGAGGCGCGCATCCCCGTCGTGCTGATTGACTCGCAGGTGTCGGACAGCGGCAAGACCTACTACCAGTCCTTCCTGACCACCGACAACCGGGCCGCCGGCGAGCTGTGCGCCAAGGAACTGATCGCCAAGATCGGCACCACCGGCAAGGTGGCCGTCATGTCCTACGTCGCCGGTGCCGGCTCCGAGGTCGGGCGTGTGGGCGCCTTCACCACCTACCTGAAGGCCAACTCCAAGCTGCAGATCATCGGGCCGTTCTACTCGCAGTCGCAAATGGCCACGGCGCTGAACCAGACCACCGACGTGCTGGCCGCGCACAAGGACCTCAAGGGCATCTTCGGTGCCAACGAGCCCACCGCCGTGGGCATGGGCCGTGCACTGGTGCAGAGCGGGCGGGCCGGCAAGGTCGTCGCCATCGGCTTCGACGGCAATCAGGACCTGCAGAAGTTCGTCGCCGATGGCGCGCTGGCGGGCATCGCCGTGCAGGGTTCCTACCAGATGGGCTTTCTGGGCGTGAAGACCGTGAACGACATCCTGCAGAAGAAGACGGTGCCCAAGTTCCGCGACACCGGCGTCGTCTGGGTGACCCAAGACAACCTGGCGTCGCCCCAGGCCAAGGCCGTCCTGTACTGATGCTGCTCAGACGTTCCACCCTGCTGCGCATGAACAAGTTCCCGAGCCGCCCCCTGGCCGGCACTGGCCTGCGCCTGAGCACGCTGGGCCTGGGTGCTGCAGCGCTGGCGGGGTTGTACGACGCCGTCGATGGCCCCACCGCCGCCGCCACGCTGCAGACGGCCTGGGAGCAGGACCTGCGCTTCATCGATACCGCACCCTTCTACGGCTACACGCGCAGCGAGGGCCGCGTGGGCGCCTTCCTGACCGGGCGGCGCCGCGGCGGCTTTGTGCTTTCGACCAAGGTCGGACGCGTCATGGTGCCCGACGACGGCGTGCGCCCGGGCGATGACGGCTGGGCCGACCCGCTGCCGCTGCGGCCCGTCTTCGACTACAGCCACGACGGCGTCATGCGCTCCTTCGAAGCCAGCCTGCAGCGCCTGGGCGTGCAACGCATCGACATCCTGCTGGTGCACGACATCGGGCGCGCCACCCATGGCGACAGGAACCAGTTCCACTGGAAGGCGCTGACCGAGGGCGGCGGCTTCCGGGCGCTGCAGGCCTTGCGCAGCCAGGGCCTGGTGCGCGCCATCGGGCTGGGCGTCAACGAATGGGAGGTCGCCCAGGACGCGCTCGCTGCCGCGCCGTTGGACTGCGTGCTGCTGGCCGGGCGCTACACCCTGCTTGAACAGGGCGCGCTGCCCTTCTTGGACCGCTGCGCGGCACAGGGCGTGGGCGTCATCATCGGCGGTCCGTTCAACTCGGGCCTGCTGGCCGGCCAGGCCCGCTACAACTACGGCAGCGTGCCGCACGACATGCTGCAGCGCGCCCGCGCGCTGGCCGAAACCTGCGCCGAGTTCCGCGTGCCGCTGGAGGCCGCGGCGCTGCGCTTCCCGCTGGCCCACCCCGCTGTCGTCAGCGTGCTGGCCGGCATGCGCTCACCCCAGCAGGTCATCGCGAACGTGAGCTGGATGCGCCGCCCGCTGCCCGATGACCTCTGGCCCGCGCTGCGCCACCGCGGCCTGCTGCACGCCGAGGCGCCGCTGCCCGCAGCCTGCGCCAAGGAGGCCTGATGCAGGTCGACGCCCACCAGCACTTCTGGCGGCTGGCCGACCGCGAGGGCCACTGGCCGCCCGCGTCTCTGCAGGCTCTCCACCGCGACTTCGGCCCGCAAGACCTGGCACCGCATCTGCATGCGGCCGGCGTGGAGGCGACCGTGCTGGTGCAGTCCCTGCCCAGCGTCGCCGACACGCGCTGGATGCTGTCGGTCGCTGCGCAGACACCGTGGGTGCGCGGTGTCGTCGGTTGGGTGGACTTCAAGGCCGCCGACGCCGCCGCGCAAATCGACGACCTCGCGCGCGACCCGCTTCTCAAGGGCCTGCGGCCCATGTTGCAGGACCTGTCCGACACCGACTGGATCGCCGACCCCGCCTGCGATGCGGCGGCCCGGGCCATGCAGCGCCACGGGCTGGTCTTCGACGCCCTGGTGCTGCCGCGCCACCTGCGCGCACTGCACCGGTTCGCCCGCCGCCATCCCGGCCTGACGCTGGTCATCGACCACGGTGCCAAGCCCCCCGTCGCCAGCGGCGTGATCAAACCCTGGCTTACCGACATGGCCGCGCTGGCCACCCTGCCCCAGGTGCACTGCAAGGTCTCCGGCCTGCTGACCGAGGCCGGCGAACGCCGCGACGGCGGCGCGCTGCAACCCTATGTGCAGACGCTGTGGCTGCTGTTCGGCCCCACGCGGCTGCTGTGGGGCAGCGACTGGCCGGTCGTCAACCTCGCCTGCGACTACGCCAGCTGGTGGGCAATGGCCCACGACCTCGTTCAACGCCTATATCCGTCACCCCAGCCGGACGACATACGCGCGCTCTTCGGCGACAACGCCGCCCGCCTCTACCGCCTTTGCCCATGCTGACCGTCTCCTGCGAATCGCCCGGCCATCTCGTCGCGCTCGACCGCCCCCGCCCCACCCGCCAGCCCGGTGAGGTGCTGCTGCGCGTCAAGCGCGTGGGCGTCTGCGGCACCGACCTGCACATCTTCACCGGCAACCAGCCCTACCTCGCCTATCCGCGCGTGATGGGGCATGAGCTGTCCGGCATCGTCGAGGAGGCCGAGCCCGACAGCGGCCTGGCACCCGGCGATGCGGTCTACGTGATGCCCTACCTGTCCTGTGGCGACTGCATCGCCTGCCGCCAGGGCAAGACCAACTGCTGCACCCAGATCCAGGTGATGGGCGTCCACCGCGACGGCGCCTTCGCCGAGTTCGTCAGCGTGCCGCGCCGCTTCGTCGGCCGCGCCGACGGCATCACGCTCGACCAGGCCGCCATGCTGGAGTTCCTGGCCATCGGCGCGCATGCGGTGCGCCGCTGCGAACTGAAGCCGGGCCAGCGCGTGCTGGTCGTCGGTGCCGGCCCCATCGGCCTGGGCGTCATGCTGTTCGCCCGGCTGCGCGGCGCCCAGGTGAGCGCCATCGACGGTCGCGCCGACCGTCTGGCCTTCGCACGCGAGCACATCGGCGTCACCCATACGGTGCCGCTGGGCGACGCCGACGAGGCTCAGCTGTCAGGCCTGACGGACGGCGAGTTCTTCGACGTGGTCTTCGACGCCACCGGCAACCGTCAGGCCATGGAGCGGGGCTTCCGCTTCATCGCCCACGGCGGCAGCTATGTGCTGGTGTCCATCGTTCAGGGCGAGCTGACTTTCTCCGACCCCGAGTTCCACAAGCGCGAGGCCACCCTGCTGGGCAGCCGCAACGCCACCCTGGACGACTTCGAGACCGTCATGCAGGCCATGCGCGACGGCCTGGTCCCCGATGCGGCGCTGGCCACGCACCGGCTCACGCTGGCGGAAGTTCCCGCGGGATTCGCCAAGCTGCTGGACCCGACGCAAGGCGTCATCAAGGCGCTGATCGAGTGCTGACCGCCGGCCACCCCATCCTGCAATTCGGCACCAGCCGCTTTCTGCAGGCCCATGTGGACCTGTTCGTCGGCGAAGGTGAAGACGCGCTGGGCGGCATCACCGTCGTGCAAGGCACGGACAGCCCGGCCAGCACGCGCCGCGCCCAGGCGCTGGCCGACGGCTACGAGGTGCACGTCCGCGGCCTGCTCGACGGCCGGCCGGTGGATGTGCGCAAGACCTGCCGCGCGGTCCGCGAGGTGCTGCACGCCCGCAGCGACTGGGCCGGGCTGCGCGAACGCGCGCGCGGCCCGGTGCGGGTCATCGTGTCCAACACCGGCGACAGCGGGTGGGCGCCGGCCGGCCTGGACGACGCCGCGCTGCTGGCCGAAGGCGCTCCCGCACCGGCGGCCTTTCCCGCCCGCTTGCTGGTGCTGCTGCACGACCGCTGGCGGGCGCAGCCTGCCGCAGCACTGACCCTGCTGCCCTGCGAGCTGGTCTCGCGCAACGGTGATGCGCTGCGCGAGCTGCTCACCACGCTGGCGGCCACCTGGCGCTGCGCAGCGGCGTTCATCGGCTGGCTGCACGGCCATGTGGTGTGGGCCAATTCGCTGGTGGACCGCATCGTCTCCGAGCCGCTGGAGCCGGCCGGCGCCGTGGCCGAGCCCTATGCGCTGTGGGCCATCGAGCTGCAGCCGCGGCTGGTGCTGCCGTGCCGCCACCCGGCCATCGTGCTGACCGACGACCTGGCCCGCCACGAGCGCCTCAAGCTCTACCTGCTCAACCTCGGCCACACGCTGCTGGCCGAGGGCTGGCTGCGCGGCGGCCTGCCCGCCGACATGACGGTGCTGCAGGCCATGCAGGCCCCCGCGCTGCGTGAGCCACTGGAGCAGGCCTGGCTGCAGGAAGTGCTGCCGGTGTTCGACGCACTGGCCCAGGGCGACGAGGCGCGGACCTACCTCGCGGGCCTGCGCGACCGGCTGCTCAACCCCTTCCTCGCGCACCGACTGGCCGATATCGCGCAGAACCACGCACAGAAAAAGGCGCGGCGGCTGCAGCCGGTCATCGAGCTGGCCGCGCGCCATCGGCCGGGCCTGGCCCAGCCGCTGCTCCAGGCCGCGCTGGCCACCTCTTGAACAAGGATGACGCAATGCAACGCATGGGCATGGTGATTGGCATCGCGCCGGAGCACATCGCCGAATACAAGCGCCTGCACGTGGCCGTGTGGCCCGGCGTGCTGAACCAACTGGCGCTGTCCAATATCCGCAACTACAGCATCTTCCTGCGCGAGCCGGAGAACCTGCTGTTCGGCTACTGGGAATACCACGGCAGCGACTTCGAGGCCGACATGGCCGCCATCGCCGCCGATCCCGAGACCCGCCACTGGTGGACCTTCTGCAGCCCCTGCCAGCGCCCGCTGGAAAGCCGCGCCGAGGGCGAGCACTGGGCCATGATGGAGTGCGTGTTTCATGTCGACTGACCTGATCCAGCTCCACGCACGCGACAACGTCGCCGTGGCGCGCGTGGCGCTGGCGGCCGGTAGCGAAGTCCGGCATGCCGACGGGGCGACGCTGCCCGTGCGCGACGCCATCGCCGCCGGCCACAAGATCGCGCTGCGCGCCATCGCCCCTGGCGAGCTGGTGCTGAAGTACGGTCAGCCCATCGGTATGGCCAGCCAGGCCATCGCGGCTGGCGAGCACGTGCATGTGCACAACGTCGAGATGGGCACCACGCTGCCGGCACAGGCCGTCGATGCCGGCACGTCGGCAGCGAACCGGCCGCAGGACGCCGCCAGCTTCGAAGGTTATGTCCGCGCCGATGGCCGCGTCGGCACGCGCAACTACATCGGCGTGCTGTCGTCGGTGAACTGCTCGGCCACCGTCTGCAAGGCCATCGCCCGTGCCTTCGAGGCGCCCGGCGCGCTGCCGGGCGTGGACGGCGTGGTCGCCATCACCCACGGCAGCGGCTGCGGCATGAGCGACGGCGAAGGCCTGGCGCTGCTGCGGCGCACGCTGCGCGGCTACGCGCTGCATCCCAACTTCGCCGCCGTGCTGGTCATCGGCCTGGGCTGCGAGGTCAACCAGGTCGGTGCGCTGCTGGACGGGCTGGACGGCGGCGCGCGCGTGCGCAGCCTCAGCATCCAGGGCGAAGGCGGCACGCGCGAGGCCATCGCCACCGGCCAGGCGCTGGTGCGCGAGCTGGCGGCGGAGGCCGGCCAGGCGAGGCGCAGCACGGTGCCGGCTTCCCGGCTGGTGGTGGGCCTGCAATGCGGCGGCTCGGACGGCTATTCCGGCATCAGCGCCAACCCGGCGCTGGGCGCGGCGGTGGACTTGCTGGTGAGCCATGGCGGCACGGCCATCCTGTCCGAGACGCCCGAGATCTACGGCGCCGAGCACCTGCTGACCGCGCGCGCCACGTCGCCCGAAGTCGCCGACAAGCTGATGGCGCGCCTGCGCTGGTGGGAGGACTACGCCGAGCGCAACGGCGCCGAGCTGGACAACAACCCGTCGCCGGGCAACAAGGCCGGCGGCATCACGACCATCCTGGAGAAATCGCTGGGCGCCGTCGCCAAGGCCGGCAGCAGCGCGCTGACCGATGTGGTGGGCTATGCCGAGCCGGTGCTGGGCCCGGGCCTGGTGTTCATGGACACGCCGGGCTACGACCCCGTCTCCGCGACCGGCCAGGTGGCCGGCGGCGCCAACCTGATCTGCTTCACCACCGGCCGCGGCTCCACCTATGGCTGCAAGCCCACGCCGTCGCTGAAGCTGGCCACCAACACGCCGCTGTTCGAGCGCATGTCGCTCGACATGGACTTCAACGCCGGCGGCATCGTCGACGGCACGCAGACCGTGGCCGAGGCCGGCGAGGCGCTGTTCCGGCTGATGCTGGACACGGCCTCGGGCGGCCTCACCCTCAGCGAGGAACATGGCCTGGGCGACAACGAGTTCGTGCCCTGGCAGCTCGGCGCCGTGATGTGAGTCATCGACGCTCCATTATTTGGTCATGCCAAATTTGGTAATTTTTCGTTTGTTCAAGCGTTTACCCGGTGAGTAATTGCCCAATCAGCGCATGAACATCGCGCCTGTTCCGATTTGGTATGACCAAATGGATGGCGTGATGAACCGCATGTCGCCATGCAACTGCTGAAGCGGAACGTCCATACAACACGCCGGCGACTGACCGGCAGCTGGAGACAAACCGCGATGAAAACCTGGATCCTCGCGCCCCTGGTGGCGTCCGTACTCGCGCTCGCCGCAGCGCCCCACGCCCAAGCCCAGTCCTACCGCTGGGGCAACGTCGCCATGGGCGGCGGCGGCTACGTGACCGCCGTCATTCCCAGCAAGACGCAGCGCAACCTGTTCTACGCCCGCACCGACGTGGGTGGCGCCTACCGCTGGGATGCGACGAACTCGAAGTGGGTCCCGCTGCTGGACAGCTTCTCGCAGGACGACGTCGGCCTGTACCACGTGGAGTCGATGGCGCTGGACCCGAGGAACAACGGCGTCGTCTACCTGGTCGCCGGCGTGCCCTACCACAGCAACGGCAAGACGGTGGTGATGCGCTCCACCGACTACGGCGCGAGCTGGAGCCGCATCACCGACGTGAGCAACCTCTGGCGCGCCAATGGCAACGGCATGGGCCGTGGCAATGGCGAACGCATCCAGGTCGACCCCGGCAACAGCAACCTGCTCTATGTCGGCTCGCGCGCGAACGGCCTGTTCAAGAGCACGGACGCTGGCGCCACCTTCTCGCGGGTGACCTCGCTGCCGGTGACCACGACGCCCAACGGTGCCGGCATCAGCTTCGTCCTGCTCGACCCCGGCAGCGTGGTCAACGGCGTGGCCCAGCGCCTCTTCGTGGGCGTGTCGCGCTACGGCTCGGTCGGCACCAGCTTCTACCGCAGCGACAACGGCGGCGCCAGCTTCACGGCGGTGTCCGGCGCGCCGACGGCCTACATGCCCCAGCGGGCGGCCCTGGCCAGCGACGGCAACCTCTACGTCACCTACGGCAATGGCGCCGGCCCCCATTCGGCCGGCGACGGCGGCAAGGACGTCAACCCGCCCGAGCCGCTGGACGCCGGCCAGGTCTGGAAATACAACGTCTCCGGCGGCAGCTGGACGAATGTGACGCCGTCGACGATGTCGCGCGCCTTCTCCGGCGTCTCGGTGGACCCCTCCAACGCCCAGCGCATCATCATCTCCACCAGCAACACCTGGTGGCCACAGCGCCCGAACGCCAACGGTGACCGCTTCTTCCTGTCCACCAACGGCGGTGCGACCTGGACCGACCTCGTGGCCAAGGGCTTCAACTTCGACGCCAACGGCGTGAGCTGGATCTCCACCGAGTCCATCCACTGGACCACCGACATCCAGTTCGACCCCTTCGACAGCAAGGTCGCCTGGGTCGTGTCCGGCAACGGCGTATTCCGCTCACCCAATGTCGATGCTTCCGCCCCGACGTGGACCTTCACGGTCAAGGGCATGGAGGAGACCGTGCCGCTGGGCGCGGTGAGCGTGCCCGGCGGTCCGCTGGTCACCGTCATCGGCGACTTCGACGGCTTCCGGCACACCGGCAGCATCGACGCCTACGGCCAGGTTCACAACCCGCGCATCGGCACCACCTCGGGCCTGGCCGTCGCGGCGGGGGCGACCTCGACCATGGTGCGCGCGGGCAGTTCGATGAAGCGCTCCAGCGACACCGGCGCGACCTGGACCGACGTGGCCGGCGTGAAGGGCAGCCACGGCACGGTGGCACTGTCGGCCAACGGCGGCACGCTGCTGCATACCTTCCGCGCCAAGGACCAGCCCTCGACCACCTGGCGCTCCACCAACTTCACGAGCGCCTCGCCGACCTGGACCGCCGTGGGCGGGCTGAGCGCGAATGATGTCGTCCCCGTGGCCGACCCGCTGAACTCGAACAAGTTCTATGTCTACGACAGGGGCACGGTGCGCGTCAGCACCAACGGCGGCGCGAGCTTCAGCATCACCGCCACGCTGGCGGACTGGGGCTCGAACCTCATCCGCACGGCCCCCGGCCGCGAGGGCGACGTGTGGGTGGCGCTCAACGACGGCGGCCTGGCGCGCTCGACCAACTCGGGCACCTCGTTCAGCAGCATCGCCAACGTCAGCCATGCCGGCGCCGTCGGCTTCGGCAAGGCCATGGGCGGCTCCAGCTACCCCACCGTCTTCATCTGGGGCACGGTGGGCACCGGCAAACGCGGCGTCTACCGCTCCACCGATGCCGGCGCCAACTGGGTGCGCGTGAACAACGACGCCGCCCAGTACGGCGGCCCCGGCAACGGCCGCTTCGTCGCGGGCGACATGAACACCGAGGGCCGCGTCTACATGAGCACGGTCGGCCGCGGCCTGGTCTACGGCACGCCGGCCGGCGGCATGCTGCAGGTGCGGCACAGCAGCAAGTGCCTGGACGTGCTCGGCGCCAGCAGCAGCGCTGGCGCCACGGTGATCCAGTGGGCCTGCAGCGGCGGCACCAACCAGCAGTGGAGCTTCGAGGATGCCGGCAGCGGCTGGTCGCGCGTGAAGGTCGCGCACAGCGGGCAGTGCCTGGACCTGGCCAGCCAGAGCACGGCCAACGGCGTCGCCGTCGTGCAGGCCAGCTGCAACGGCAACACGAGCCAGCAATGGGCCACGGAGGACATGGGCGGCGGCTACTTCCGCATCAAGTCGCGCTACAGCGGCCTGTGCGTGGACGTGAACGCGGCCAGCACCAGCGACGGCGCGTCGGTCATCCAGTGGGCCTGCGGCACCGGCAACAACCAGCAATGGAAGAACTTCTGACCCACGCATGAAGACCACGAGGCGCGGGGCGGCGCTTTCCGCCATCTCCCTGTTGTTGTCCGCCTGCGGCGGCGGTGGGTCATCGGGCGACGGCGCCCCGATGCCCCCCCCGCCGGCGCCCCCGGCGCCTCCTCCTCCCCCAGCCCCGCCACCCCCTCCGCCGCCCCCGCCGCCGCCCCCCGCACCGGCCGGCTATCGCTGGGGCAACGTGGCCATGGGCGGCGGCGGCTATGTGCCGGGCGTCATCGCCAGCACGACCCAGCAGCATCTGTTCTACGCCCGCACCGACGTCGGCGGCGCCTACCGCTGGGACCATGCCAGCAGCCGCTGGGTGGCTCTGCTGGACTTCGTCTCCGAGGCCGATGTCGGCCTGCTGGGCGTCGAATCCCTGGCCCTCGATCCCAAGAACCCGGCCGTGCTCTACGTGCTGGCCGGCACCTCCTATTTCAGCAACGGCAAGACCGCCGTGCTGCGCTCCACCGACTACGGGGCCAGCTTCTCGCGCATCACCGACGTGAGCGCGCAGTTCCGCGTGCACGGCAACGGCATGGGCCGCGGCAATGGCGAAAAGCTGCAGGTCGACCCCGGCGACAGCAACGTGCTGTACGCAGGCTCGCGCAACAACGGCCTGTTCCGCAGCACCGATGCCGGCGCCACCTTCACCCGCCTGGCGGGGCTGCCGGTGACCACCACGCCCAACGAGGCCGGCATCGCCTTCGTGCTGCTGGACCCCGCCAGCGTGGCCGGCGGTCGCGCCCGGCGCATCCTGGTGGGCATCTCGCGGTTCGACTCGGTCGGCCCCAACCTCTACCGCAGCGACGACGCCGGCACCAGCTTCACGCCGGTCGCGGGCGCGCCCACCGGCTTCATGCCGCAACGCGCCGTCGCCTCCGGCGACGGCCATGTCTACATCACCTATGCCAACGGTGCCGGCCCGCATGGCAACGCCCAGGGCGCGGCCGACCGCGGCCAGGTCTGGAAGTACCAGGTCGCCGGCGGCGGCTGGACCCAGGTCACGCCGGCGGGCAGCACGTCCGCCTTCTCGGGCGTGACGGTGGACCCGAAGAACCCGCAGCGCCTGCTGATCTCCACCGTCAACACCTGGTCGCAGCAGGGCGGCAACTGGGGCGACCAGTTCTTCCTGTCCACCAACGGCGGCGCCAGCTGGACCAACATCGTGCAGCGCGGCTTTGCGATGGACACCGACGGCGTCAGCTGGATCGCCGGCAACAGCATCCACTGGGCCAGCAGCATCGAGTTCGACCCCTTCGACACCAAGGTGGCCTGGGTCACGTCGGGCAACGGCGTGTTCCGCTGCGCCAACCTCGATGCCACGCCGGCCACCTGGACCTTCGCCGTGCGCGGGCTGGAGGAGACCGTGCCGCTGAACCTCGTCAGCGTGCCAGGCGGCCCGCTGCTGTCGGTCATCGGCGATTACGACGGCTTCCGCCACACCGACATCGACGCCTACGCCCCCATCCACACGCCGCGCGTGGGCACGACGTCGGGCCTGGCGGTCGCGCCGGCCAACACCTCCGTCGTCGTACGGGCCGGTGGCAACAAGCTCTATCGCTCCGCAGACAGCGGTGCGACCTGGACCCAGGTGGCCGCGCAGGCCACGACCTGGCAGGTGGCACTGTCGGCCGACGGCAAGACACTGCTGCACACGAACCGGTCCGGCAACACCAACGCGACCTACCGCAGCAGCGACTTCACGAGCGCCAACCCCACCTGGACCACCGTGGCCAGCCTGAACGGCAGCGCAGCACGGCCCATCGCCGATCCGCTCAAGTCCAACAAGTTCTACGGCTACGACAGCGACAACGGCCGCGTGCTGGTCAGCAGCGATGGCGGCGCCAGCTTCATGACGGCGGCCACGCTGGCCACGGGCGGCTCGCCGCTGCTGCGCGCCGCACCCGACCGCGAGGGCGACCTGTGGGTGGCGCTGGGCGGCGGGGGCCTGAGCCGCTCGACCGACTCCGGCGCCTCCTTCACCCAGCTCGCCAACGTCGGCCACTGCGCGGCCGTGGGCTTCGGCAAGACGATGGCCGGTGCGAGCTACCCCACCGTCTTCCTCTGGGGCGAGGCCGGCGGCGGCAAGCGCGGCCTGTACCGCTCCACCGACGCCGGCGCCAGCTGGACCCGCATCAACGACGACGCCCATCAGTTCGGCGGTCCGGGCAACGGCCAGTTCGTCGTCGGCGACATGAACACCGAGGGCCGTGTCTACATGAGCACCGTCGGCCGCGGCCTCGTCTACGGCGTGCCGCGCTGAGCGGGCGCCGAACACGCCACGGCCGCCTGCCCGATCCGCACAGGAATGCCCCCGTGAACCGACCCACCGCTGGCTGGCGAGGCG
>NZ_JBQVNP010000087.1:0-22379 GCF_052436255.1 Roseateles sp. | reverse complement strand
CACGGCGCGCCTCGGCGGCTTCGCGCGCGGCGCGCTCGCCATCCTCGCGCGCCTTCACCTTGGCGGCCAGCTCCTCTTCCTGCAGACGCAGCGCGGCGGCTTGAGCTTGCGCCTCTTCCTCGCGGCGTGCCAGGTCAGCGTCATCCTGGCCATTGCTGGCCTCGTCGGCGCCGGTGGCATCGTCACGCTTGATGAAGGTGCGCTTCTTGCGCACTTCGACCTGGATGGTGCGGGCCTTGCCGCTCGCATCGGCCTGCTTGATCTCGGTGGTCGACTTCTTGACGAGAGTGATCTTCTTGCGATCAGTCGCTGCAGTGCCATGCGAGGAGCGCAGGTGGTCGAGCAGGCGTTCCTTGTCGTTCTCGCTCAGCGCGTCATCGACGGAAGACTTCTTGACGCCCGCGGCATGCAGCTGCTCCAGCAGCGTGCCCGCCGGCTTGCTCAGCTCAGCGGCGAATTGGGCGACGGTAGTCACGGCCATGTGGGGATCCTTCAAATTACTTTTCGGTGCGGCGCGGCGTGCGTGATCAGGCGTTGAACCAGTGTTCGCGGGCCTTCATGATCAGCGCGCGCGCAGCGGCCTCGTCTTGTGCGGTCAGCTCGACCAGTTCGTCGACAGCGAGGTCGGCCAGGTCGTCCCGGGTGTTGATGCCACCTTCGGCCAGCTTGCTCAACAGCTCGGGCGTGACGCCTTCGAGATCGCGCAGGTCCTGCGAGACCTCATCGACCTTCTCTTCGCGGGCGATCTCCATCGTCAGCAGCGCATCCTTGGCACGGGTGCGTAGCTCGTTGACGGTGTCCTCGTCGAAGGCCTCGATCTCGAGCATTTCCTGCATCGGCACGTAGGCGACTTCTTCCAGGCTGGTAAAGCCTTCGGCGATCAGGATGTCGGCGACTTCGGCATCGACGTCGAGCTTCTCGACGAAGAGCTTGCGAACGCTCTCAGCCTCGACCTCATGCTTGGCGGCCGACTCCTCGGCCGACATGATGTTGATGCGCCAGCCGGTCAGCTCGGACGCCAGGCGCACGTTCTGGCCGCCGCGACCGATGGCGATGGCGAGGTTTTCCTCGTCGACGACAACGTCCATGGCGTGGCGTTCTTCGTCCACGACGATGGATTGCACGTTCGCCGGTGCCAGCGCGCCGATGACGAACTGGGCCGGGTCCTCGCTCCACAGCACGATGTCCACACGCTCGCCTGCGAGTTCAGTGGTCACACCGTTGACGCGCGAACCGCGCACGCCGACGCAGGTGCCGATGGGATCGACGCGGCGGTCATGGCTGACGACGGCGATCTTGGCGCGGCTGCCGCTGTCGCGGGCGCAGCTCTTGATCTCCAGCAGACCTTGCTCGATCTCGGGCACTTCCTGGGCGAAGAGTTCCTTCATGAACTCAGGGCTGGAGCGCGACAGCATGATCTGCGGGCCACGCTGGGTCGGATCCACCCCGAGGATGACGGCACGGACGCGGTCGCCGGTGCGCAGGTTCTCTTTCGAGATCATCTCGCTGCGCTTGAGCCGGCCTTCGACGCGGCCGCTCTCGACAATGATGTCGCCCTTGTCCAGGCGCTTGACGGTGCCGACGAAGATCTTTTCGCCGCGCGACATGAAGTCGTTGAGCAACTGCTCGCGTTCGGCGTCCCGGATCTTTTGCAGGATGACCTGCTTGGCTGCCTGGGCACCGATGCGGCCGATGGTCAGGGACTCGACCGGCTCTTCGATGTGGTCGTCGACCTCGATATCGGAAATCTGCTCCTGCGCCTCGAAAAGCAGAATCTCGGCGTCGGCGTTCTGCAGGCCCGCCTCGTTGGGAACGACATGCCAGCGGCGGAAGGTCTCGTACTCACCGGAGTCGCGATCCACGCTGACTCGGATGTCGGCCTCGGCGCCGTAAATCTTCTTGGTGGCCGAGGCCAGCGCGGCTTCGACCGCACCGAACACGACATCGCGCTCCACGCTTTTTTCGCGCGAGATTGCGTCCACCAGCATCAACATTTCGCGGTTCATTGCTTGAGACCTCCGTCAACCTTGTCTTGGCCGGGCGCCACCTCGGTGGGTTCGCCCGCTTGTTTCTTAGCTGCCGCTTTTTTCGGCTTGATGACGCCGCGCTGACCGGGCTTGCGGTCGGGCGCCGGCGCCCCGCCCCGCCCCTGGAAGCTGAAGGCCGGGACGAGACGCGCCTCGCGCACTTCGTCGAGCGTGAAATCGAGCGCCTGGTCGGCCACGCCGTCGTCGAACACCAGGCGCCACGCCTGGTCGCTCGTCGCCTCGGGTTGTGCGCTGACGACACCGCGGTACTTCTTGCGCCCCTGGAAAGGAAGCTTCAGCGTGATGTCGACTTCCTGGCCGGCGAAGCGGGCGTAGTGGCCGGCATTCTTCAGCGGCCGGTCCAGCCCGGGAGACGACACTTCCAGCCGGCCGTACTCCAGACCTTCGACTTCCAGCACATACTGCAGCTGGCGCGTGACCTTCTCGCAATCGTCAACAGTCACCAATTCACTGGCAACGGCGTCGGCGGGCAGCTTGTTGTCGATCATCACGCGCAGCGTTCCACCTGCACTGCGTTCGCAGTCCACGAGCTCGTAACCAAGACCGGTCACGGTTGTCTCTACAGCGGTTTGCCAACTCATGCGGGTAAAGCGTTCCAGATCCGAAAAAGCGCGCGATAGAAAAGCGAAAAAGCAAAAAAAATGGGCTGGATGAATCCGCCCACCTCGTTCCTCAGAATTCGGCCCCGGGGGATATCGTCCGGCGCTCGCGAAGCCTGCTTTTCAGCCGGCTCTCATTTCTGGTGAAGCTCGGATTGTACTGTGCAAGTCCCGTGCCGGCAAGCCGCTACGCGCTTCACATGCCAGAATCCAAGGTTGTTTGAGACCTCACAGGAGACAAGAATGGGCTTTCTCGCCGGCAAGCGGCTGTTGATCACGGGCGTGTTGTCCAACCGTTCCATCGCCTACGGCATTGCACGTGCCTGCCATCGCGAAGGCGCTGAGCTGGCCTTTAGCTATCAGGGCGAACGCTTCAAGGAGCGCATCAGCGAGTTTGCCGCCGAGTTCGGTTCGAGCCTGATCTATGACTGCGACGTCACGAGCGACGAGCAACTAGAAGCCCTGTTCAATCAACTCGGCGAGGTCTGGAGCGAGTTCGACGGCTTCGTTCATTCCATCGGCTTTGCACCGCGCGAGGCGATAGCAGGCGATTTTCTCGAAGGCATGACGCGCGAGAACTTCCGTATCGCCCACGATATTTCGGCCTACAGCTTTCCAGCCATGGCCAAACTCGCCGCACCGCGGCTGCGTGCCGGCTCCGCATTGCTGACGTTGAGTTATCTGGGTGCGGCGCGCATCGTGCCCAACTACAACACGATGGGCCTGGCCAAGGCCAGCCTGGAGGCCAGCGTGCGCTACCTGGCGCAGGCTCTGGGCCCCAAAGGCGTTCGAGTCAACGGCATTTCCGCTGGTCCGATCAAGACCCTGGCCGCCTCCGGCATCAAGGACTTCGGCAAGCTGTTGGGCCAGTTTGCGGCCCAGGCACCGATCCGCCGCAACGTCACCATCGACGATGTCGGCAACACCGCTGCCTTCCTGCTGTCGGATCTGGCCGCAGGTATCAGCGCCGAGATCACTTACGTGGATGGCGGCTTCAGCCACACCGCGATGGCCGCAGAGTCCTGAAGATCGCGGCCACGCGGCAGACCGCGTGGCAATGCAACGGCAGCCACCGCAGGGCCAGCCACCGGACGCCGCAGTGGCACGTCCGGTGGCGCGTCAGGCCTTCACGCAGTCGACGTAGTAGTAGCCCCGACCGGTCTCGTCGTCGATCTCATGCACGAGGCCGTGCACGTCCGTCGCGAAGCCGGGAAACTTGGCGTTGAAGTTGCGGGTGAACTTCAAGTAGTCCACGATCTTCTTGTTGAATCGTTCGCCCGGAATCAGCAAGGGAATGCCGGGCGGATAGGGCGTCAGCAAAGATGTCGTGATGCGCCCTTCCAGGTCGTCGATGCCGACCCGCTCGGTCTTGCGCTGGGCGATGTGCGCATAGGCGTCCGTCGGCGTCATGGCTGGCTGCAGGTTGGACAGATACATGTCGGTCGTCAGCCGGGCAATGTCGCCTTCGGCATAGGCCCGGTGGATGGCCTGGCAGAGGTCGCGCAGCCCCATGCGCTCGTACTTGGGAAACTTAGCGCAGAACTCCGGCAGGATGCGCCACAGCGGCGCGTTCTTGTCGTAGTCGTCCTTGAACTGCTGCAGTGCCGTCAGCAAGGTGTTCCAGCGGCCCTTGGTGATGCCGATGGTGAACATGATGAAGAAGGAGTAGAGCCCCGTCTTCTCGACGACGACGCCGTGCTCGACCAGAAACTTGGTAACCACCGACGCCGGAATGCCGTTCGCCGCGAAGCGGCCTTCCATGTCCAGTCCCGGCGTGATGATGGTGGACTTGATCGGGTCCAGCATGTTGAAGCCTTCGGCCAGCCCGCCGAAACCGTGCCAGTCCTCGTCGGCGTGCAGCATCCAGTCAGCCGCCACGGGTTCGCTGCCCTGGTCATCCTGCGCGCGCAGGAAGTCCGGCCCCCAGACCTTGAACCACCAGTCGTCGCCATAGTCGCCCTCGACCTTTCGCATGGCACGGCGGAAGTCCAGGGACTCGCGAATGCTCTCCTCCACCAGCGCGGTGCCGGCGGGCGGCTCCATCATGGCGGCGGCCACGTCGCAGCTCGCAATGATGGAGTACTGCGGCGAGGTCGATGTGTGCATCAGATAGGCCTCGTTGAAGAGGTGCTTGTCGAGCTTGACCGTCTGCGAGTCCTGCACCAGCACCTGCGAGGCCTGCGAGATGCCGGCAAGCAGCTTGTGGGTGGACTGGGTCGCGTAGACCATCGCCTCTTTCGGGCGCACGCGGTTCTTGCCCATGGCGTGGAACTGCCCGTAGAAGTCGTGAAAGGCCGCATGCGGCAGCCAGGCCTCGTCGAAATGCAGCGTCGGGATGTAGCCGTCGAGCTTCTTCTTGATGGTTTCGGTGTTGTAGAGCACGCCGTCGTAGGTGCTTTGCGTCAGCGTGACGATGGCCGGCCTGACCGCCGCCGGGTCGACATGCGCCAGCAGCGGGTTGGCCGCGATCTTGGCGCGGATGGCCTCGGGGCTGAACTCGCTCTCGGGGATGGGGCCGATGATGCCGTAGTGGTTGCGCGTCGGCGTCATGAAGACCGGGATGGCCCCGCACATGATGATGGCGTGCAGGTTGCTCTTGTGGCAGTTGCGGTCGATGACGACCACGTCGCCCGGAGCGACCGTGTGGTGCCACACCATCTTGTTGGACGTGGAGGTGCCGTTGGTGACGAAGAAGCAGTGGTCGGCGTTGAAGATACGCGCCGCGTTCTTTTCGCTGGCCGCGACCGGGCCGGTATGGTCCAGCAGCTGACCGAGCTCTTCGACGGCATTGCAGACGTCGGCGCGCAGCATGTTCTCGCCGAAGAACTGATGGAACATCTGCCCGACAGGGCTCTTCAGGAAGGCGACGCCGCCGGAATGACCAGGGCAGTGCCATGAGTAGGAACCGTCCTGTGCATAGTCCATCAACGCCTTGAAGAAGGGTGGCGCCAGGCCGTCGAGGTAGCTCTTGGCCTCACGGATGATGTGGCGCGCCACGAACTCCGGCGTGTCCTCGAACATGTGAATGAAGCCGTGCAGTTCACGCAGCACGTCGTTGGGCAAATGCTGGCTGGTGCGCGTCTCACCATAGACATAGATCGGGATGTCCGGATTGCGGTTGCGGATTTCTTGGATGAACTTGCGCAGGTTCAGTACGACGGGATCCATCTCGGGCCCAGCGGTGAATTCCTCGTCGTCGATAGAGAGGATGAAGGCCGACGCGCGGCTCTGCTGCTGGGCGAACTGGGACAAATCGCCGTAGCTCGTAACGCCCAGGACTTCCATGCCCTCCTTCTGGATGGCCTCAGCCAACGCGCGGATGCCCAACCCCGAGGTGTTCTCCGAGCGGTAATCCTCGTCAATGATGACGATGGGAAAGTGAAAACGGATCATCGCGGACTCCAGCGGGAGAGCATCACAAAAACGAAGCGGCGAAGTGTAGGGCCGCAACGTGTCCCGGCCATGGCGCCAGCTCTTCCTGAGCCGTCTAAACTGAGCCCACACCAAGGCCTTGGGGGGCGAGATGGACTTGAACTGGACCACCGTCTGGTGGATCACGGCCGGCGTGTTGGTCGCCGCCGAGTTGGCCACTGGCACCTTCTACCTCTTGATGCTGGCCGTGGGCGTCGTGGCTGGCGCCCTGGCGGCGCATCTGGGGCTTTCGCTAACTGGGCAGATGCTGGCGGCGGCCTTGATTGGCGGCGCCGCGGTTGTCGCCTGGCACAGGCAGCGCAGCAAGGCACCCAGGGCCGCCCCGGCCTATTGGAACCCTGACGTCAATCTGGACATCGGCCAGAGCGTGCAAGTCGACGTCTGGTCGGCCGATGGCAATGCCAAGGTTCACTATCGCGGCGCGGCCTGGCAGGCCCGCTTCATCGGCAGCGCGCCGCCGGCAAGCGGCCGGCACGTGATCCGTGCCGTCGAAGGCAGCTGCCTGCTGCTCGACCGCTGAACCTCAACGAAGCCCGGAGACTTCCCCATGGGATTTGAAATCGCCCTCGTCATTCTTGTCATCGCCGCGATCTTCATCGTCCGCGCCGTCAAGGTCGTTCCCCAACAAAACGCCTGGGTCGTCGAGCGCCTCGGCAAGTACCACGCGACACTCACGCCAGGCCTGAATTTCCTTGTGCCATTCGTTGACCGCCTCGCCTACAAGCATTCGCTGAAAGAAATCCCGCTGGACGTACCGAGCCAGGTCTGCATCACCAAGGACAACACCCAGCTGACCGTTGACGGCATCCTCTATTTCCAGGTTACGGATGCAATGCGAGCCAGCTACGGCTCGAGCAACTACATCGTGGCAATCACGCAGCTCGCCCAGACAACGCTGCGCTCGGTCGTCGGGCGCATGGAACTGGACCGCACCTTTGAAGAGCGAGCCTTGATCAACACCTCGGTGGTTGAAGCCTTGGATGAGGCTGCGCTGAACTGGGGCGTCAAGGTGCTGCGCTATGAGATCAAGGATCTGACGCCCCCGCCGGCGATCCTGCACTCCATGCAGGCCCAAATTACGGCGGAACGCGAGAAGCGCGCCTTGATTGCGGCGTCGGAAGGCCGGCGTCAGGAGCAGATCAATATTGCGACTGGCGAACGTGAAGCCGCCATCGCGCGCTCTGAAGGCGAGAAGCAGGCTGAGATCAATCAGGCGCAGGGGGAAGCCGCCGCCATCACTGCGGTCGCTGACGCCACGTCAGACGCCATCCGCAAGATAGCAGCCGCCATTCAGCAGCCCGGCGGCGACCAAGCGGTGCAGCTCAAGGTCGCCGAGAAGGCCGTTGACGCCTATGCGCAACTCGCTCAAAAGAACAACACGATGATCGTGCCAGGCAATATGAGCGAAGTAGCTGGCCTGATCGGCACGGCAATGGCGCTGCTCAAGGCGGGCGGAAGGCCGTAGGAGCCAAGGCTTGAAGCAAAAAAACCCGCGAGGACCCTACAAGGGTGGTCGCGGGCGCAAAGACGTTCGGGGGGCGCCGAACGAAAGCGATGGAGGTGTCGCTTTTCCTACGATCTGGTCAGATGACCGGGATCAGTTGCCAGTGATGGGAAAGCCGAACAGCTCAGCAAAGACTTCCCAGAAAGAAACTTTTTCCATTTGCGCCATCCGCTGGTTGCGTTGAGATGGCACTCAGTGTGTCGGACAGCTCCGCGGCGGAAAACTACCAACCCTGGTAGGGGGCGACAGCTTCAGAGAACGCCCAACTCCATCGCTTTCAACACCGCTTGATGCTTGGTCGACACGTCGAGCAGCTTGAACAGTTGCTTCATGTGGTAGTTCACTGTGTTCTCGCTGATGCCCAGCAGGCTCCCAACGACCCACGCGCTCTTGCCCTCCATGGTCAGCTTCAGGATCTCGAGTTGGCGCGGCGGGAGCCTTGACTGACGTTGAGGCGCCCTCTTCGATACGAGCAAGCGCCCGGCAGCATCCTGGGCATGAACCGCAAGCAATTGCAGGTCCGCAATCATCCGGTTCAACTTGATCGGATCTTTCGGCAGAGGCGCCTCCCGATCCACGCCGAGGAGCAGCCGGCGATAGCCGGACATCTGGACGCCAACCGCGACACCAGTTCGGTAGCCGAACGGCGCGTACATCTCCCACAACTCGCCTGCGCCAGCGTTGACATAGAAGGCTTGGTCGTAGATCAGGGGCTTGGTGAGATGGGTCAGAGCCCGATGCACCGGATCACGCTGCGCGTAGCTGTTGTCCCGGGATGTCTCCACGAACGCGTCCGGTGTATTGCCCACCGCGACGTATTCGGTCTTCGCCCCCGGCCCCCGATGCTCAATCGCAAGCACACCAACGACGAGGCCGAAATCCAGGTCGTTCGCAAATTCAATCAGACCGCGTCGGAGGGACGCGAGGTCCTCCGCCTGACTGACTTGTTCGTACCGCTGGAGGTTCATGCGCTACTAGGGTTGGTAGGCGCAGCCCAGCGTTGAGGAACGCAAACTGCAATCCCATCCAAATAGTGGGAGTTCCGAATGCAGATGACAGCGTGGCAACTGATGGTCTGCGAAACGGTCGTCAAGACTGTAAACGAGTTCGAAATGGTGACGCATGAACTGCGCCACGTCGGGAGCAGCGTCCGCGTCCATGATGCAAGCTCCGGCCTGCGGTCAGGCCAGGAGGTCTGGGCAACGTCGAGGGGCGGGGAGCCAATCCAGATCGCCTGGGAATGGACGGAAATTCAGTCAGACATCGTGGCCCTGTTCGACCCGATGAACATCCTCTGCAACGTTGCCCTGATCGACGGCCAGGGCCAGACGTTGGCGCGTTCACGACGCATGCTGCACCTGAACAATCTGGTTCATCGACTTGATTGGCAAGGCGCACTGGAAATGCACTCGGCCAGGCGCGATGCAAGGCCCGACACCTGACCATCTTGGGTTATCATGGCGGGCTTGCAGGAGAGGTGGATGAGCGGTTTAAGTCGCACGCCTGGAAAGCGTGTGTGGGTTTATCCCCACCGCGGGTTCGAATCCCGCCCTCTCCGCCAGAAAATCAACTAAGCCCATGTTTTACATGGGCTTTTTTGTGTCAAAACGCGTCAACTATCAAACCGACTATCAACCCGTGTATCGGTTGATCGAGACGACCGACAGAGGGCGCTACGCATCATTCCGAGCAAGGCAGCGGACGGCGGGGCGTTCAGTCGTCTTCAACGCTTAGGCTAGCTCTAGCATCCGCCAGGTGCGTCTGGGTGAAATAGATGGTCGTCTTACGCCCACCCAAGGTGACCTCGACTTCGGTCGACGCCGCCGTGGCGAGCAGTTCGCGCATCGAGTTCCTCTGAGAATTGGCGTACTGAAACGCAGCAGCGTGATTGGGGCAGAGCGCGAGGTACGCTGCCCTGTATCGTTTCGGCTGACCGTCAACTAGCTCGACTGCTTCAAAGTAGTACGCGCCCGTTGGCAGCCTGAAAGGGAGTTCATCCTTACATGCTTGGCAGATCATCTGCCCATTGCCGTTGGTGTACTGATCCCTGAGGTAAACCTTCGCCTCGGCCTTCGCCTCGTTGACGCCGATCTGCACGGTGCGTTCGCGGACCGCAACAGACTTGTCCGGCGTAGCCAGCACATCCTCACTCACCCGCTCGCGGCGGCGATCGGGGTTCGATACTGGCCGCTCGGGGAGTTCAATCGGGTCCAGATGACGCCGCTTTGCTTCCGCAAGCATTCGTTCTTGCTCGTCTTTCGGGAGTGACTTGAACTCAAGCGCTCTAGCGAGCTGCTCTTCAGATTCGAATCCAAGCTCTCTGCGGTGCTCAGCACGGACCTCCGATTCAGCACTTTTTCTCTTTTCCTCCGCCCCAAACTCCACGGCCTCCAGCCACTTGTAGCCAGCGTCCACCGTCAACCCCTTGGGCAGCAAGCGCGCAGCGGCGGATCTGGGCTTTACAAAGGTACCGTCCGTCTGAGGCACCCACTCGATCTCTCGCAGCTTGCAGACGAGCTGAGAAGGGGAACTTCTTGGGCCCCCTCGATCGGTGAACTGGAACACCGCCTGCAACACACTAGGTCTGGCAGACTCACTACGACACAGCGCCTTCCAAACTAGTTGAACAGCTGGAAGAGCCTTGGCCTTGAGCAATAGCGCAGCCTCTGAGGCAAGCGCAAAGTCCCGATTGATCATGTTCCCAGCGCGCTCGCCCGGCGCCTTCGACAGGATGCTGCCCCAGTTAGGGTTCGCGTAACAGCTCGCCGTGTCAGCAAGCCTGTCGAACTCGGTTTGACATCCGAGTGCCTCAGCAAACTTGATGATTCGGTCCAATGGGATGCCGCACTGTAAGTACCAGCCGTCCAAGGGCCAGCGCTTCAGCTTCTGGTCGGTCGTAAGTTCATACAGGTAACGCAGTCCTGTGCGTCCAAACGGCTCATCCAAAAAGACTCGACCGGCCTCTGCCCAGCTCGCTGAGAGTGCGGCGACCTTGAAAACCTTAGCTCCAGCAAACATCCCCTTCGAGTGCGGGTTGCCCTCAAGAAAGGCCATCATTCTTGGAAGGTCAACCTGGTACTCATCCTCTGTCGGAGCCCTAGAGGCGTCCTTGTAGCGTGACGTCAGCAGCAGCGAGATCTCGTCCAGTTCGTTGGGCTCGCGAACGCCAATCTGCTCCAGAAACCTTCGGGCGTCCTGCTGCTGCGACTTCCTAGATCCGTCTTTCAACACGCGTTCATCAACACGATGGCGGCGGTCTGACTCGCTCCAGGGGCCGGTCTGGAAGTACGCCATCGAACCTGTGCCCCACTTCCCTGAGGCCAGGGGGATAAAGTAAACATCATCCAGTCTTCCGAAGTCGCCTTCCTCTTGGCAATACTTGAACAGGTGGGCATACAGCGCCTGAAGCCACTCGAAAGACTTTGCAGCAATCCATTCGAGAACCTTTTGGTCAAGATCACAGGGATCCCAGGTCGAAGTGGACTTCCTCGCGCGCGACTCCAGAAACTCAATCAGCGCATCGGTCTCCCATAGCGGAATTCCAAGACTCGCCAAAAAGCGATCTTGGTTGCTGTTCTTCTGCGTTGCACCAATCGCCCAGTCGGGGCTGTCCTGACGCGAAGTGACGAACGCCAGGTCTCCCCGATTAAGCAGCACCTTGAGTGAGGCTTTCGCCTGAACGAGCCGCGTGGCAGGCGCGTGTCCACCGCGATGCGTGGGCACCAGTGAGGCACTCTTCATCTCGTCCAAGATGCTGGTCCTGATGATCTTGTAACGCTCCGGCAACGAATCCTCGTTGTTGGGAAGTACGCCCAGGAAGTCGCCACTCAACAAACCAAGCTTCTTGATAGCGTGCAAAGACCTCGCCGCAAGTGCACCAAGTTGCCCGAATAGCGGCACGTTCTCCGGAGAGTTCTTGATGCTCGCCCGACTCAGTTCAGGGACGAATGGCCCGTGAAGATGGAACCGAAGCCCAGAGGTCTCTTTGTCTGCTGGGAAGAATACTGACACCTTGCCGCGTTCCGCCGGGACAACCCTCAGCTGATCCCGAAGGGCCACACTGCTATCGAATGCCTTTCGATCACCTGTGAGTGTCAACTCAAAGGCGATAGCCACGTGCTGCCGCACAACCCCATCGACCGGCGCTTCAAAAGCCTTGTCTGGTTTCACAGGGGAACTGAAGCGCAACCAGTGCGAGCTGAGCACGTCCCTGCCGTCCAGTTGCTTCAGAACCTCCACGTGGTTCTCGCTGTGCTCCTCGCGTAGCAGCGCTCCCTCCTGGGCACCTACCTTCCACTTGATGTATCCGAGATTACGCAGAAACAGGAGGGTGTTCTCGGAAAGCTGCTCAAGGCCCGACTTGACCTCCGCGAAGGCTTCTTTAACGTTCTTCTTGACATTGTTGAACGGGAACTCAAAGCGCGTTCTGTCGCCCAGACCTGGCTTGCAAGGCACCTCCACAGGAAGCACCAAGCGTTCGATTCGAAAGCTGTACTGTTTGGAGTACACCACCGGTGTGTCGGTGTAGACAAAAACGGACTTGAAGCCAACGCCGAACTTTCCGATTTGGTCTGGATTGCCCTTCTTGCTGCTGTTGAAGATTCCAGTGATCCCGCGAATGTCCCGCTCGTTGAAGTGTCGTGAGCCGTTGTGCTCGAACGCACATCCGTGCGGGGACAACTCAAATGCAACTTCCGTGGCTCCGGCATCTTCAGCGTTTTGCAAAAGCTCGAAGATGAAGTGCGCCTCATCGGGATAGAAGTCCTCAAAGATACCGAGATTGATGTCCCCCCCGTTGGCCTCAATGCCGTCCAAAAGAAGCTGCCGGTTCTTGGCAATCTGCTGGATTAGACTCATTGAGCTCTCCGAACTTGGAGCACGCCAAACACTGACAGCGCGGCCCTGATGTCGCCGCTTTCCGCTGCTCGCCGCAGCTCGGCAACCCGGACATCGAAGTCGACTGTGGCACGCTCTAGCTCTGCCGCCTTCATCACTCGAATCTTGTCGTTAGTGGCACGTTGGATCTGATCCTCAAGCATGGATCTTCTTGCGCCGAAACTCGCAGTAAGGCTTTGAATCCGAACACCCACAAGTTGCCGGTTATCTTCCGAATGCTGAGTCGACTCTGCCAACCAATGCTGGTGATGAACTGCATCCAACTCGTCCAGGATGCGTTGGGAAGGCAGCTCAAGGTCAGAAGCATCAGCTGACAAAGGCAAGAGTTCCAGAAGTTCGGAAGCCACCCGGGCATCAGCAGCGACTGGCACAAGCTCCTCGTCCCGCCTTACTCCCTGTCTCGTCCAGCGGTAAATCGCGAACGGATGAATTCCCTCAGGAAGAAGATCATGTGAGACTCGCAACTTGACTGAGACTACCTCCGGCTCGTGCAGGAAAGCTGCCGCCTGTCGCAACAGTGGATGTCCCAGAGCAAGTAGCACGGCGGACGGGTTCTCGACCGCTGCTTCTTGTTCAAAAGTAACCTGGAGAGTTGGCACAACGCCTTTGAGCCATCTCTCCCACGATCGACTCATTGGGTCATTCGATCGAGGCAATTTTCGGTAGTCCTCCAGCAAAGAGGCGCGGCCTTCAACGCCAACGCGGAGCGTCTTCAACGCCTTGTCTCCAAGCAAGTACTCCTGCTCCTTGCCAAGTCTTCGAGTGAGGTACGCCGTAAGGGCGACGCCGAGCGCCAATGGTTCTAACCAATAGTTGCGAGACTGTGCCAGTCGTTGCTCCCAACTTGCAGCAGCAATGTTGAGACCGAACAGCTCGCCCTGACGCTGTTCCAACTGCTGCTCCTCTTCTATCTGACGGATCTTGTTGTCAGCCAGTTGCTGTAGCCGTCGTGATCGCTCAACCTCACTCAGACTGAAGGTCTCTGCGATGCTGTGTAGCTCGCGAGTGATGTCGCCAAGAATCTCTTCGTTGCCCCCGATCGCGTGCTGAAACACACCAATGCGTGAAAGGCAGCGGTCGTATATGTCGCCGTCGATGGTCCCAGGGGTGACGAAGTTGAAGATGCCAACCGTCTCACTGGTCTGCCCATAACGATCGATGCGGCCGATACGTTGTTCAATCCGCATCGGGTTCCACGGCAAGTCAAAGTTAACAAGGCAGTCGCAGAACTGAAAGTCCAATCCTTCGCAGCCGACCTCGGAGGACAGCAATATGTCCAACGCAGACTCGTCCTCCTTTGGTAGGGAGAAGCGACGACGAAGATCGGCTCGGTCTTCGTCGGAGATGCCCCCATGCACAAGGCCGAACCGAACTCCTTCGTGGCTCAGCTTGCCTACCAAGTAACGCAGGGTGTGCCGGAAGGTGCTGAAGACGAGTACCTTGTTGCGTGCCATACCGAGCTTGTCGCGCACAACGTACATAAAGGCATCAGCCTTTGGGTCTCGTGGATCAAGACGCTTCGCCCGCTGAATGAGCGACTCAATGTCACCTTGGATCTGCTCAATGAAGGCTTGATCACGTTCTTCAGCGTCTACGCCGTCATCGTCCGATTCGAGTTGAGCGAGCTTCCCCTGAAGGATGTCCTCAAGTGCGGGGGCAAGACCATACAGGCTACTTGCAGCCTGCCGACTCACCGTAGTCATCATGAACTTGACGTTCTGATTCCCGTGCAACCGTCCCAGGATGCGAGCTATGACAGACAACAAGTCATCGTGCAACTCCTTCTGGTTCGGCGTGAAGTCCGTCGTTACCGTCTCAGCCTTTCGCGTAGTGAACTCGCCGATGTCTCGTCGACGTGTCCGATTTATGAGCGAGCTGAACGTATACAGGCCCTCTAACGCCGCGATCGTCTTGATTCGCGACGGCCCGTCGTCCGCCCCCTCCGCAAGCCCATCGTAGATGTGCTGGAAACCAGGGTTAACGGCTAGCACCTCTAGGCCCCAGGTTGTTCCTGCAACAAGTCGAAGCTGCTCACGTACGTCCTCGGCCCAGCCCTCACCTCCCCGTCTACAGGCCTGAATTCCGGCATTGATGAACTGATTCGGCTCGGCCATCTGCTCAAAGCTGGCGGGGTCGATGATGACGTCTGGCCGAAGGACGTTTAGAAGAGTGAATAGGTCTTCACGTCCAAGCTGCACTGGTGTCGCAGAGAGGAAAACGACAGCCTCGGCGTTGTCCGCAAAGTACCGCACTGCCTGATGGAGGAAGGTCTCGGAATTGCGAATGTGATGCGCTTCATCGACGATGACCAGATCGAACTTCGGGGGCGGGTCAAGTTCAAGGAGCCCTGGGTCGCGAGACTTACCCTTGCCCGATTTTCCGAACAACAAGTCCTTGTCGAAGAGTGAGGTAGGGAGGATGGCCTTCTCGTACTGCGTAGGCCAGTCGCCACTCAGATGAGTTTCCTTGATGCAGTGCCTGAGCAGAGAGCCATCTAGCGGGACGAACGTCTCGTCAAACCGCTTCATCTCCAGCTCCCACTTCCGCTCCGCGACAAGAGCCTTCGGGCAGATGATGAGAACCGACTTGATGTCGCTGCGCGCCTGCAGCTCCTTCAACATGAGCGCGGCCTCAATCGTCTTGCCAACCCCTACCTCATCAGCGACCAACAGTCGCGGGCGATCCGCGCTAATCAGCTTGAAGACTGGTCGATATTGGTAAGGGACAAATCGGACGCGACCAGAGTTGAGCGAGTACAGAGACGACGCTGATGGTGACGAGAGCTGCAACGCACTCAACAGCGCTGACAGCTCGGCCGCAGTGACGAGCTTTCGGGTGTCGTCCTGTTCGTCGATTGCCCGCAACTGGCTCTCGTAGTAGACCTGTTTGCCCCCCCCTTCAAACACCCGGTAACGGGTCTCCACCGAGACACTAGCGAGCACCTCGATCACAGGAAACAACGTTGCAGGGTTGGACTTCAGGCAGAGCAATTGCCCAACAGAAAACTTCGGCGCTGTCAGCGGCGGCACCGGCTCAGGGAGTGATGCAACAGCCGGAGCAGACAGTGGAGAAAAACGTGCGAGCGAGGACTGCTTGAACAGCTCGACCTGGCTCAACAACTCAGCATCGGCACCAACGACCTGCAGCAGGCGACCAAGGGTATCGGCGTCCCTGAAGGTGTCCGTTGGGCTGAGCCCAGCGGCGGGTGCATGCGCCCATCTATTGCGCACACTCTGCAGTTCCTTTACCCAGTTACGGGCCTCCCGAGGCAGAGGTTCAGCGCCAGCGAGTTCATTCCAGTTCTGATCCAACACCCGCAGCACTGCGGCCAAGTCGAGGGCTGCTAGCGACTGGATTCGCTTCTCCTCGATCAGACGTTGCTGCTGAAACGTAAGGCGAGTGACCACTTGAGCCTGCCACCAGCTCGCGCTCAAAGCCGGCAGCTTTGCTTCAAGCCATCTTGCAATAGCTCCGCCAGATTTGCGCAGCAGTTCATTCATCTCACACCCCTGCTATCGGTCCTGAAGTTCAACTTTGAAGCAGTCGGAAGAACAATGCTCGTCCAACCATGCAGCAAGCTCACACGTATCACTCAGCGTCATCTAACGAGGCGTCCAAAATCGACGAATCACGGGGTGGATCCGGAACGTCGTAGTACGGAATGAGTGGCGGGTCATCTCGACTACCTGGTGCCATATGCCGGCTACGCACGTCCAAGCTCAGCCCTTCAGGAACTGGGAAGAATTCCTTGTCAATCAGAACGAACTGGGTCGCGTTGAGCTCGGTCGCAGCGAGTTCATAGACCATGCTGTAGAAGTCCCTGAAGAGTTCGAGGTTCTCCCGCTCACTGACATTCTTCATCGCCGAGTCAATGACAAGAACTGACGGGAGCGACGCCCCCTTCTTGGCAGCCAGTCGATGCAATGCGATCGCATAGCAAGACTTGAAGATCGTCTTCATCCCCCCGCTGCCCATGTTCGCGAACGAGGTGACGGCAAAGTCTGCAGCCTCTGTTGGCGCGACTTCCGGAACGAGCGTCTTCGGGTCTATGGTCACCTTGTACGTGGCGGTCACCCCAGGGAAGCTGGAGCGCACCAAGCAGTCCAGCAGCAAACCTTCAAGCTCTTCGAGGTTGGAGCGATCCTTGAACGCCTTTTCTCGCTCACGGCTTAGCTTCACACGAAGCTCTGACTCACTGCCTCTCAGCGAATCTGCAGTTGAAAGCAGCTCCTCAAGCCGCTCTGGGAGCTTTCGATAATTGAGGAGCGAGCTGACCTGTTGTTCGATCACAGTAGCCTCGCGCTCAAACTCTAGAGCCTTTGACAGAAAGGCCGAGTCGTAGTCGCGCAGTCGCTGGTCCAACGTCTGGTCAACGATCGCCTTCTCGCTAACAGTTCTCTGCAACTGACGTGAGATTGTTCGCTCTTGCCTCCGAAGGCCTTGCAACGATTCCTGCAGTTCAACGAGACGAGACTTGAGGTCAGCCCCGACAACCTCATCGCTTAGATGCTCGTGTAGCTCCTCCGACTCCGGCTGCCCGCAAACTGGGCAGAGTGCTTCGAGCCGAGATGGAAGCGGCTGCGTGCAGCGCGGGCAATCGACGAAGTCAACGGAGGCGAGTAGCGCGCGAGCAGACCGCGTTCGACTGAAGCGAACGGACAGCATCTTGAGTTCGTTCAGATGGCGTTCAGTATTGGCCGCCCTGCTTCCCACGGCTTCAGCCATCTCTTCCAGGCTCTCCACATCTGCGGAAAGCGCACGTCCTCTAGCCCTCAGCGCATCGACGGCATGGCCACCATCGCCCCGCCCAGTCCGCGCCACTTCGGCCGCTGCTCGGACCCGGTCAAGTCGAGCCCGAAGTCCCTCAACTCTGTCGTCAATCTCAGCCGGACTCCCTAGCCCGGATTCCTCAAGAACCTTGGAGAGCGCTCCCGCAGCGGCCTTTGCAGCCATGCGCTGCTCCATCAGACTCTGGAGCTCCGCCTCCAGTGAGGCCACCTGATCTTGGTGATACCCGAGCACAAATCGCATCGCGTCAACACTTTTCGCGCGCCTGCTGTAGTCCCCCTCGCTGTCTAGCCGGAAGAAATCGCTGTCGATGTTGTCTTGGTCCAGATAGCAGAATCGAAAGAGGTCACGAAGACTCAGACGCTCCAGCCGCTCTTCAGCCGTCCGACGCCCCTTGCGAACCTTGGGCACTGGCAAGCTTGCAAGGTGAAAGAACACATCCGATAGCACCTCAATGGTCGTACCGGGAACAACAACGCCGTCCGCCTTGCGGGCGGGCATCAAAACCTCCATTACCTGGTCACCTTCAGCCCAGGCTGCAATGACATTGGAGGACTCGCGTTCGCGGTAGATAGTGAGTCGTCTGCCTTCAACATCCACGCTCAAGTCGGCGGAGTTGAACTCCAGCTGCAACGCTGGGGTGAGCTGAATGTCAGCGCCCAAGCAGTAGTCAATGAGTCGAGCAATGCTCGACTTTCCCGCACCAATCTTTCCCCAGAAGAAGCTGATCTGGCCAAACTCGATCGTTTCCACCGAGCGCCTGAAATGCAGACGAAGTGCTTGGAGCTTTACTTTCATATCGTGATGGGGTCGCCCCAGCGCATGTTGGAGATCTCAGGAAACGTCGCATAGACAAAGTCCTTCAGCGCGGTGCCTGAATAGTTCCCGAAAGTCTTGTCTATCAGCTTCGCCCTGGCGGCAAGGTCCTGCAGCTCACGGTCTTCAGCGAGGCGCGAAGCAGCCAGCTCTCCAGCGTCAGTCAACTGAATCTTGACCGTTCGTCCATCGACCCAGGCACGTAGCAACCCCTTGCTTGAAAGCAGGGCAATCCATCGCCGATAGCGATGGTCCCAGGGCCCGTATCGGAAGCGAACCATCTTGGATTCGATGGTGGTCTTTTCGAACTCTTGAATGCGTGCCGGCTCGGTCGGCTTGTCCTTGGCCTTCAGTGCGCGCTCCAAGCAATTGGGATAGCGCAGCAAAAAGTCCAGCTTAGCCAGCTTGGTCACTCCATCTACGGCCTTCGCCTTGCCATCGCGACCTGAGTGAGCACCCATGAGCATCAGCAAGCGAGCCATGTGTAGGTTGTCGTCTAGCTCTGTCGTTGCCAGTGCTTGCACAAGCTCAAGTGCCATCGCCAGCTCCATCAACAGATGCACCCCATGCAAACTTACAGCTTCCCGAGAGAAGTCCAGCTACGCCTTGCAAGGTCTCCGCTCGTTCACCATCGACAGTGGCTCTATCGTGCCTAGCGAGCTCATCTGCCTTTTGAAAGACTCCTTGAAGGATCTTCAGACCCCGGCGCCGCTCATCGGGTTCGGCAAGTAGGACATCAAGCTCCACCTTCTTGCAGGCAACCAGCATTGCGCTCTCTAGCTGCCTCGTCTTACGCAGCGTTCCCTCCGCATCAACGTTGGCCTCGGCGAGCAACCGCTCCTCTGCAGACATCGCCAGCATCCAAAGCGCGTCGAAGAACGGCGCAACATATCCGGCGGCCATCTTCTGGCGCAGCCTCTCCTTCTGCCCGGAAGCCTGGCCCAGTTGAAGGTGCCCACCTACGTTTGCATACCGGAAACCACTCCCCGGATGCTGGCGAATCGCCTGTTCAAAGTCTTCCTTGGCGATGCGCTTACAACGCACCATGGCTTCAGGCCGACCATCCGACTGCAACAGGGAGGCATAGAAGTCCAGCGCGGGAACGGTCACCGAACTAGCTTTACCAACCAGCAGCAGCACCTCGTCTCGAACCTTTTCCAGCCAACCGACCGTGAAGTTCTTACAAGCTGGAATACCCGATAGAACGCTGCACAGTTGCTCCCGGAAGTCCTCCAGGTGCGGCCCAGACTGGAACCCAAGCTTGCGCAACACGCGGAACACCACGTCGGCAGCCGCGCCGGTGTACTTCACCAGCGCCTCGAATGACGCCTTGTACGGCTGAGGAAGTTCCGACCAGGTCAAAACGCTCAGGCAAAGATCTCGGACGCGGACAGGACTGCTCGCAAGTCGAGCGGGAGCCTTCGCGGTTGCACCGGGCACGTATGGCTTGATATTCGAGAAGAGGACGTAGCGCTCGAAGCGAGCCGAATAGGCCGCCTCGTGCTCAGCGAACTTCTTGATGGCATCGCCGAAACTCGCATCGGAGCAAGTCCAGCGTGCATTTGGCGTGGAGTCGGTCTTCACCTGCACTGCATGGAAGAGCCCAGATGGCAGTTCCCCGAGCAGGTCATCATGGTGCTCACACCAGATGGCTGTGTAGTCGTTGATGCCGGCCACGGCAGCAGCAAGGAGCGTCACCCCGGCGCTCCATTGATACATGAAGAGCGCCTGCGTCTCGTCCCCACGGTCGCTCTGAAGCGTCGCGTGTCCGTCAACCTGGCCAGGCGTCCCTAAAGAAGCGAGCGATGGTCCTTCTTGCGCCATATCTGTGCAGCCTCCCTTGCCTTTTCGGCTTACTTTTCCAGCGACTCTCCTAGCGAGCCAACTGCACGGCACATTTACTGGGCCTTGATTGTTCGATACATTCCATTCGTTGTAAAGGCATTGCACAGACGAGGCGCCATATGAACGAGCGCAAGACCGAGGCGATCAACCTCCGCATGGCTCCTGGCATGAAGGATCTCCTACGCCGCGCAGCGGAGCACGAGCACCGCACGCTGTCCAACATGCTCGAAGTTCTCATCCTCGACTACTGCAGAACGAAGAATTTGATGGATGCCAAGAGCGCGCCCTCGAAGCGACCGAAGGTGGTGAAGTAGGCCTGCTGGGGTCCTAGCCTGCAACACCATCGGAGGCCGATTTGCGCATCGGCTTAGGCCTCGATCGCCTCCTGAATTTCTGGGTCGTGGAACTGTTGCTTCGTCAGCCCGGCGCGCTGAGAGGCGGGACGCAGCCTGATACCGCCATTTGGATCAGCTTTTGCGCTACTTTGAGGCACCGTCCATCTTTTGGAAGCTCGATCTTGGTTGTGGCGCAGCCCCCACCCGTTTGTAGCGCTTTTCGGTCACATATAACTCCCTTGAGAGCGCCAGGGCAGATGTCCTGAAGCTCGAACAGTGCAGCCTTTGTTAGGGCGGTCTGGCGCAGCTGTGGTGGCGCTAGCCATCCTGGCATCTACCGACATTGCAGACAGCACGAGGCCTCGCGCGGCAGTCCCTCACATGGACTGTCTCGCGAGGCCTTTTGCCGTTCGTCGTGCTGCTCTCAATCCCTCATCGATCACCAGGAGTTCCTATGTCCGTCCAATGTCCTCGTTGCCAGTCTCATCACGTCACGACGCTCGATCACGCCAAGCAGGCGGGCGGTCTGATCGGCGCGGTCGGTGGCGCCGCCAGCGTCTTGGCCGGCGCCCGGGTCGGCGGCACGGTCGGCGCCGTTGCGGGCCCACCCGGCATGCTGTTGGGCAGTGTGGCTGGTGCGCTGCTCGGCGCACTGGCTGGCGCTGCCTCCGGTGGCCTGGTTGGCGCGAAGGTCGGCGCCATCGTCGACGAGCGCGTCCTCGACAACTTTCACTGCGAAGCCTGCCACCACGCCTTCAGCAAGACCTGAAGCTCCAACCTCGCCATTCACCGTCAGCACGCCACATGCAAGAAGGCCGCCCTCACCGGAGCGGCCTTCTTGCTTTGTGGCATCACTAAAGGAATCAAATCATGAGCCACGCCGTACAAACGATGGCATACCTAGGCGCAGCACCGTGGCACCAAATCGGCAACCAGCTGCCGCCCAAACAATCCATCGAGGTCTGGGCAGAGAAGGCCGGCATGGACTGGTCCATCTGCGAAGCGCCGGTCCGCTACATGACCGAGCAAGCGGGCGTGCTTGGCTCCATCATGTCGTTCGACGAGCAGAAAGTGCTGTATCGCAGCGATACCAAGGCTCCGCTCTCAGTTGTCGGAGATCGGTTTCGCGTCGTTCAACCGCTCCAAATCCTCGATTTTTTCCGCGAAATTTCCGATGTCTCGGGCCTTTCGCTCGAAACGGCCGGGTGCCTGAAGGGTGGGCGCAAGTTCTGGGCCCTGGCTCGCACCGGAAAGGAAGCCACGCTGAAGGGCTCGGACACGGTCCACTCCTACGTGTTGCTAGCCTCGGGCTGCGACGGGTCCCTCGCCACGACCGCGACTCACACTTCGACGCGCGTCGTATGCGCGAATACCCTGGCCATCGCACTGAATGGCGCTACCAACGCCATCAAGGTGCCGCACCGCACCAGCTTCGACGCGATGGCGGTCAAGAAGCAGCTCGGCATTGCTGTGTCTCAGTGGGACACGTTCATGCAAAACATGAAACTTCTGGCGGAGCGAAAAGTGAAGCGATCCGAAGCCATGCAGTATCTGCTCAACGTTGTGAGCGACACGGCGGCCCCGCCTCAGACGACTGGCCTTGCCAACGAGCGGGCGCTAAAGCGCATGCTGGAGTTGTTTGATGGCCATGGCCGAGGCGCAGAGCTCGCAGCGGCGAAGGGGACAGCATGGGGTCTGCTGAACTCCGTGACGGAATACGTGGACCACGAGCGAAGAGCGCGCAGTCCGGAAGCGCGTCTTGACGGCGCCTGGTTCGGGCCAGGGGCCGCCCTGAAACAGCGCGCGCTCGATCAGGCCATGCAATTGATCTCATGACCGAATCCGGCAGACGGCGATAAGAGCCGTCACATCACCGCAAACCCCGGCTCTGCTCATGCAGGTCGGGGTTTTGCTTTTTTCCACCCAGTCTCTTGAAGCCTTCAGGCGGCCCAAGAGATCCCATCAACAAATAGGAGTAAGCGGTCATTGAACTACGCCCCTTGCCACCGCCATCGTGGCGGCGTAGACATTGCTCAGCGCGCTCCCAGCTCGATACGCCACGGCAGCAGCGCGGCGTAGTCGTCCACGGTCCTGGCATTGGGCAGCGCGACGAACA
>NZ_JBQVNP010000086.1:0-22398 GCF_052436255.1 Roseateles sp. | reverse complement strand
CGATGGCGGCGGCATTGCGCGGCTCGCCCAGCGGCTCCCGCCGGTGGGCGATCTGGCTTTTGGGCACGACCTTGCCGGCCGACCGCGCGTGTTCCAGCAGCAGCTGTAACTCGCGGCGCGACAAGTCCAGCAACTCGCCGTCCAGCTCCGCCGTGCGTGCCTCGGGGCGGATGCGCAGCGCGCCCAGCGTCCACACCTCGCTGGCCTGCTGCGCGCAGCGGCGCAGCACGGCGCGCAGCCGCGACACCAGCTCCTCGGTCGCGAACGGCTTCACGAGATAGTCGTCGGCACCGGCGTCCAGGCCGGCCAGGCGGTCCTGGAGCGCGCCCTGGGCCGTGATGAGGAGGATGGGTGCGCGGCAGTCCTGGCGGCGCCAGCGCGCCAGCAGATCGACGCCGCTGGCGTCCGGCAAGCCCAGGTCCAGCAGCACGGCGTCGCACGGCAGCTGATCGAGGCGCCTGGGCGCGTCGGCCGCGCGGCGCCACCACTCGACGCTGAAGCCATGCAGCTGCAGCGCCGCGAGCAACGCGCGGCCCAGGTCGAGGTCGTCTTCGATCAGGAGCAGGTGCATCAGAACCTGTAGCGCAGCGTCGTGGAGAGGCCGTTGATGACGGTGCCCTGCTCGCCCTTGTGCTTGGCGCGGCTCATGCCCAGGTGTTCCCAGGCCACGCCCAGGCGCCAGCCTGGGGCGAGTGTCGTCTCTAGCCCGATGCCGCCGTACAGCGCCGTCGTCGAGCCGCTGACGGCGCGCCCGGCCGCCTCGCCGGTGCCCGTCAGGCTGCTGGAGTTGCGCGCCAGGCCCAGGCGACCGACCAGGGCGAAGCGCTCGTTCAGCGGCAGCATGGCGCGTCCGGCCAGCAGCCAGGAGTGGCCATGGCTGGTCAGCCGACCGTCCTGGTCGCTCAGGCGATAGCCGTGGGCCGGCTTGCCGTGGTTCATGCGGCCCACCTCGACGGCCCAACGGTCGTCGACTTCATAGCCCAGACGCAGGGCGCCGGACAGCACGCGGCCCTTGGCCGAGTCGGCCGGGATGGCGCCGGTCACGCCGAGGTCGTAGCGGCGCGCGAGCGAGCCGCCTTCGACATAGAAGCCTTCGGCATGGGCGGCGGCGGTGGCGGACAGGGAGGCGATCAACAGCAGGGAACGCAGGGACGGCATGAGGGCTCGTGGAGGTGAAAGACAGGGGCATTCTTGGCAGCCCAAGCTTTGGCTTCCCCAAATTTCAGACGAGGCCCCTCAGCACCTCGATGGCCTGCTCGACCCGCTCGACGGCATGGATGGTCAGCCCCTCGATGGCCTTCTTCGGCGCATTCGCCTTGGGCACGACGGCCACGCTGAAGCCCAGCTTGGCCGCTTCCTTGAGCCGCTCCTGGCCACGCGGCGCCGGGCGCACCTCGCCGGCCAGGCCGACCTCGCCGAAGGCGATGAAGCCGCGCGGCAGGGCCTTGCCGCGCAGCGAACTTTGAATCGCCAGCAGCACCGCCAGGTCGGCCGCCGGCTCGCTGATGCGCACGCCGCCGACCGCGTTGACGAACACGTCCTGGTCGCCCGTGGCCACGCCGGCGTGGCGGTGCAGCACGGCCAGCAACATGGCCAGCCGGTCGCGGTCCAGGCCGACCGACAGGCGCCGCGGGCTGACGCCGCCGCTGTCCACCAGCGCCTGCAGTTCCACCAGCAGCGGCCGCGTGCCCTCCAGCGTGACGAGCACGCAGCTGCCGGGCACGGGTTCGGCGTGCGTGGACAAGAAGATCGCACTCGGGTTGGTCACGCCCTTGAGCCCCTTCTCCGTCATCGCGAACACGCCGATCTCGTTGACGGCGCCGAAGCGGTTCTTGATGGCCCGCACGAGGCGAAAGCTGCTGTGCGTATCGCCCTCGAAATACAGCACCGTGTCGACGATGTGCTCCAGCACGCGCGGGCCTGCCAGCGCGCCCTCTTTGGTGACGTGGCCCACCAGCACGATGGCGCAGCCGCGCGACTTGGCCGTGCGCGTCAGCTGGGCCGCGCATTCACGCACCTGGGCGACCGAGCCGGGCGCGGAGCTGAGTTGCTCGGAGTAGAGCGTCTGGATGGAGTCGATGACGCAGAAGTCGGGCTCCTCGACCTCGATGGTCGCGAGGATGCGCTCCAGGCTGATCTCGGCCAGCACGCGCACCTTGGTGCCCGCCAGGCCCAGCCGGCGCGAGCGCATTGCCACCTGGGCACCCGATTCCTCGCCCGTCACATACAAGACCTTCACGGTCTGGGACAACGACTCCACCGCCTGCAGCAGCAGCGTCGACTTGCCGATGCCCGGGTCGCCGCCGATGAGCACCACGCCGCCGGCCACGATGCCACCGCCCAGGACGCGGTCCAGCTCCTCCTGGCCGGTGGGCGTGCGCTCGAAGTCGCTCGCCTCGATCTCGGAAAGCGTCGCCACCGGCTGGCTCTTGGCCAGCGACTGGTAGCGGTTCTTGGCGCCGCCCGTGGGCTCGGCGGCGCCTTCGGTCAGTGTGTTCCAGGCGCCGCAGTGCGGGCATTTGCCCAGCCACTTGGCATTGGTGCCGCCGCATTCGGTGCAGGTGTAGATGCTTTTGGGGGAGGCCATCGGCGCATTGTCGGCGGGGTATTGAGCCACCATGGGACACTTCGCACCCGGCAGTTTTGGATGGAGTGGGGCATGGATTTTTCGGTCTGGTTGGCCTTTTTCGCAGCGTCCTGGGCCATCAGCCTGTCGCCCGGTGCGGGCGCCGTCGCGGCGATGAGCGCAGGGCTGAGCCACGGTTTCAGGCGTGGCTATTTCATGACGTTCGGCCTCGTCCTGGGCATCGTGACGCAGGTCATCCTGGTCAGCGCGGGCCTGGGCGCGCTGATCGCCACGTCGTCGCTGGGCTTTGCCATCGTCAAGTGGGCCGGCGTGGCCTACCTGATCTATCTGGGCGTGCAGCAGTGGCGCGCACCGGCCAGGCCGATGGTGGCGGCCGCTGGCGGCGCCATCCAGGCCACGCGTCGGCAGCTGGTGCTGCGCGGCTGGGGCATCAATGCCGTCAACCCCAAGGGCACGGTCTTCCTATTGGCTGTCGTCCCGCAGTTCCTGGACCTGAAGGCCGCGCTGGCGCCGCAGTACCTCGTCATCGGTGCCACGCTGGCGTTCACCGACCTCGTCGTCATGGCCGGCTATACCGCACTGGCCGCGCGCGTGCTGGCGGCGCTGAGGAGCGAGAGCCATATCAAGACGCTCAACCGGGTGTTCGGCAGCCTCTTCGTTGCGGCCGGCATGCTGCTGGCGAGCTTCAAGCGCGCGGCCTGATGGCGCCGGACCGCTCCGGCCGCCTGCCCACCTGGCTGCTCTTCCTGGCGCCGGTGCTGATCTGGGCCAGTACCTGGCACGTCATCCTCTACCAACTCGCATCGACGGTCCCCGTGCTGACGTCGGTGGGTTGGCGCTTCGCGTTGTCGGCGCTGCTGCTGGCCGCGCTTGCCAAGTGGCAGGGTGTGTCACTGAAGCTGCCGCGCTATGCGCACGGCTATGCGCTGGGCACGGGTGTCATCCAGTACGCCGGCAACTACTGGGCGGTCTATGAAGCGGAGCGCTTCGTGCCGAGCGGGCTGGTCGCGGTGCTGTTCTGCCTGATGGTGTTCATGAACGCGCTGGTGGCCTGGTTCCTGTGGCGCCAGCCGGTCAGCCGGCGCTTCCTGATCGCGTCCAGCGGCGCGGTGCTGGGCGTGGCGTTGATTTTCTGGCCGGAACTCGCCTCCGCCGGGGCCCGGCCTGATGCGGCGCTGGGCCTCGGACTGAGCTTTTTCGCGGTCGTCGTCGCCGTCATTGGCGGCTTCTTCACGCTGGTGCTGACGCGCCGCGGCCTGCTGCTCGTGCCGGTGCTGGCCTGGAGCATGGGCTATGGCGCCGCCTTCCTGTTCGTCCTGTCGTTGGCGACCGGGCGGGGCCTGCCTTTCGACTTCGCGTGGAGTTACGTCGCCAGCCTCGTCTACCTGGCCGCCTTCGGCTCGGTCATCGCCTTCACGCTGTACTTCAAGCTCGCCGAGCGCAAGGGGCCGGCACAGGCGGCACTGGTGGGCGTGCTGGTGCCCGTCATCGCGCTGATCGTGTCGGCCGCGCTGGAGGGTTGGCAGGTGACGCCGCTGGCCGTGGCCGGCATGGGGCTGTGCCTGGTCAGCCTGTTCGTCGCGACGCGGCCGCAGGCTTAGCTAGAACTCGGTCTTGTTGCTGCGCCCGGCCTTGACGCCGCTGCGCTTGGCCTTGCCCTCCAGCCGCCGCTGCTTGGAGCCGTAGGTCGGCTTGGTCGGGCGGCGCGCCTTGGGCACATGGGCGGCGGCCTGCACCAGCTCGATGAGGCGGGCGACGGCGTCGGCCCGGTTGCGCTCCAGGCTGCGCGTGTCCTGGGCCTTGATGACGACGACGCCGTCCGAGGTGATGCGATGGTCCGCCCAGTTGAGCAGCCGCGCCTTGACGGCCTCGGGCAGGCTGGACGCGCGGATGTCGAAGCGCAGGTGGACGGCGTTTGAAACCTTGTTGACGTTCTGGCCGCCGGGGCCGCTGGCGCGGATGGCGTCGAACTCCAACTCGTCCGGGCGCGGCGCCCAGTGGAAATCAGGCATGGCGGATGGGCACGCGCGGCGCGATAGCGCACATCAGCTCATAGCCGATGGTGCCCGCCGCCTGGGCCACCTCGTCGATGGGCAGGCGCGAGCCGTGCGGGCCCTCGCCCCACAGCGTCACCTCGCTGCCGAAGCCGCTGGCGGGCAGGGCTGTCAGGTCCACCGCCAGCATGTCCATGGACACCCGTCCCAGCGTACGCGTGCGCATGCCGTCCACCAGCGCCGGCGTGCCCGTCGGCGCGTGGCGCGGGTAACCGTCGGCATAGCCGCAGGCGACGATGCCCACGCGCGTGGCCTGCCCGCAGGTGTAGGCGCTGCCATAGCCGATGGTGTCGCCGGCCTTGAGATGCTGCACGGCGATCAGCCTGGAGCGCAGCGTCATCGCCGGCCGCAGATCCCAGTGGGCGGCGTCGTGCTCGGGGAAGTCCGGCACGCCGCCGTAGACCATGATGCCGGCGCGCACCCAGTCGGCCGCCGTACGGCCCGGGTGGCGCAGTGTCGCAGCGCTGTTGGCGATGGTGCGCTCGCCCGCGAGGCCGTCGGCGGCGGCCTCGAAGACGGCCAGTTGGTGGGCGATGCCGTCCACGCCCTGGCGCATCGCGTCGGCGTCGGAGAAGTGGGTCATCAGGCCGATCTCGTCGACTTGGGGCAGGGCATCCAGCCGCGCGTAGGCGGCGCGGAATGCGGCCGGTGGAAAGCCGAGCCGATTCATGCCCGAATTCAGCTTGAGGAAGACGCGGTGCGGCTCGTGCGTCTTGTGCATGGCCAGCCAGTCGATCTGCTGCTCGCAATGCACCGTGTGCCACAGCTTGAGGCGCGAGCACAGCTCCAGGTCGCGCGGCTCGAACACGCCTTCCAGCAGCAGGATGGGGCCGCGCCAGTCCAGCGCGCGCAGCCGCTCCGCCTCGGCCAGGTCGAGCAGCGCAAAGCCGTCGGCCGCGCGCAGGCCCTCGAAGGCCCGTTCGATGCCGTGACCATAGGCATTGGCTTTGACGACCGCCCAAACCCGCGCGTTGGGGGCATGCGCGCGGGCGCGGGCCAGGTTGTGTGCCAGGGCTTCGGTGTGGATGAGGGCTTCGATGGGGCGGGGCATGGGGGCATTTTGGACCGGCCTTGCAGGGTCGTCGGGACCCATTTGGCGCGTGCTATAAACCCGCGCCGTCCCCGTTCGCCGGCTTCCAGAAGATAGTCAGGATTGCGCCTCGCCCGATGAAACGCGGTTTCTACACCATCATGTCGGCGCAGTTCTTCAGCTCGCTGGCTGACAACGCGCTCTTCGTCGCCGCTGTCGAGTTGCTGCGCACCTCCGGCTCCGCCGAATGGCAGCGCGCGGCGCTGGTGCCGATGTTCGCGCTGTTCTATGTCGTGCTCGCGCCCTTCGTCGGCGCCTTCGCGGACGCGGTGCCCAAGGGCAAGGTGATGTTCTTCTCGAACAGCATCAAGGTGGTGGGCTGCCTGATGATGCTGTTCGGCGCGCATCCGCTGCTGGCCTATGCCATCGTCGGCCTCGGCGCGGCGGCCTACTCGCCGGCCAAGTACGGCATCCTGACCGAACTGCTGCCGCCGTCCCAACTCGTCAAGGCCAATGGCTGGATCGAAGGCCTGACCATCGCCTCCATCATCCTGGGCGTGCTGCTGGGTGGCCAGCTGATCGGCGACCGCATTGCCCCCCTGCTGCTGGGCTTGGACCTGCCGCTGCTGGACACCGGCATCGACACCGGCCCCGAGGCGGCCATCGCCAGCCTCGTCGGCCTTTACGTGATCGCGGCGTTGTTCAACCTGCGCATTCCGCGCACCGAGGCGCCGCTGCAGCCGCTGGCACACAACGTCACCGGCCTGGTGCGGGATTTCTCGTCCTGCAACAGCCGGCTCTGGCAGGACAAGCTGGGCCAGATCTCACTGGCCACGACGACCCTGTTCTGGGGCGTCAGCGGCAACCTGCGCTACATCGTGCTGGCCTGGGCCGCGGCCGCCCTGGGTTATGGCACCACGCAGGCGTCCTCGCTGGTGGGTGTCGTCGCCATCGGCACGGCGGTCGGCGCCGTCATCGCGTCGATGTACTGCCGGCTGGACCGCGCCACCGCGGTCATCCCACTGGGCATCGCGATGGGGCTGCTGGTCATCTTCATGAATTTCATCAGCAATGTCTGGGTGGCCGCGCCCTTCCTGATCCTGCTGGGCGGCATTGGCGGCTACCTGGTCGTGCCGATGAATGCGCTGCTGCAGCACCGTGGCCACAACCTGATGGGCGCCGGCCGCAGCATCGCGGTGCAGAACTTCAACGAGCAGGCCTGCATCCTCGGCCTGGGCGCTTTCTACACGGCCATGACGCGCTTCGGCCTGTCGGCCTTTGGCGCCATCACGATCTTCGGCATCGTCGTGGCCGGGACGATGTGGTGGATCCGGCGCTGGCACCAGCGCAACCTGGTCCATCACAAGGACGAGGTCGAGCACCTGCTCGACATCGCGCGCACCGACCACCTGCCGCAGGACCGCTAGCCAGCACAGCGCCCCGGCCGCCGGCCAGGATCAGGCGCTGCTGCTCGAGCCGCGGCCCTTGCGGCCGGTCGGGACCGGGATCAAGTGCTTGCCTTCCAGCACCATCTCGATGTGCTCGCTCCAGGCGCGCGCGATCTTGAAGCAGCCGCTGTGGTTGAGATGGATCTCGTTGTGCCAGTCGCCGCTGATGCCGGTCGAGCCCGGCGCCGCCAGCGCCAGTGGCACGGCCGTTGAGTCGAAGACGAACAGGAAGGGGAAGTTCTCCTTGTCCGCCGCCACGCTCTTGAGCAGCTGCGCCAGGTGAAAGACCATCAGCCGGCTGACGGCGGCCCAGTCGGCCGCCGGCACGCCATAGGCCTTGAGCGCCGGGTAGAGCCAGGGGCCACCGGCGCCCAGGTCGTCGCCGCCCTCGGCGGCGGCCGGGCGCGGCATGGGCACGGCGTAGCAGTGCATGAAGACCGGCTTGCCGGCCGACGGGCCCTGGTCGCGCAGGCTGAGCAGATGCTTGACGTTGGCGCGCAGGTACTCGGCATAGGTGGACCAGCCGGGTTCCGAGAAATAGCGGGCGACGCCCGCGGACGGCGGACCCCATTCGGTCTGGCGGCGCAGCAGGCGCAGCTCCAGCGGGATGGGTTCGCCATTCCAGTCCATCGCCGGCGTGCGTGCGGCCGCGATCAGGTCATTGCCGCCGACGGACAGCAGCACGCCGTCCCAGGTCGGCGCGTCCGCGCCGGTCAGCAGGCGTACGAACTCGGGGCTGGACTCGAGGTCGACCATGTGTGACAGCGCGTTGCCCGTGCCCGCGCAGTTGACGGCCACCGTCTTGGCCGTGAACACCAGTTCCTGCAGCAGATTGGCGTGGGCATTGAGCTTGGCCCGGGCGTTCGAGAACCACGAGTCCCCCTGGGCCAGCAGCTTCCAGCGATAGGCGCCCAGGTCGGGCGGTGTGCGTCCGGCCAGATCGGCCGGAGTGAAGCAAGCCAGGTGATCCATGAACGTGGGTGGAGTCCGAAGTTACTGACCAGGCGGTGCGCCGGGGGCGCTGCCCTGAGTTCGCGCGATTGGAAGGCCAGCCGCGCGCCGGCCGCCATGCTACAAACCCTCGGGGTTGTCACGGTTAGCATGCGACTCGTCTTCTAGGGAGGCCAGCATGAGTGAGAGCGTCTTCGACTTCCAGGCCGTCTCCATCCGCGGCGAGCCGGCCAACCTGGCCTCGCAGCGCGGCAAGGTGATGCTCATCGTCAACACCGCCAGCGAATGCGGCTTCACGCCGCAGTTCAAGGGCCTGGAGCAGCTCTGGCAGGACTACGGTCCGCACGGACTGGTGATCATCGGCTTCCCGAGCAACGAGTTCGGCGGGCAGGACCCTGGCGACAACGACCAGATCGCCAGCTTCTGCGAGATGAACTACGGCGTCAGCTTCCCGATGATGGCCAAGACCAAGGTCAATGGCGCCGAGGCCCACCCGCTGTGGAAATTCCTCAAGAGCGAGAAGCCCGGCTTCCTCGGCACCGAGGCGATCAAGTGGAACTTCACCAAGTTCCTCGTCGGCCGCGACGGCCAGGTCATCAAGCGCTATGCGCCCAATGACCCGCCCGAAAAGATGCGCAGCGACATCGAGGCGGCGCTGGCCGTGAAATGACTCAGTGGGCGCAGGCCGGCAGGGCACCCGCGGTCAGGCTGCGCAGGTACTCGCGCATCGTGGGCGACTGCTGCGACGCCTGCTGACGGATGCCGCGCACATGTGCCATGGCCTGCAGGCTGATCTCAGGCGCAATATGGGCCGCCAGGCCGATGCCGCCGCTGGGCAGCCGGTGCAGGCCGGCCAGCAGATAGAACCAGTTGGCCACGCCGAACAATGACAGCCGGCGGTCCAGGTCGGTCGGCGTCGGCACTTTGCTGTCCCACAGCGCCAGCAACTCCGTCAGCCGCGGCGGCAGCGTCGCCTCCTCGGTGCAGGCGCGCCAGAACGGCGTGTCCCTGCGCGCTGACAGGGCGTAGTGCGCCACGATGAAATCGCGCAGCTCTTCGTGCAGGTCACTGAAGACGCGGTTGACGCGGCCACGGCAGCGGTCGCTGTTGCCGCTGGGCGCCACATGGTCGACGAAGAGCTGAAGCACCCACTCGACCAGGTACAGGCTGGTCGACTGCAGGGGCTCGATGCAGCCGGCCGCGGTGCCCAGCGCCAGGCAGTTGGCCTCCCAGGCGCGCGCCGCGTGGCCGATGCGCAGGCGCTGCAGGCGTGGCTCTGCCAACGGCCGCTGGCCGGCGCCGACCGCCTGCAAGGTGTGCGCTGCTTCGTCGTCGCTGCAAAAGCGCGATGCATAGACATGCCCGGTGCCGCGGCGGCTCTGCAGGTCCATCTCCCACGTCCAGCCGGCGGCCTGCGCCGAGGCGGTCGTGTAGCTGCGCAGCGCCTCGTGCGGCTCGGCATAGGCCAGCGGCACCGTGACGACACGGTCGCAGGGCAGGTCGTCGGCATACGACACCCAGGGCACGCCCAGGCCCTGCTGCAGCAGCAGCGACTGCGAGCCCGAGCAGTCGATGAAGAAGCTGGCTGCGTGGTGGCTGCCGTCGGCCAGCTCGACCGATTCGATGCCCCGCGCGCCGCGGTGCACCCGCACCACCTGGCCGCGCACATGCCTGACGCCGCGTTGCTGCGCCGTCTGTTGCAGCAGCATGGCCAGCTTGACCGCGTCGAGCTGGTAGCCGTAGCTGACCGGCGCCTGATAGTCCGGTGAGTCCATCAGCTTGGGGGACTGGTGGCCATCGAACAGCGCCGTCTGTACGGTGCATGCCTCCGCCATGGGCTGGGACGTCAGGCCGCGCTGCATCAGGTTGAGCCAGTGCGCCGTGGCGGCGAAACCGCTGAAGGGCATGGGCATGTCGAAGGGGTGGTCGTAGGAGTCGCCTTGCGCCGCGTCGCCGCGGTGCCAGCCCTTGAAGCGAATGCCGTTGGTCAACGTCGCATCCGCGGCCGTGAACAGCGTGCTCTCAGGCAGGCCCAGGGCCTGCATGGTGTTGCGCAGCGTCGGCACGGTGGCCATGTCGGCGCCGATGCTGGTGACCTGCGAGGGCTCGATCAGCGTGATGGGCAGGGCGCGCTGGCTCACGGCGTCGAGCGTGCGCTGCAGGTAGCAGGCCGCCAGCCAGCCGGTGGTGCCGCCGCCAACGATGACGATGGATTGGATATCGGACACGGGGACTACTCCGGAAAAACCGGGCCTGCGTGAAGCTGCGGGCCTGGCAGTTGCGACCTTAGGGGCAAAGCACGCCGCGGCTGCGTGTAACGCCTCGGGCGAGCGTGCGTCCTGCACGTCGCTGTGGCGTGAGCGAAGCGCGTTTTTCGCCGCATGCCGGTCGGCCGCTGCAGGCCGCTGCGCGTCGTGTCTATGCTGACGGCATGCCGCACGCCAATCTGTCCGACCGGTTGCACCGCTTCGGGCGCGACGAATGCACCCAGGAACCCCTTTACGCCGCGCTCAGCGCCGCGGCCGCCGGGAACGAGCAGGCCCTGGCGCTGCTGGCCGAGGCACCGCCCGAGCAGCGCAAGGCCAACCTGTTGCTGGCGGCCCTGCACGAGCGTGTGCTGGCCGGCGCCGCGCCCGAGCTGGCGGTCTATTACCTCAGCGCTGGCGGCAGCCGCGCGCCCGACGCCGGTCTGGCGGCTGCGCTTGACGCCTGCCTGGCGCGCGAGTGGCCGACGCTGCTGCGGCACCTGCGCCATGGCGCCACGCAGACCAACGAGATCGCGCGCTGTGCGGCCATCTGGCCGGCCCTGGGCGCCGCGGCGCAGGCGACCGGCGCCCGCGATCTCGCCTTGCTCGACTTCGGCTGCAGCGCCGGCCTCAATCTCGGCGTGGACCAATACGCATTGCGCTATCGCGGGGGAGACGGCGCCTGGCATCCGCGCGGCCCCGCGTGCGACGGTCAACGCGCGGAGATCGAGTCGCACTGGCTGGGCGGGGCGCCCCCGCCGGCGGACGCCCACTGGCGGCTCGCGCTGCGCCACGGGCTTGACCCCGCCCCCGTCGACGTGGCCGATCCCGAACGCCTGCGCTGGCTGCAGGCCTGCCTGTGGCCGCAAGACGCTGCCCGCCGGGAGCGCCTGGCGCGGGCGGCTTGCCAGCTGCGGAGTCTGCCGCTCACGCTGATGCAGTCGAGCGACTGCATCGGCGCCATCGAGCCCTGGCTGGCGGCGTTGCCGGCCGGCGTCCAGCCGCTGCTGCTGACGAGCTGGGTCTTGTATTACCTGAGCGAGGCCGACCTCGGGCGGCTGCGCGAGACGGTGGATCGGCTGGCGCTGAGCCATGGCCTGGCCTGGATCTGCGGTGAACTGCCGGCCCTGAGCGCGCTTGACGAGCCCGTGCCGCCGCTGCCCGACCTGCCACCCGGCGAGGTGGCTTCGTCCGCCACGCTCTGGGTGCTGCACCGTGCGCATGCCGGCCGAGTCACCGGGCAGGCGCTGGGCTGGAGCCATCCTCACGGTCGCTGGGTGGCGTGGCTTGGATAATCCGGCCGTCCCCAACGGAGCCCAACCCATGTTCGAGCATGTCGATGCCTATGCCGGCGACCCCATCCTGAGCCTCAACGAGGCGTTCCAGAAGGACCCCCGCGCCGGCAAGATCAATCTGTCCATCGGCATTTATTTCGACAACGATGGCCGCATCCCCATGTTGCCTTCGGTCCGCCAGGCGGAACTGGCGGTCGTCGAGACCGCCGGTGCGCGGCCCTATCTGCCGATGGAAGGCGCGGCCAACTTCCGCAGCGCCGTGCAGGCCCTGCTGTTCGGCGCCGACCATCCGGCCATCCAGGCCGGCCGCATCGCCACCATCCAGGGCGTGGGCTCCAGCGGCGGCCTCAAGGTGGGCGCCGACCTGCTGAAGCGTTATTTCCCGGACAGCAAGGTCTATCTGTCCGACCCGACCTGGGACAACCACCGGGCCGTCTTCGAGGGCTCGGGCCACAGCTGCGAGACCTATCCGTATTACGACCCGGCCACCGGCGGCCTGCGCTTCGACGCCATGCTGGCCTTCTTCAAAGCCCTGCCGGCGCGCAGCATCGTGCTGATGCACGCCTGCTGCCACAACCCCACCGGGGTGGACCTGACGCAGGACCAATGGCGCGCCCTGGTGCCCGTCATCCGCGAGCGCGGCCTGCTGCCCTTCCTCGACCTGGCCTACCAGGGCTACGGCGACGGCATCGAGGAAGACGCTTTTGCGCCGCGCCTGCTGGCCGACGAGTCCCTGTCCTTCCTGATCGCCAACAGCTTCTCCAAGAGCATGAGCCTGTACGGCGAACGCTGCGGGGCCCTGAGCATCGTCTGCCCCGATGCCGACCAGGCGGCACGCGTGCTCGGGCAGATGAAGTTCATGATCCGGCGCAACTACTCCAACCCGCCGATGCACGGCGGCCAGATCGTCGCCCGCGTGCTGACCACGCCCGAGCTGCGCCGGATGTGGGAGGCCGAGGTCGCCGACATGCGCGAGCGCATCCAGGCCATGCGGCGCGAACTGCATCGCGTGCTGGCCGCCAAGCTGCCCGGCCGCGACTTCAACTACTTCCTGACCCAGCGAGGCATGTTCAGCTACACCGGCCTGACGCCGGAGCAGGCGGAGCGTCTGAAGACCGAGTTCGGCGTCTACATCCTGCGCTCCGGCCGCATGTGCGTGGCCGGCCTGAACACGCGCAACGTCGAGGCCACGGCCGAGGCCATGGCCGCAGTGCTCGCGGATTGAGCTTGCGCGTGCGAAGTCAGGCCGCCGGCCTTGCGCTGATCTGCGCGGCCAGCCCCGTCCCGGCTGACGAGGCGCCGGCAGTCGAGGCCATCACCTGGGTCGTCAGCAACACCATGACGGTGCCCGACGGCGAGCGCCTGCGCCGCCCGGCCGAGGAGCTGACGCAGTGGCTGCAGGCGCGGCTGCCGGGGGTGGTGTTCAAGCCTGTCGTGGCCAATGCCGAGCGCAGCTGGGCGCTGATCCGCGAGCAGCAGCAGGCCTGCCATGCCGGTGCGGCCCGCACGCCGGCGCGCGAGCGCCTGGCTTACTTCACCAACACCTGGCTGGTGCCGCCCACCCAGCTCATCGTGCGCCAGGACCGCCGCGCAGCGCTGCCGCTGGACGCGCGCGGCGCCGTCGATCTGGCGGCTTTGCTCGCGGATGCGTCGCTGCGTGGTGTCTTCACCCGCGGGCGCAGCTACGGCGCAGTGCTGGACGCCATGCTCCATGCCCCCGTGGCGAGCGCACCAAGGCAGTACGTCGCCGGTGGCGACTACGGCAGCAACCTGCTGCCCATGCTCATCCAGAACCGGGCCGACTACACCCTCGACGCGCCCAACATGCTGGTGGTCCTTGCCACCCGACCGGCTGGCGACTTCCGGCCCGACGCTGTTGCCGCCGCCGAGATGCCGCTGGCCGCGCTGCCCATCAAGGGCGCCAGCGACCCGGTCGTCAGCGGCATCGCCTGCCCGCGCACGCCCTGGGGCCGGGCGGCCATCCGCCTCATCGACGCGGCGCTCGGCACGCCCGAGGGCGCTGCGATGTTGCGCGACACGCTGCGCATCTCGCTGCCGCCCGATGTCCAGCGCGCCTACCGCGAAGCCTGGGACGCCTTCTTCAAGCAGCGCGCCCGGCCGACGTCCGGGCTCTGAAGAGTCGCCGATCCGGCCGCGCGCCCATGTCGCAGGGTTATGGCCGTGGCAGCCGCTTTCATTGGCAGCGCTGGCGGGGCGTCCTTACCCTGCCGGCAGATTCAGGAAGTCCGGGGCAGGATGAAGCATTGCGTGGTGATCGGCGGCGGCGTGGTGGGCTTGACCACCGCCTGGGCGCTGCTGGAACGTGGCCAGGGCGTCACGCTGGTCGAGCGCGACGGCGCGGTGGCACAGGGCGCCAGCCGCGCCAACGGTGGCCAGCTGAGCTATCGCTACGTGTCGCCCCTTGCCGATGCCGGGGTGCCGCTGAAGGCGCTGCGCTGGCTGCTCGACCCCGACGGCCCGCTGCGCTTCAAGCCCGAGGCTAGCTGGGCGCAATGGTCGTGGCTGATCGCCTTCCTGCGCAACTGCCGGGGGCCGGTCAACCGCCGCACCACCGAGCGGTTGCTCGCCCTGGGTGCCTACAGCCAGGCATCGTTTGCGCGCCTGCGTGAAGGCGCGCAGCTCGGCGACGCCATGGCGCTGCGCGCGCCCGGCAAGCTGGTGGTCTACCGCAAGCCGGCTGAGTTTGCACGGGTCGCTGCACGCGTGAAGGGCAGCGCGTCGGAGCAGGCGCTGTCGCATGACGACTGCGTGGCACTGGAGCCGGCGCTTTCGGACACCGAAGCCACGCTGGCCGGCGGAATCTTCACACCCGGCGAGGCGGTGGCCGACTGCCATGCCTTCTGCGCCGCGCTGTATGCGCGGCTGTGCCAGCACGCGGGCTTTCGCGGCCGGCTGGCCACGGCGGTCACCGGCTTCGCGGTGGATGCAGCAGGCGCCGTGCGCGGTGTGCGCACGGCAGCAGGCGAGCTGGCCGCCGACGAGGTCGTGCTGGCCGCCGGGCTGCAAAGTCGCGCGCTGGCCGCCACGCTCGGCGTGCGGCTGCCGATCTATCCGCTCAAGGGCTACAGCCTGACGGCGCCCATTGGCGCGGTGCACCGGCCCCCCGAGGTCAGCGTGACCGACTTCGAGCGCAAGATCCTCTACGCCCGCATCGGCAGCGACCTGCGCGTGGCCGCGATGGTGGACCTGGTCGGCGACGACGAGTCCATCGACCCCGGGCGGCTGGCTTCGCTGCAGCGCTCGGTGCGCGCCACCTTCCCCCACGCGGCGGACTTCGACCGTGCCACGCCCTGGGCCGGCCTGCGCCCGGCCACGCCCGACAGCGCACCCATCGTGGGCGGCAGCGGCGTGCCCCATCTGTGGCTCAACGTGGGCCATGGGCCGCTGGGCTTCACCTTCTCGTTCGCCACCGCCAACATCGTCGCCGAGCTGGTCTCAGGTCGTGCCAGCCCGCTGCCGTTGGAGGGCCTGAGCCTGTGAGGAACGGGGACCTCGCCCAGGCCCTGCGTGCGGCCGTGCTGGCGCAGCGCTTCGAGACCACGCCCGACAAGCTGCAGGGCGGCGCGCCGCTCGGCCGGCACCCGAACGTCGACCTCGCCGTGGCGGTGTTCCCGCGTGGCGCGGCGCCGGTCTGCGCCAATGTGCTGTTCTCGCGCGAGCACCCGCAGGGCCTGGTCGCCAGCTTCGATGCCACGACCGGCGCGGTGGACAACATCGCCTTCCAGGCCGATGTGCGCGATGCCACGGGCGATTCCATCGCCTGGCTGCCCGGCTCGGACTGGCATCGCATCGCCTTCCCAGCCTGGTTCGGCAGTGGCCCGCGCTTTGTTGCACCGTATCCGGCCTCGCTGCTCAAGGTGATGGTCGCCGTCGGCGTGGCGCGCCTCGTCGACCAGGGCCGCAGCGACTGGACCCTGCCCCTGGCCGATGCCGGCAAGACCCGACCCTCCATCGACTGGCTGTTTGACATGATCACCGTCAGCAGCAATGAGGCCACCTCGGCGCTGGTGGCCCACCTGCACGAGCGCGGCGCCATCCGCCACGCGGCGGGCCGCGAGGTGCAAAACGAGCTGCACGACCTCTTCGCTGCCGAGCGCCTGCCGGGCTTGATGATCGCCAACACCCGGGCCGATGGCGGCTGGGGCAATGCCGCCGGCGCGGGGGTCGGCCAGATCCAGATGACGGCCTGGGACACGCTGCGCCTGATCTGGCGGCTGGACGTCGACGCGCCGCCGCCGCACTGGTTGCCGGCAGGCACGCCGCCGCTTCTCGGCGCCGCCACCCGCGACGTCCTGCGCCGCACGCTGGAGGCGCAAAGGCTGCACCACAACCTCAGCAGCGAGTCGCTGCGCGCGCTGCCCGGCTGGGTGGTCGGCATCCCGGCGCGCTTTGCGCACAAGACCGGCAACACGCAAAACTACAGCAGCGATGCCGGCATCGTGCACGACGATGCCGCGGGCCTGCACTATCTGATTGCCGTGACCACCAGCCTGGGTACGCGCTACGCCCCCCACCCCGAGGCGTCGACCACCTGGAAGCTGCCGGCCCTGGGCGCCGCCGTCCACGCATGGCTGCAGGCGAATTCCTGATTCCGCCGTTGCGGCCCGGCGCCCACATCGCCGTCATCGCGCCGGCCGGTCCGCCCGGGCCGGGGCGGCTGGAGCCGGTCGAGGGATGGATGCGCGAGCGCGGCTACAAGGCCAGCCTGCTGCCGAGCTGCTTCGGCCCGCCACCGCTGGACTTCCTGGCCGCGCCCGACCATGTCCGCGTCGCCGACGTGCACGAAGCTTTTTCTCACCCGGGCTACGACGCCGTGCTGGCCCTGCGCGGCGGCTCGGGCTGCATCCGCCTGCTGGATGGGCTGGACCTGGGCTGGCTCGCGTCCAGCCCCAGGCTGCTGATCGGCTACAGCGACCTGACCGTGCTGCACGCGCTGCGTACCAACGCCGGCATCCCGTCCCTGCACGCGCCCATGCCGGCCAGCGACTGGGGTCTGCCCGGCGCCGAGGCCGACACCGAGGCGCTGTTCGGGCGGCTGGCCAGCGGCTGGCGTGCGGGTGACGTCATTGGCCAGGCGGAGCCGCATCCGCTCAGCCATGGCGGCGGCGCACGCGGCCTGCTGATCGGCGGCAATCTCGCGATGTTCTGCGCCCTGCTCGGCACGCCCTTCCTGCCCGCCATCGATGGTGCCTTGCTCTTTGTCGAGGACATCAGCGAGGAACCCCACCGCGTCGACCGCCTGCTGACGCAGCTGCGCCTGGCCGGCGTGCTGGACCGCATTGCCGGCCTCGTGGTGGGCAGCTTCAGCGGCGCGGCGCCCCCGGACGCCGTGCTGGCCGACCATCTGTCGCGGCTGCGCTGCCCTGTGCTGGCGGGCTGGCCGGCGGGTCATGCGCAGCCGAACCGGCCGCTGCCGCTCGGTATCACGGCGCGAATGGAGGTCACGGCCCGTACGCTGACGCTGGGTTGAACTCCGCGGCAAGCGGCTCCCCGCGTCGCGGCACGCCCGCACAAGCTTGCGGCGTCCATGCCACCTGACGGGGCATGGGGGTGGCAGCCATTCACGCAGGTTATGCCTCGCTCCCAAAGCGTGATCTCCGGAAAACCACGACCGAGGAGCGTCCCTCTGGTTTACACCGCCCGCCTGCGGCAATCTTCACCTAAGCGCACCTCTCTTTACAGGAACCCTGATGAAACCCACTCGAATCGCCTGCGCCGCAGCTTTCCTCTGCATGAGCAGCGCCGTCTTGGCGCAGACCCCTGCCGATGCGCAGCCCGCCGCGCAAAAGCGGATGGAGCGGATCACCATCACGGGCTCCAGCATCAAGCGCCTGTCGGACGAGCGCTCCATGCCCATCGAGGTCATCACCGCGACCGACATCCGCCAGCAAGGCCTGACCAGCGTTGACCAGATCGTCGACAACCTGACGGCCAACGCCGGCAGCATCAACCAGGTCACCAACAACGCGGTGTTTGGCGGCGATGGCGAGAAGACATTCGGCGGCGCCAACTTCGCCAACCTGCGCGGCCTGGGTCCCAGCGGAACGCTGGTGCTGCTGAACGGCCGCCGCGTCTCCACGCATGGCATGAGCGGCGGCGCGGTGGACCTGAACGCCATCCCGATGGACGCCATCGAGCGGATTGAGGTCCTCAAGGACGGCGCCTCGGCCATCTACGGCACCGACGCCATCGGCGGCGTCATCAACTTCATCACCAAGACCAGCTATCAGGGCGTCTCGCTGAGCGGCAGCTATTTCACCCCCGAGGCCTCTGGCGGCGGCCAGTCGGCACGCCTGTCCGGTGCCTTTGGCTTTGGCGACCTGGACCGCGACGGCTTCAACATCATGGCCACCGTGACGGTGGACGACAACCGCATCCTGCGCGGCACGGATCGCCCCTGGGCCACCGGCTACCAGCCGGACCGCTTCCTGACGCCGGACTCCACCAGTTCCATCCACGCCAACATCATTGCTGCCGCGGGTACCGCGCTGACGAGCGCGGGCACGACGGTGGGCACGGGCGACGCCACCCGCTACACCAACCTGAACCTGCTGGCCATCCAGGGCCAGTGCGAGGCCATCCCCAACCAGGTTCCGCTGGCGCCCAACATCCAGATCTGGAACCTGTTCGGTTACACGCAGGCCAACTCCAGGTATCGCTGCACGCGCGACTACGGTCGCAACTACATGCTCAAGGCGCCGCAGGAGTCCATCAACGGCATGCTCAAGGGCACGGTCCGGATCAACGAAGACCACCAGGCCGCCCTGGAGATCATGACGTCCACGGTCACCAACCGCGGCGAGTACTCTCCGGCCCAGATCAGCACTGGCAACACCACGGCCACGCTCAACGGCGTGACCACCACGTCCAACACGCACCTGCGCCCCACCAGCCCGCATTACCTGGACATGCGCACGCTGGTCGGCGCCGCGCAGTTCGATCCCACGCTGCCCATCGCTTATCGCGTCAACTTCCTGAACGACCTGGGCTTTCGCATCCGTGAGAACCAGACCGACAACCTGCGCGTGCAGGCCACGATGGAGGGCGTCGTCGCGGGCCTGGACTACTCGCTCGGCGCGGGTTACGGCGAGTCCAAGGCCACCGCCACGCTGATCAACGGCTTCCCCAACACCAAGAAGCTGGTCGACCTGCTGGCGTCGGGCCAGTACAACCCCTTCATCATGCCGGGCTCGACCCAGTCCGCCACCGTGGTCCAGGCCTTCGAAGACATGCAGATGCGCGGCAAGATCTACGACGGCAAGACCAGCGTCAAGCAGGTCGATGCGACGATCTCCGGCCCGCTGATGGACAACTTCCTGGCCGGGCCGATGGAGTTCGCGCTGGGTGCCAGTGCTCGCGAGGAGAGCTACGAGTTCTCGGGATCGAAGAACTTCATCTGCATCGACAACATCACCGCCACGACGCTGCAGAACAACAACAACGCTGCCCTCACTTACGGCTGTCCGGGCAACAGCTCGTCGCCGACGCTGTCGCGCAAGATCGGCGCCGTGTTCGGCGAGCTGGTCACGCGCCCGTTCAAGGGCATGGAGGTCACGCTGCAGGCGCGCCATGACCGCTACCAGGTGATCGGCGGCACGACCAACCCCAAGGTCGGCCTCAAGTACCAGCCCGTCGACACACTTTTGTTCCGTGCTTCCGCCAATACCGGCTTTCGTGCGCCGACCTCCCAGCAGATCAACCAGGGTGTCGTGGAGTCGCAGCTCACCGGCCAGTTCAGGGACCCGGTTCTGTGCGCCGACGCCGCCAATCCAACCGATGGCACACAGTGCGCTCGCCTGAGCCTGCCCTTCCGCGCAGGCGGCAACGCCAACTTGAAGCCCGAAAAGTCGAGGCAGGCTACCGCCGGCGTCGTGTTCGCGCCGACGCCGAACTTCCAAGCCTATATGGACTACTGGCAAGTCACGCTGGAGGACCGCATCCGCCAGCTCAGCACGACGGAGATGATCTCCAACTACGACGTCTACAAAGACAACTTTGTCCGTGATCCTTCCAGCAACATCGTGCGTTACCTGCAGGCCGGTTGGGTCAACTCGGCGAGCAGCAAGACCAAGGGCGTGGACTTCGGCATGAAGCAGGTCTTCAACGCGCTGGACGGCCGCATCACCGCATCGCTGACCGGCACGAAGATGCTCAGCAACAAGGAGCAGACCCGCGACAACGCGCCGTTCATCGAGTACGTCGGCAAGTGGAACAACACGACGCTCTACGTGCCCTGGCGCATCAACGCCAGCCTGGGCTACCGCACGGGTCCGTGGAACGTCACGCTGTCGGGCATCTACCGCGACAGCTATGAAGACCAGAACCGCGGCCCCACGGCCGCCGGTGGCGCCAACTACACGAGCAATCAGCCCTACACCCGCACAGTCAGCGCCTACAAGACCTTCAACCTGGTGACCTCCTACACCGGCATCAAGGGGCTGACGGTCACGGGCAGCCTCATCAACCTGGCCGACACCCAACCGCCGTTCACCTGGCACAACGTCGACAGCGCGGCCGGCGCCGGCTGGGACCCGCGCGTGGCCAGCCCGATGGGTCGCACCTGGGGCGTCTCCTTCCGCTGGGCGATGGAGTAAGCTGGCCCGGCGCTCCCTGTCCAAGGCCCCTCACGGGGCCTTTTTTGTCTCACGGGCTCGCCGGCCGCGGCGTCCCATCCCCATCCTCCGGTCCGCACGCCATGCAGCTCATCACCGAGGCGCAAGTCGCCGCCGTCCTCCATCCCGACCAGGCGCGCGCCGCGCTGCACGCCGCGTTCGCCCAGCACGGCCGCGGCCAGGCGCAGGTGCTGGCCCGCCACCGCGCCACCACCACGCAGGGCAGCGCTGCACTCGCCATCAGCGCGATGGGCGCCATCCTGGACGCTGACGGCGAGCTGCCGGCCGTGCTCGGCACCAAGGTCTATTCGGCGCGCAATGGCCAGTACGACTTCCTCGTCAGCCTGTTCTCGGCCGCGACCGGCGCCGCGCTGGCGACGCTGCAGGCCAACGAATTCACGCGCCTGCGCACGGCCGCCGCCAGCGCCGTCGCTGCCGACCTGCTGGCCTTGCCGGAGGCGCGGACCCTGGCCATCTTCGGCGCCGGCATCCAGGGCCGCGCGCATGCCCAGGCGCTGTGCCGCGTGCGCCGCTTCGAGCGCGTGCTGGTCTGCGCGCGCAGCGGCGGCGAGGCCTTCGCGCATGACATCGAGGCGCAGATCGGGATCGCGGCCAAGGTCGTCGATGCCGCGACGGCCGCCGCCGAGGCCGATGTGATCGCCACCGCCACACGCTCGGCGACGCCGTTGTTCGACGGCAGCCTGGTCAAGCCCGGCGCCTTCGTTGCCGCCGTGGGTTCCAGCACCAAGACCGCCCGCGAGCTTGACGACACGCTGCTCGGCCGCGCGTCCATGGTCGCCGTCGAATGGCTGACCGCCGCCCAGCAGGAGGCCGGCGACATCGTGCTGGCCGCCGCCGGCGTCATCGCGCCTGAACGGCTGGTCGAACTCGGGGCGCTGATCGTCAGCCCGCGCCCGCGCGGACCCCAGGACATCGTCGTCTACAAGAGCGTCGGCATCGGCCTGGAGGACGTGGCCCTGGCCCGCCTGGTGGCGCACCGGTTGGGGGTGTGCTGATGCGGGCCCTGCTGCTTGCTGCCGCGCTGGGGCTGGCCGGCTGCGCCACGACGTCGGTGCCCGACCCGGTGCAGGCCGCGCTGGCCGAGGCCGGCCTGCCGGCCGACAGCCTGGGCTTTGTGCTGCAGCCGCTGGATGGCTCGCGCGCGGCGCTGGCCCGCCGGGCGAACGAGCCGATGGCGACGGGCTCGACGATGAAGCTGGTCACGGCCGTGGTCGCACTGGACAAGCTGGGCAGCAACCATCGCGGCCGCACCGAGCTGCTGGCGGGGGCCCCGCCAGTCAGCGGCGTCATCGACGGCCCGCTGATCCTGCGCGGCGGCGCCGACCCGGACCTGGACTGGGCCAGCCTGTGGTGGCTGCTGCGCCAGCTGCGCGAGAGCGGCGTGCGCGAGATCCGCGGCGGCCTCGTCGTCGACCGCACGCTGTTCAACCCGACGCGCCTGGACCTGGGCCAGCCGCCCTTCGACGAGGCGCCCGAGTTTGGCTACAACGTCATCCCCGATGCGCTGCACTTCAACGGGGCCCTGCTGGACTACGAGCTGCAGGCCACGCCGACCGGGGTCACGGCCCGCAGCCTGCCGGCACTGCCCGGCCTGAGCGTGGATGCCGCCGCGATGACCCTGTCCACGCGGCTTTGCAAGGACTGGGACGCGGACTGGAAGCCTGCTGTCCTGCAACCCGCAGGCGACGGCTGGGCGCTTCAGCTGCAGGGCGCCTTTCCCGCCGGCTGCCACCAGCGCGCAGCGCTGCAACTCGTCGACCGGCAATGGCTGCTGACGCGCGCCGTGCGCCAGCTCTGGGCCGAGCTCGGCGGCACGATGGCGCCGGGCGACGTGGAAGCCGCCGCACCGGCGGGCGCCGTCGTGCTGGCGACCCATCGCGGCCGGCCGCTGGTGGAGCTGCTGCGTGGCGTGATGAAGAGCAGCGACAACGCGTTGACGCGGCTGATCTACCTGCAGCTCGGCGCCAGCGCCGCCCGCCCCGGCGAACCCACGCGCGACGCGGCCGAGCGCGTCGTGCGCGACTGGTTCGCAGCCCGCGGGCTGGACGCGCGCGGTCTGGTGCTGGACAACGGCTCGGGCCTGTCGCGCAGCGAGCGCATTCCACCCGCGCTGCAGCTCGTCACCGATGAGGG
>NZ_JBQVNP010000085.1:0-22944 GCF_052436255.1 Roseateles sp. | reverse complement strand
CTGGTGGCCGAGGGCTGCATCATGATGCGCAAGTGCCACCTCAACACCTGCCCGGTGGGCGTGGCGACGCAGGATCCGGTGCTGCGCAAGAAGTTCACCGGCCGCCCCGAGCACGTCGTCAACTACTTCTTCTTCGTCGCCGAGGAAGCGCGCCAGATCATGGCCCAGCTCGGCGTGCGCAAGTTCGACGAACTGATCGGTCGCTCTGACTGGCTCGACACCAAGAAGGCCATCTCGCACTGGAAGGCCAAGGGCCTGGACTTCGCCCGCATCTTCCACCGCCCCAAGGTCCCCGCCGACGTGGCCCGCATCCACAACGACGTGCAGGACCACGGCCTGGAGCGTGCGCTCGACGTCAAGCTCATCGAGAAGTGCCTGCCCGCCTTCGAGAAGGGCGAGAAGGTTCAGTTCATGCAGGAGGTGACGAACGTTCGCCGCTCTGTCGGCGCGCGCCTGTCCGGCGAGCTGATCCGCCGCAAGCCCGAGGGTCTGCCCGACCACACCATCTTCATCCAGATGGAAGGCACGGGCGGCCAGAGCTTTGGCGCCTTCCTGGCCCAGGGCATTACTTTCTATCTGATCGGTGACGCCAACGACTACACCGGCAAGGGCATGTCGGGTGGCCGCATCGTCGTGCGCCCCAGCATCGACTTCCGCGGCGACGCGACCAAGAACATCATCGTCGGCAACACCGCGCTCTACGGCGCCACGCGCGGCGAGGCCTTCTTCCGCGGCGTGGCGGGCGAGCGCTTCGCGGTGCGCCTGTCGGGTGCCACGGCGGTCGTCGAAGGCACGGGCGACCATGGCTGCGAGTACATGACCGGCGGCACCGTCGCCGTGCTGGGCAAGACCGGCCGCAACTTCGCCGCCGGCATGAGCGGCGGCATCGCCTACGTCTACGACGAGGACGGCCACTTCGCGAAGCGCTGCAATACCAGCATGGTGTCGCTGGAGAAGCTGATGACGGCGCAGGAGCAGGAAGCGCAGGTCGACAAGGCCATCTGGCACCGCACCAAGGGCGTCGACGGCGTGGATCGCGAGGCCCAGACCGACGAGGCCATCCTGAAGAAGCTGCTGGAAGACCACCACCGCTGGACCGGCAGCCAGCGCGCCCGCGACATCCTTGACCACTGGGCCGACGCGCGCGGCAAGTTCATCAAGGTGTTCCCGAACGAATACCGGCGCGCGCTGGGCGAAATCAACGCCGCCAGGGAAGCCGCACAAACCATCGCTCAGGCCAAGGCGCCTGAAGCCGTTGTCACCGCCAAGGTCTGAGGAGAGGGAGCATGGGAAAAGTCACCGGCTTCATGGAGTACGAGCGTCTGGAAGAGGGCTACGAGCCCGTCCCCGCTCGCGTCAAGAACTACAAGGAATTCGTCATCGGCCTGAACGTCGAGCAAGCCAAGCAGCAGGGTGCCCGCTGCATGGACTGCGGCACGCCGTTCTGCAACAGCGGCTGCCCGGTCAACAACATCATTCCGGACTTCAACGACCTCGTTTACAAGGGCCGCCCGGAGGACTGGAAGAACGCGATCACCGTTCTGCACAGCACCAACAACTTCCCCGAGTTCACCGGCCGCATCTGCCCCGCACCCTGCGAGGCCGCATGCACGCTCAACGTCAATGACGACGCGGTGGGCATCAAGTCCATCGAGCACGCCATCATCGACCGTGCCTGGGCCGAGGGTTGGGTGCACCCCCAGCCGCCCAAGGCCAGGACCGGCAAGAAGATCGCCATCGTCGGTGCCGGCCCGGCGGGCCTGGCAGCAGCACAGCAGCTGGCGCGTGTCGGCCACAGCGTCACGGTCTTCGAGAAGAACGACCGCGTCGGCGGCCTGCTGCGCTACGGCATCCCGGACTTCAAGATGGAGAAGTCCCACATCGACCGCCGTGTCGAGCAGATGAAGGCCGAGGGCGTGGAGTTCCGCACCGGCGTGCTGATCGGCGCGCTACCTGCAGGATCCAAGGTCACGAACTGGGCCAAGGAAACGATTCCCGCCGACGACCTCAAGGCGCAGTTCGACGCCGTCGTGCTGACCGGCGGCGCCGAGCAATCGCGTGATTTGCCCGTGCCCGGACGTGACCTTGCCGGCGTGCACTTCGCGATGGAATTCCTACCCCAGCAGAACAAGGTCAATGCCGGTGACAAGCTGAAGAACCAACTGCGTGCCGACGGCAAGCACGTCATCGTCATCGGCGGTGGCGACACTGGCAGTGACTGTGTCGGCACCAGCAACCGCCACGGCGCCAAGAGCGTGACGCAGTTCGAGCTGCTGCCGCAGCCGCCCGAAGTGGAGGACCGCCCGCTGACCTGGCCCTACTGGCCGATCAAGCTGCGCACCTCGTCCAGCCACGAGGAAGGTTGCGAGCGGGAATTCGCCATCGCCACCAAGGAGTTCATCGGCGGTGAAGGAAAGGACAAGGGCAAGCTGACCGGCGTCAAGACCGTGCGCTTGCAATGGCAGGGCGGCAAGATGGTCGAGGTCGAGGGCAGCGAGCGGATCCTCAAGGCCGACCTGGCCCTGCTGGCGATGGGCTTTGTGTCGCCTGTTGCGACGGTGCTGGAAGCTTTCGGCGTCGACAAGGACCAGCGCGGCAACGGCAAGGCGCCGACCGAGGGCGCGAACGCCTACAGGACCAATGTGGACAAAGTATTTGCTGCTGGCGACATCCGGCGCGGTCAAAGCCTGGTGGTATGGGCCATTCGGGAAGGCCGGCAGGCGGCGCGGGCGGTGGATGAATTCTTGATGGGGGCGACGACGCTGCCGCGTTGAGCTTGGCGCGCCACAAGCAGCAAGGCCGCCCGAGGGGCGGCCTTGCCTTTGGTGCCTGGGTTCAGTTGTTGACCAGAATCTCGCGCCAGTTCAGGCGCTGCAGGCCGAGGTTGACGGGGCTGCGCGTGTCGACCTTTTCAACCGGCTGGCAGTTGTTGCCCGAGCAGTTGTCCTTGCCGGCGAGCAGTACCGACTTGCCGACGCCGTTGATGTTGACGCTGTAGAAGGTCAGGTCGATGACCACGCCGTCGGTCTTGCTCACATAGCAGTTGCTGCCGCCGCCGGTCAGGCCGCAATAGCCGGAACCCAGGTCGATCGCGTAGATACGGCTGGTGCCGTTGGGCGCGCAAGCGTCGGTCGAACTGGGCGATGTGGCTGCGAACGCCACGCTGCCGTAGAAGGAGGTCGGATCGGACAGCACGCGCCAGCCCGGGCCGCTGGCAGACACGCCGAGGTCGACATACCAGCCGATCTGGGTTCGCAGGTCCAGCGAGATCTTTGTATTCAGGTTGGTCAGTGGCAGGAAGTCGGACACCGTCAGCGGGAAATTGCCGGTGGTGAGCGGCAGGTCCCGCGTGTCACCGGTGATGGTGCCGTCCTTGCTGAATGCCGCATTGCTGCCGTCGATGATGGCGAAGAAACGCTGGGCCTGGGTGTTGTTGAGGTCCGTTGCATCCAGCAGTCGGCCGGTGCCCACGGTGATGTAGCGGCGGTTGGTGCCGGGCTGCACGACAGGCAGTGGCTTGCTGGTGATGGGCAGCGGGTTGCCGTCGGAGCCCACGAGCTTTGCGAAATTCACCGGCGCAGGGTAAGCGGCGGTGCCGGTGACGTCGACACGCCAGAGGTTGCCCATCAGGTCACCGCCGTAAATCGCGTCTGCGTAGCCATCGGTCAGGTCCAGCACGAAGGCATTGATATGTGCCATGCCGGCCTGGTTGATCGCCGAGCAGGTGCTGCAGTTGGTGGCAACTTTCTCAAGCAGCGCGCCGGTGCGCGGGTTGATGAAGAAGAAGTAGGCCTTGCCGTCGGCATTGTTGTAACCCGAACCGGCAACGACGACCCAGCCGTACTTGCGCGTCTTGACGACGACCGGCTGGCCATAGGTGAAGCCCAGGTCGGCGTCCTTGAACTCCCACAGCACCTTTTGTGCGGCAATGGCTTCCGACGTGACCGATGCCGGGTTGGTGATGTCGAGCGCATACAGCGCCTTGCCGCCCTTGCCCAGACCGCCCACGAGGATGGTGCGCCAGTCAGTGCCGCTGCCGCCCGAGGTATTGCCGAAGTCGACGTCGATGGTCAGCGGCGTGGCGTCCACCATGAAGTGGTGCAGGAAGGTCGGGTTGCCGAGTGAAGCCAGGCCGTCGGTGCTGCCCACGCCGCTCGGGCCGTTGAACAGGGCACTCGGTATGTAGGCCCAGACCTCCTTGCCTGCGTCGGCGCCGGTGAGGCTGCCATTGACCGCGTGCACCATGCCGTCGTTGCTGCCGACGTAGACCATCTGCGTGCGGTTGGCATAGGTGGTCTTGAAGCTGTCGTAGCCAGGGTTGTTCGCAGCGGAGTAGGGTGCGGCGGGTGCTGCGACGGGGCGGGCCTTGGCGTTGACGATGTCGCCCAGCAGCTTGGCGCGGTCGCGGTAAGCCTTGGTGGAGCCGGCTGCAACGGACGACACCTCATGGGTGCGATCACCGCGCAGGAAGTTCAGGTAGTTGGCCGAATCGTTGCCCGCCACATAGGCGGTGTCCAGGGCGGTCAGCTGGCTGGCGGAGATGCCACCCGTGCCGCTGCGGAACGGAACGCCGGTGTTTGTTGTCGTGTTGTAGGTGACGATCCTGCGCCCGGTGTCCCAGCCAGTGCCGGCGGCCTGCGTGTCGAGCTTGCCGGAGAAGGTCCACTGGCTTTGCAGGCTCGGTTCGCCCGTGGTGGCATTGAAGGTGGTCAGGCTGGCTTCGAGCTCGCCGGTCCAGCTCTTTGCGTCGTACTTGGTCGAATACGAGGCCACGCCGAGGGCGGAGACCTGGGGCAGTGCGGTCGAGAAGGAGGTCGAGTACGCCGACAGCTGCGAGGCGATGCTGGAGAAGGTCTTGTTCAGGCCGTCCACCATCTGGTCAGCGCGCGCTGCGGTGAAGTAGTTATCGGGGCGGGGCGTGCCGTTTGGCAAAGTGTCTGTGGTCGTCGACCACCAAGATTTCGTCGATGCGGTGTTGGCGAAATCGGCGGCCGTCGCGGTGGCGTCAGAGTAGTTGCTCGGTGCCTTGAACCCGCCGTACTTGGCCGCCAGGTAAAACTGGTTGTTGCCTTTGAAACTGCCGAATTCAAGGACGTCCAACCAATAGGTCTGAATGGTCTGGACGCCGGTCTTGTCACTGCGGATGTCGTTGATGTTGGCCCAGTAGGCTAGACCCGCCATCAGCGCGCCGTTGTTGGTGCAGCAGCCACCGTAGGGCTGTGTCGTACCCAGTGAGGTGCCCAGACCCCCCTGCAACACGCCGACGCGGTCGGTCCAGGTGACCGCATTCATGTCAGTGTCGCTGCTGACTTCCGAGGGCTTGGCGGGCTCGGACGTGCCCGTAGCCCCAGGGAGATTGCGGTCCGCATGCGTGTTGACGTCGCCGATGCCAAGGATGAAATTGCGCTGGCAGGAGTACTGGATGGGGTCATCCCAAGCCGCGATGACGGGGAAGCCGTCTGCCCAGGTGGACAGCTGGGCGGGAGTGGCAGTGCCGGGATCGGTCCAAGCTGCGACGTTGCCTTTGTTGCGCAGGTAACGCTGGGCGGCGTAGTAGAGCTCGCTGACCGGGTCGTAGGTTTTGTAGCTGCCTGGATTGATCTGGCCGAACTTGTTCAAATAGTTCATCACCCCGCTGTTGTTGACCGCAGCGCCAAAGGCGGCGGCGTCGGCGGAGTCGGGATTGGTCAGCATCACGCCAGTCGTGGCGTCCCATTCAGCCCTGGCGTTGGCCACCGGGATGCCGCCCGGCACGGGGCTGGTGGGGCCGATGAACTTCTGCTTCGCACGTAGAACGCCGCCATCCCGGGCCACGACGCTACCGCTGATGCGGCTGTCATTGAGATAGCCAAAGGCGCTGTAGCGAATCTTTTCGGAGTACTTCTGCATCAGCCCGGTTGGCTTGTGGGAGCTGGTGCCGTACAGCGTGCAGTTGCTCTCCAGCCCGCCCGCGGCGACGGCAGGGTCGCACACCTTGACGCGGATGAAGACCTCGTAGAGCGTGCCATGCGTGTAGGCGGCCGCCGGGTTGTAGGGCGTGGCGGCGTTACCGTAGTTGGGGGCGGGATTGCCGCTGGTCGCCGTCATGAAGCGCATCTTGTTGCCCAGCGACCAGATGCGGGTGGATATGCCGGTGGCGGTGGAGAACGGGGTGGCGCCGGACACGGTGGCGTTGGTGGCGACGTTGCTGTCAGGAAAGTTGCTGGTGCCGCCCTGCGCCGTGCCCCAGGCCTTCTCCAGCACCGTCAGCGTCGCTGTGTCGAGGACGCGGTAACCGCCCGTGAGCGCCCACCGGAAGGGGTCGATGGTCTGCATCGACGCCCAGTTCAGGTAGTTGCCGCTCCACTTGCCGGTGCAGGTGCGGTTGGTGGCGGCGCCGTCGGGGTAGAAGTAGTTGTCGGTGCTGGTGCCGTCCGTGTAGCGGTACAGGTAGCACTTGGCCGGGTCGAAGTAGCCGATGTAGGTGTTGGCGGACGAGTACGTGCGGTTCGGGTGGGCCACGCTGATCGCCGTCGGGAACTCCACCGACAGTGCCAGCGCGAGGTTGCCCGGCACATTGACCGATGTGAACACCGGTTGGTCCGACAGCGGCACCTGGGCAGACGATGTCGCGGCAATCGCCACGAGGCTGGCGGTCAGTGCCAGGCCGCGCACGGGGACAACAAGGCGGGCTGCATTCATGGGATACCTCAAAGCGCGCTGAGCAGGCTCAGTTGGTGGTGAAGGTGGACTGGAAGAAGGACAGCGTCTTGCGCGGCCCGGTGACCCGCAGCGTGATGCGGTAGATCGGTTGCTCCGGCACCGCTGACGGGTTGGCGTTGTTGGCAGCGCCACTGTTTGTCTGGGAATTGATCCACTCGCTGGAACTGCCGCCGAACACCGTCTGGTTGGCCATCGTGCAAGTGTTGCTCGTGCAGGCGACGGTGCCGGGGGCGGCCATGCGGTCGATCACATAGCGGATCTTGACCCGCTCAGCCCCGCTGGCCTCGTTCACGGTGATGTCGTTGGTCGCCACGCCGACGGTGGCGAAGACCGTGTCGGACAGCAGTGCGTTCGGAATGCCTTGCGCGTTGGTCGCCAGCAGCGTCGCGCTGTAGTTCGCGCTGGCCAGGCTGGTGTTGCGGGTCGCCACGTTCGCCAGCGCGCCTCCGGCACGCACGGCGTCCAGGGCAATCTGCAAGGCGCGCTCGCCTTGATGGGTCAGGTCGCGCTTGAAGCCGATGTTGCCGACGGTGAACTGGCTTGAACTGATGGAGCGCGAGATCGCCACCGCGCCGATCAGCAGGATGACCAGGGTGATCAGCGCAAAGATCAGAACGATGCCGCGCTGCTGGCGCGGGGCCGGTTGGAGAGGGAGGTGAGGGCGCTTCATCTCGGCCTAGCGGGAGTAGCGAATATTGCGCAGTGGCACCGTGAACTCGACGACGCGGTAGCGCTGGTTGGTCGTGCCGGTCGGCACCGTGTAGGTATGGGTCAGGGAGGCGCCAAGGTCGCTGAACATGGTCAGCGAGGCGGGGGTGACATCGGTCTTGTCGGCCAGGTCGCTGCGCAGAATCAGCCCGACGCGCACTGCGAGGATGCGCTGCAGGCTGTCCTGTGCCACGTTCGTGCCTGCCGTCAGCGCTGCTGCCGTGAAGCTGGGGTCTGTTGGGGCGACCCAGCTGGCAACCTGCTGAGCGCCGCCGGGGGCGTCCAGACCGTAAAGCACACGCATGTCGACGACGCCTTCGACCATGGGCTGTGGGGTGGCTGCGCTCAGTTGGAAGAGGTCGTAGGAGAACAGGGTGGCGTTGTCGCCGATGCCGAGCAGCATGAAGCGCGGCGGATTGCCTGTGACATTGCCGAGCACGGACACGAAGGCGTTGCCGTTCGAGAAATCAACCAGCGCCCGGCCGTTGATGACGTTGGCGGCATAGTTGCCACCGAAGGTCAGCGTCTGCACGGCGCCGCCGACAAAGGCATTGCTCACCTGCTGCACCATGCAGCCGACGCCCTGTTGCGACACCAGCACGAGGTCGCCACCCCGTATGCCCAGCGTGTTGGCCAGCTTCAAAAGACCCGCAGCCGTCGACTTGGGCGAGACCGGCAGTGCAGACTCGCTCAAGGCCGAGTTGCCCGTTGCCACCGCAATCACATCCGAGCCGTTGGCGCCGGCGCCGGCATGCACGATCAACGGCGCCAGAACATAGTTTTGGGGAATCGCTGCGAACGGCGCGGGGAAGGCGGCCGGTGCCGGCAGCAACTGGGCGCCGTTGGACGCCACGTTCAACGCGCAGCCGTAATTCTCTGCCGTGGCCTGGCTGAAGCCCGCCCCAGCACTGCGCAGCTCGCGGTCCAACATATAGGACGCGTAGGCGGCGTTGTTGGTCAGGTCGTTGCCCGACGTGACCCCACGCCGCATGGACTCCTGTCGAGCCACCATCATGGAGATGGCCAGCGTGAGCACCAGTCCGATGGCAAGCGTCACCATCAGCTCGACGAGGGAGAAGCCGCGGCAGGAAGCGGGTGAGTGGCGCGTCATTGCGGAATCACCACGTCGGTGGTGTAGCTGTGCGGGCTGCTCGCCCCGCCGGCCGACTGCACGGGAACCCAAGTGACGCTGACGCGCGCAGTCGTCGCGTTGGTCACCGTGACCGTGGCCACACCGTTGGGCAGACCGCCGCTGGCGGGGTCTGCAGCGCGCGCGGCCCAGGTGGCGACGACGGCGGCATTCACGTTCACGGTGTCCTCGTTGAACATCGTGGCGGCCATTTCATTGGCGAGCAGGGCGGCGCGTTGCGAATCCTCGCTGCTGACCGATACCACCAGCGCCCGGCTCTGCAATGTGATGAGGCCCAGCAGACCAAAGGAGATGATCAAAACGCCGACAAGCATCTCGATCATTGAAAAGCCGCGCGCGACCAGGCGTGAGAGAGTCATCATCGGCATCCGTCGGGGGCGGTGGAGCTCTTGCCCGGGTCGCACAGCCGGACCGATCCGGCCAGGCTGACGGTCATGCGCAAGGGGCGCTTGTCCGCGCTGCTGCCCGCCGGTGTGATGTCGTAGGTGGCCGGCGCAGCGGTGCAGTTCACGCCGATGGCGGCGGGATTGGTCAGCGTCGTCTGGCGGCCGTCGCCACCAAAGCACAGCGCCGCGGTCGACGAGCCCAGCGTGACGTCGCCCGAGACATCGGTCAGCACGCCACACTGCACGGCTTCGGCCACGTCGCCGGTCAGCAGGGCGTTGGGCACGGTCCTGATCTGCCAGTAGGCGCCGTTGGCAGCCGCCGTCGAAGCGGTGGTGCAGGTCTTGTTGTTGGTCATGAAGAACACCACCGAGTGCGTCCGCCGCTGGGCCTCGGCCTGGGCCAGGCGCATGCCCGACTGCAGCGCATCAGCCACGGTGCGGGCCCGGGCATTGCGGATCCAGCTCGTGAAATTGGGCAGGGCCACCGCCGTCAAAATGGCTAGCACCGTGACCGCCACCATCAGTTCGATGAGGCTGAAGCCCGAGCCACGGCGGATCAGCACGACTCCGCCTTCTTCATGATCCATTTGCTGGTGCAGGTGGCGCCCCAGCTGGACGGCACGGCAGTTGTCGCGCGCACATCCTGATGGTTGATGGTGAAGGTGAAGCCGCTGGACGTACCGCTGCCTTCGGCTTTCAAGGTGAACTGGGTGGCGTCCGGCGTGCCATCGCAACTGATCAGGAAGTTGCCGAACGTGCGGCTCGATGTGGCGGTGGTGGCGCAGGGAGTGACGAAGGTCCCGATGCTCGCGTAGGTGCGGTTGTCCTGGTAGTAGCGCTCCATCTGGGCGCGCATGGTCGTCAGGCCGGCGCTGGCATCCGCCAGTCGGCTGCGCGTCACATAGTCCCGGTACTGCGGGATCGCGACGGCCGCGAGGATGCCGATGATGGCCACGGCGATCATCAGCTCGATGAGCGTGAAGCCGCGAGCGGCGTTGGAGCAGTGGCGATGGCGCATGTGATGGCTTTGCAAGGCAGTGGTCCGCATTTTGGTGTCGGGGGGCGAAGGCGCGATACCGCTTGTCGCGGCGCCGTGAACGCTGGTCGCAGCTCAACCCCGGTTCGTGAACTGGCGCACGTTTGGCACGCTCGATGCCCGCCGCTTCGAGCGCCGGGAGGGTGTGAAAACTCTGCTGCGCCTGAGGCACTGAGAAGCACTGGCCAGGCTCCGTGTCGGCACGCCGGCCGATTTCCCTAGGGTCTGCCCCGGGGTTCTCGGTGTTTCCCCTATCATGGCGCCCTTTCTCCCGCCCGGCTTCGGCCCGCCCGCGTGAACCCTCCGGCCACCGCACCCCTGATCGAACTGCGCAACGTCAGCGTCGGCTACGGCGACCGCGTGGTGTTGAACGGCGTCAACCTCAAGCTCCAGCGCGGCAAGGTGCTGGCGTTGATCGGCACTTCGGGTGGCGGCAAGACCACCGTGCTGCGCCTGCTCGGGCGCCAGTTGCGGCCGCTGAGCGGCCAGGTGCTGTTCGACGGCCAGGACCTGGCGCCGCTTGATCTGGACGGCCTGTACGCCGTGCGGCGGCGCATGGGCATGCTGTTCCAGTTCGGCGCGCTGTTCACCGACTTGAGCGTCTACGAAAACGTGGCTTTCCCGTTGCGCGAGCACACCGACTTGCCCGAAGCCATGATTCGCGACCTGGTGCTGATGAAGCTCAACGCGGTTGGCCTGCGCGGCGCGCGCGACCTGCTGCCGAGCGAGATTTCCGGGGGCATGGCGCGGCGCGTGGCGCTGGCGCGGGCCATAGCGCTGGACCCCGACCTGGTGCTCTACGACGAACCTTTCGCCGGGCTCGATCCGATCTCGCTCGGCGTTGCAGCGCGCTTGATCCGCGACCTGAACGATGCCCTCGGGCTGACCAGCATCGTTGTGTCGCATGACCTGCACGAAACCTTCGGCATCGCCGACGAGGTGGCCATGGTGGCCAACGGTCGCGTCGTGGCCCAGGGCACGCCGGACGAGCTTCGCCACAGCGACGACCCGCTGGTGCGCCAGTTCGTCGGCGCCGAGGCGGACGGCCCGGTGCATTTCCACCAGCCGGCCAAGTCGGTGGAAGAAGACTTCGGGGTGTCCGCATGATGGCGCTGGCCGCCCGCGTTGGGGCTGCCGTGCGGCTGACCTTGACCGACGTCGGCGCTGCGGCACGGCTGTTTTTCAGCTTGCTGGCGCGCTCCCCCAAGGCCCTGGCCCGCTTTGTCCTGGTGCGGGAACAGGTCTTCTATCTGGGCAACCGCTCGCTGTCGATCATCGGCGTATCGGGCCTGTTCGTCGGCTTCGTGCTGGCGCTGCAGGGCTACTACACCTTGCAGCGCTATGGCTCGGCCGACGCGGTTGGCCTGCTGGTGGCGCTGAGCCTGGTGCGCGAGCTCGGCCCCGTGGTCACGGCCTTGCTGTTCGCGGGCCGCGCGGGCACCTCGCTGACCGCAGAGATCGGATTGATGAAGGCGGGCGAGCAGCTCACCGCGATGGAAATGATGGCCGTGGACCCCGTGCAGCGCGTGCTGGCGCCGCGCTTTTGGGGCGGCGTCATCGCCATGCCCTTACTTGCGGCAGTCTTCTCAGCGGTCGGCATCATCGGCGGCTGGCTGGTGGCGGTGCCGTTGATCGGGATCGATCCTGGCGCCTTCTGGTCGCAGATGCAAGGCGGGGTCGACGTGTTCGCGGACGTGGGCAATGGCGTCGTCAAGAGCCTGGTGTTCGGCGTCACCGTCACCTTCGTCGCGCTGCTGCAGGGCTACACCTGCAGCCCGACGCCCGAGGGCGTGTCGGCTGCCACCACCCGTACCGTGGTGCTGTCATCCCTGGCCGTGCTGGCTTTGGATTTCATGCTGACTGCCATGATGTTTTCGATTTGATGGAGTGGGAGAGAAACAAGAATGCAAGCCTCTCGACATGACGCCTGGGTCGGCCTTTTCGTGCTGATCGGTGGCGCGGCGCTGCTCTTTCTCGCGCTGAAGGCCGGCAATCTGCTGAGCCTGAACTTCGACGCCACCTACCAGGTGTCGGCGCGCTTCGACAACATCGGCGGCTTGAAGCCGAATGCGGCGGTGAAGAGCGCCGGCGTCGTCATCGGCCGGGTGGATTCCATCAATTTCGATGACAAGACCTTCCAGGCCAAGGTCGTCATCAACCTGCACAAGGGCGCGCTCTTCCCCAAAGACAGCTCGGCCAAGATCTTGACCTCGGGTCTGCTCGGCGAACAGTACATCGGGTTGGAACCGGGTGCGGACGAAAAGAACCTGGCCGCCGGCGACGTCATCCTTCAGACGCAAAGCGCCGTGGTGCTCGAGAACCTCATCGGCCAGTTCATCAACAACAAGGCGTCTGACATGGGCAGCTCGGCGACGCCTGCGCCGGCATCGGGGAGCAAGCAGTGAGGCAATTGATTCGTGGACTGGCCCTGGTGGTGCTGGTGCTGGGCCTGGCCGGCTGCCAGACGGTCCAAGGGGTGGGCAAGCGCGTGGAGCGTGCCGTTGACAAGGTCATGGGCTCCAAGGGTCAGCGGCTGGATCCCTGGGAGTCGTGGAACCGCAAGGTCTTCACCTTCAACGAGAGGCTCGACGAGAACGTGCTGAAGCCCGTGGCCACTGCTTACTCCGAGGTCGTGCCCTCACCGGTCCGCCAGGGCATCGACAACTTCTTCGGCAACATCGGTGACGCTTGGTCGGCCGTCAATCTGATGCTGCAGGGACGCTTCAAGCCGGGCGTCGAGCAGGGTATGCGCTTCGCTGTGAATTCGACGCTCGGACTCGCCGGCGTGCTCGACATCGCCACGGAAGCTGGCCTGGAGAAAAACAGTCAGGACTTCGGCAAAACGCTGGGCAAATGGGGCATGGGCACGGGTGCCTATGTCGTCTGGCCGGTGTTCGGTCCGTCCTCGGTGCGTGATTCCATTGCGTTGCCGGTGGACTGGCAGGCGTCACCGGCTGTTGTTTTTGATGGTGGCGGCAGCAAGGTGGGCATCACGGCGCTCAATTTAGTCAACACCCGTGCCAACTTCCTGCGCGCAGGCGAGATGCTTGAGGGCATCGCGCTAGACAAATACACCTTCTACCGCGATGCCTATCTCCAGCGGCGTGGCAGTTTTGATGACGACGACGAGTACGAGGTGCTGGTCCCGAGCAACGGGGCCTCGGCGCCTACTGCCGCCGCCTCCGAGCCCCATGCCGCGGCATCCGCGCCAGCGGCAACCGTCAAGAAGCCTGCTGATCCGGCGTCTGCCGCGGCGCGGTGAACAACTCGTTTCCTTCGCTGCCATCGCGAGCAGCCAACCGAAACCCGCGCAGGCGCGTTGAGCGACTGCCCTTGTAGAGAAAGTGACACCATGACCTTGCTGACTTCCCTGCGCCGCCTGCTGACTTTGGCCACCCTGGGCCTCGGTCTTGTGCACGGCGCCCATGCCGCCGATGCCACTGCGCCGGACCAGCTGATCCGCCAGCTGTCGCTGGAGACCATCGAGGCCGTCAAGGCCGACAAGGACATCCAGGCTGGCAACGTCAACAAGATCATCGCCCTGGTCGACGCCAGGGTGATGCCCCATATCAACTTTCAGCGCATGACGGCCTCTGCGGTCGGTCGCTTCTGGCGCCAGGCCACTCCGGACCAGCAGGCCAAGCTTCAGGCGGAATTCAAGACGCTGCTCGTGCGCACCTACGCCGGCGCGCTGACACAGGTCAAGGACCAGACGATTGCGCTGAAGCCGCTGCGTGCCCAGCCGACTGATGCAGAGGTTGTCGTTCGTACCGAGATCCGCGGCAAGGGCGACCCGATCCAGCTCGACTACCGCCTGGAGAAGGCCGGCGCGGTGTGGAAGATCTACGACGTCAATGTGCTTGGCATCTGGCTGGCGGACCAGTACCGCAACAGCTTCGCGCAGGAAATTGGCGCCAACGGCATTGATGGTCTGATCAAGAGCCTGGCCGACAAGAACGCCAAGGCCGCCGGCGCTTCGGCCAAGGGCTGATCTTGAGTGGCCTGAAGCTGCCTGCACGGCTGCGCACGGAGGGTGCTCGCGCCGCCTGGGCGCAGATGTCTCCGGCACTGCGCGCCGAGGCCGCCCAGGTGCTGGCGGCGGCTGGCACCGAGGTGCGGCTGTCGGCCGCCGAACTGAAGGATTTCGATTCGTCGGCACTGAGCCTGCTGTTGTCCGCCGCGCGCCAGTGCAGCGAGCAGGGCGCGACGCTCAAGCTCAACGACGCGCCGGACAAGCTGCGCGAGCTGGCTCGCGTCTACGGCGTTGCCGAACTGCTCTGGGCGCCACCCGCCGTCGTCTGACTCAACCGGCGTAGCGTTTGGCGCGCAGGTTCTTCTTGATCTCTTGCAGCACGGGCCGCAGCTGCTGGCCCAGTCGCAGCGCCACGCCCGTTGTCAGGATGTCCACCGCGATGAGATGCAGCAACCGCGAGACCATCGGGCTGTAGCGGTCGAAATCCTCCGGATGGTCTACCGCCAGCAGAATCTGGCTGGGGCCCAGCGCCAGCTGCGCCAGCGGCGAGGCGCTGGCCGTGATGATGATGATGGTCGCGCCCTTCTTGCGCGCAATCTCCGCAGCGTCCAGCAGGTCACGGCTGCGGCCGGAGTTGCTGATGATGACGGCGCAGTCGCCGGGCGCCAGCATCGTCGCGCTCATCAGCTGCACATGGCCATCGCTGTTGGCGGCAGTGTTGACGCCGAGGCGGAAGAACTTGTGCTGCGCATCCTGGGCCACGATGCCGGAGTTGCCGACGCCGTAGAACTCGATGCGCTTGTTGTGCCGCGCCGAATCGGCCAGCGCGTCGATGGCGCGCTCGAAGGCGTGGCTGGCCGCGTCGTTGCGGTAGTGCAGCAGCGCGGCGACGGCGTTGTCGACGACCTTGACGATGATGTCCTGCGGTTTGTCGTCCTCGTCCACGGCGCGATGCACAAAGGGCACGCCCTCGTTGACGCTGCCGGCCAGCTTCAGCTTGAAGTCGGCCAGCCCGTCGTAGCCGACGCTGCGGCAAAAGCGCACCACCGTGGGCTTGGACACATGCGAGCGGTCGGCCAGCTCGCTGACCGGCAGGCTGGCAAAGCTGCGCGCGTCGAGCAGCAGCAGCTTGGCCACCCGTTGTTCGGCCGGCGGCAGCGCAGGCAGGGCGGCCTTCACGCGCTCAAGAATGCTCATTGCTCTTCAGCCCAGTGGAAGCCATCACGCGCGACCAGCGCGCTCGCGGCGGCCGGGCCCCAGGAGCCCGCCGAATAAGGACGTGGGCCGCTGGCATCAGCCGCCCATGCGTCGAGGATGGGTTCGACCCAGCGCCAGGCCTGTTCCTGCTCGTCGCTGCGCACGAAGAGGTTGAGTCGGCCGGCGATGGCGTCCAGCAGCAGGCGCTCGTAGGCGCCGACGCGCTGGGTAGCAAAGGCTTTGTCGAAGTCCAGGTCCAGCGACACCGGCGTCAGCTGCTCGCCATGGCCGGCGCCCTTCTGCGCCAGCAGTTGCAGCTCCAGGCCGTCCTCGGGCTGCAGCTTGATGACCAGGCGGTTGGGCTGGCTGGCGCCAGGGAAGATCTTGTGCGGCACGGGCCGGAAGTTGACGACGATCTGCGCGTCGCGCTCCGCCAGCCGCTTGCCGGTGCGCAGGTAGAAGGGCACGCCGGCCCAGCGCCAGTTGTTGACCTCGGTGCGCAGCGCGACGAAGGTCTCGCAGGCGCTGTCGGGCGGCACCTTCACTTCTTCCAGATACCCCGGCACGGCCTTGCCTTCGATGCTGCCGGCGCGGTACTGGCCACGCACGACGTCACGCGCCACGCTGTCGGGCGAGAAGGGCTTGAGGGAGCGCAGCACCTTGAGCTTCTCGTCACGGATCGCATCGGCGTCGTTGCGGGCCGGCGGCTCCATGGCGATCATGGTCAATAGCTGCAGCGCATGGTTCTGGATCATGTCGCGCAGCGCGCCGGTGCCGTCGTAGAACGCGCCGCGCGTGCCCACACCCAGGCGCTCGGCCAAGGTGATCTGGATGTTGGCGATGCTCTCGCGGCGCCACAGCGGCTCGAACAGTGCATTGCCAAAGCGCAGCGCCATCAGGTTCTGCACCGACGGCTTGCCGAGATAGTGGTCGATGCGGAAGGCCTGGGCCTCGGCAAAGACGCTGCGCACGGCCCGGTTGATCTCCTGCGCGCTGGCGAGATCGTGGCCCAGCGGCTTTTCAAGCACCACGCGCACCTTGTCGTGGTTCAGGCCGACGGCGCCGAGCTGCTGGCAGATGCCGGTGAAGAGGTGCGGGCTGGTGGCCAGATAGAGCACCACGGTGTCGGCATTGCGCGTATCCAGCCAGTCCTTGAGCCCTTGGTAGTGATCGGGCTGCGACAGGTCCATCCGGCGGTAATGGATCAACGCGCCGAACTTCTCGAACTCTTCGTCGGTCGGCCGCTTGGCACCGTCCACCTCGCGGAAGCGCTCCTTCAGCCATTCGCGGTAGCGCTCGTCTGTCTGCTCGTCACGCGCGACGGCGAGAATGCGACCGCCTTCGGGCAACTTGCCGTGCCGGAAGGCCTGGAACAGCGCGGGCATCAGCTTGCGCCATGTGAGGTCGCCGGTGCCGCCAAAAAACACGAGGTCGAAGGACATTTACGGGGTCTCCAGGCCAGCTCTTCCCATCGAGCGCTAACCGTTGTGTAACTTAGTTTCGTGAAATACTATGCAGCAGTTTCTTCGCCGGGTCAATCCAATCGACCCGTAAAAGGCCCACCCATGAACCAGCTCGATCAGCTCAAAGCCTTCACCACCGTCGTTGCGGACACCGGCAACTTCCTGCAACTCGCGCAGTTCGCGCCGCGCGATGCAACGACCAACCCGTCCTTGATCCTGAAGGCCGTGCAATCGGCCGACTACGCGCCGCTGTTGAAGGAAACGGTCGCGGCGCATCGCGGCAAGCCGCTCGACGCGATCGTCGACCAAGTGCTCGTGCGCTTCGGTCTTGAGATCCTGAAGGTCGTGCCGGGACGTGTGTCGACCGAGGTCGATGCGCGGCTGAGCTTCGACAAGGCCGCCAGCCTGTCGCGCGCCCGCCGCATCATTGCGCTGTACGAATCGGCTGGCATCGGCCGTGACCGCGTGCTGATCAAACTGGCATCGACTTGGGAAGGCATCCAGGCCGCTGCAGAACTGGAGCGCGAGGGCATCCGCTGCAACCTGACGCTGCTGTTCGCCTTCGCCCAGGCGGTTGCCTGCGGCGAGGCGAAGGTGCAGCTGATCTCGCCCTTTGTCGGCCGCATCTACGACTGGTACAAGAAGTCGGCCGGCGCCGCTTGGGACGAGGCTGCACAGGCCGGCGCGAACGACCCCGGCGTGAAGTCCGTGACGCAGATCTATGCCTATTTCAAGCAGCACGGCATCAAGACCGAGGTCATGGGGGCGAGCTTCCGCAACATCGGCCAGATCCAGGCGTTGGCCGGCTGCGACCTACTGACGATCAGCCCCGACCTGCTGGCTCAGCTGCAGGCCACCGACGCCAAGCTCGAGCGTGCGCTTGATCCGGCCAAGTCGGCGGCGATGCCGGCGTTGCAGCTCGACGAAGCCGCGTTCCGCTTCGCGCTGTACGAAGACGCGATGGCAACCGAGAAGCTGGCTGAAGGCATCCGGCTATTCGCCATCGACGCTGGCAAGCTGGACAAACTCATCGAAGCGGCCTGACCGTGACGACCCGCTGCGACCTGTCTCCCGTCTGGGCTGAACTCCAAGCCCATTACGCCGCGAGTGGTCGCGGCTTCGATATCCGCGCGGCCTTCGCATCCGATGCCGCCCGCTTCGGCGCGTTGTCTTTCGAGGCGCCCGAGGTCTTCGCCGACCTGTCCAAAAACCGCATCGACGCGCCGACGCTGGCCCTGCTGGTGAAGCTGGCCCGCCACTGCAACCTGGAGGAGCGGCGCGACGCGCTGCTGCGTGGCGAGCCGGTCAACCACACCGAGGGCCGTGCGGTGCTGCATACGGCGCTGCGCGCGCCGGCTGGCAGCAATGCACCTTTCAATGCCGAGGTGCAGGTGTCTCTGGACGCGATGCTGGCGTTCGCTGACAGTGTGCGCCGCGGCGAACGCGGCCAGATCACCGATGTCGTTCACATCGGTATCGGCGGCAGCGACCTGGGGCCGGCCATGGTCGTGCAGGCGCTGCAGGCCTTTGGCCGCCGCGACCTGAAGCTGCATTTCGTCTCCAACGTCGACGGGCATGACCTGGCACCTGTGCTGGCCGGCCTGGATGCCGCCCGTACCCTCTTCGTCAATGCGTCCAAAACCTTCACGACCCAGGAGACGCTGGCCAACGCGCAAGCCGCCAAGGCCTGGTTCCTGGCAGCCGGGGGCACGGACGTGGCGCGCCACTTCGTCGCGACGAGCAGCAACACCTCAGCCGCTGCCGCATTCGGCATCGACACCGCCTTCGGCTTCTGGGACTGGGTCGGCGGCCGGTACTCGCTGTGGTCGGTCATCGGCCTGCCGATTGCGATTGCGGTGGGCGCGAGCAATTTCCGCGACCTGTTGGCTGGCGCGCACGCGATGGACGAGCACTTCGCGTCGACACCGCTGGAGCAGAACCTGCCGGTGCTGCTGGGCCTGCTCGACATCTGGTACCGCAACTTCCACGGCTTCACCAGCCGCAGCGTCGCGCCCTACCACCAGGGCCTGCGTCGGCTGCCGGCCTATCTGCAGCAGCTGGAAATGGAGAGCAACGGCAAGGGTGTGGACCTTGGCGGCAACCCGCTCCGCCTGAGCACATCGCCCGTCGTCTGGGGCGAGGCGGGTACGAACGGCCAGCACGCCTATTTCCAGATGCTGCACCAGGGCACGGATGTCATCCCGGTCGAGTTCATCGCCGTCAAGCGCCCCAACCATGGTGCCAGCGGCGAGCTGGCAACCCGACTGGCCGACCAGCACCGCAAGCTGTTGGCCAACTGCCTGGCCCAGAGCCAGGCGCTGATGCAGGGCAAGACGGCCGAGGAGGCCCTGACCGAAAAGGCGCCCACGGCGTCAGTCACGTTGGACCGTGATGTGCTGTCGCGCCACCGCAGCTTCCCCGGGAACCGGCCGAGCACGACGCTGGTGCTGGACGCGCTGACGCCGCGTTCTCTCGGCGCCTTGATTGCTCTTTACGAGCACCGTGTTTTCGTCACCGGCGCGCTCTGGGGCATCAACAGCTTCGACCAATGGGGCGTGGAACTCGGCAAGGCGCTGTGCAACCAACTGCTGCCGCGTCTCGAATCGGGCGACACGACCGGCCTGGACGGCTCGACCGCCGGGCTGCTGGCCAGGTTGACCGCATGAAGATCGTCTTCGACTTCGGCGGCGTCGTGTTCCGCTGGCATCCGGCCAGCTTCCTTGCCCGCATCTGGCCGCATCGCGTGGAAACGCTGGAGCAAGGCGCGGCCATGGCCGCGCAGTTCTTCCAGAACTACGGTGGTGACTGGGGTCTGTTCGACCAGGGCCTGATCGGCGCGGATGAAGTCACGCGCCGCATCGCCGCCCGCACGGGCTGGCCGCGCGGCGAAGTCGCTGCGGTCGTGCGTGCGGTGCCGGACGAGTTGATGCCCATCCCGGGCACCGTCGTGCTGATTCGCGACTTGCGCGCCGCCGGGCACGCGTTGCACTTCCTGTCCAACATGCCCGAGCCTTACGCAGACCATCTCAGCCAGACCTATCCGCTGGACGAGTGGTTTGATTCAGGTCTGTTTTCCGGCCGCATCAAGCAGATCAAGCCGAGCGCCGAGATCTTTGCGATGGCGGAGAAGCATTTCGATGCGCAGCCGCAGGACCTGCTTTTTCTGGACGACCACCCGGTGAACATCGACGCCGCGCTCTCGCGCGACTGGCAGGCCTTCCTGTTCACCGACGCCGCCAGTGCACGGCGCGAACTGGTGTCGCGGCGCCTGCTCAGTGCATGAGCCGGTCGCCGTCGGGGCCCTGTTCATCAGGGTCTTCGGGCGGCGCGGCCGGTACGCGGAAGGACTCACTGGCCCAGGCGCCCAGGTCGATCTGCCGGCAGCGCTCGCTGCAGAACGGACGCCACTTGTTGCTGGGTGCGAACACGCTATCGCCGCCGCATTGCGGGCAGCGCACGATGCGCTCGCCTTGGACGTTGGTCTTCATGGGGCGTTTACTGGCAAAGCGCCAGCTCGAAGCCGACGTCTTCAGGGGCCAGCTTGAGGCGACCATCCTCGTCCTGGCGCATCAGCCGGATTGAAATCATCAAGCGGTGGCCGGAGATCTCGGGAATCAAGCCCAGGCTCGGGTCGATGCGCATGCGCAGCAACTGGTAGACGCGGCCCGGCGGCAGGCTTTGCTGGAACTGGCCGGCCGTCGCCGCAACTTTGTGCGGGCTGCCTGCATCGCGCAGCAGGCCGAGCAGCACCTGCAGGGCCTCGGCCATCGGCATCAGCGTCTGGGCCCAAGTCATCAAGTCCTTGCGGCGGCGCACGGCCAGCAGTTGCTGCCAGTTGTAGTAGGCCGGAAGGTCAAACTCGCAGGTGCCGCCGGGAATGCTGATGCGGCTGCGGATGCTCATCAGCCAGTCGTTGCTCGTCAGTGCCGTGCCGGTCTTGCCGGCGACGGCGTTCAGCCGCTGGTAGGCGCCCTCGATGCGGCTGACGACCTCGTCGAGCCGCGCCTCGTCCAGGCCGGGGCTGCCGCGGTAGGCATTGAACTGGGCCTTGTGCTTCTCCAGTTCCTTCAACAGGTCACTCTTCAGGTCGGCACGCGAGGCGACATCCAGGATCTCAAACAGTGTGACAAGGGCGAAGTGGTGATCCAGCGCGGTCTCGCGCGCCATCAGCGCACCAAGGCGGTCGAACAGGTGTTCGAGGCGGAGCATCGTGCGGATGCTCTCGTTGAACGGGTACTCGTACAGGACCAATGGTGTCTCGGAAGGGACTGCGATCAGGGCGGCGCGATTGTTTCACAGCCCCAGCGCGTGGCCAGGCTCAGAACCTCGTTTCTGAGCGCAACAAGTGAGAGGTCATCGTTCCACAGCACGGCATCTGCAGCGGCGCGGCGCGCCTGGCGTGTCGTCTGCGCCGCCAGTGCGCCATCAACGCGCTCGCGCGTCCAGCCGGGGCGTTGCAGCACGCGGGTGACCTGCGTCTCGGTTGTGCAGTCGACGACGAGCACACGTGCGACGCGCGACCGCCAACGGCCTGATTCGACCAGCAAGGGCACATCGAACACGACGAGGCGGGCCGAGGTGGCCGCAGCCTGTGCGAGCGCCTCGGCTGTGATCAAGGGATGAAGAACGGCTTCGAGCCGGCGCTTGGCAGTGGCGTTCGAGAAGACGAGGGCGCGCATGCTGTCGCGGTCGAGCGCACCGTCCGCGGTGATGAAGGCGGCGCCGAACTGGTCCTTGACCGCCGGCATGGCGGCGCCGCCCGGGAGCGTCAGTGCGCGCGAGATCGCGTCGGTGTCAACGACGGCGGCGCCCGCTTCGCCCAGCATGGCGGCGACCGTGCTCTTGCCGCTCCCGATGCCGCCCGTCAGCCCGATCCACATCGCGGCATCAGGCCCAGCCGAGCCAGCCCAGCACTTTCTGCTGGCCTGCGAACAGCACGACCAGACCGCCGCCTGCCAGGAAAGGACCGAAGGGAACATAGCGGCCCTCCCGCAACCGCGCATTCATTTTCATGACGATGCCAATCACCGCGCCGATGGCCGAGGCGCCCAGCACGATGGGCAGGATCATTTGCCAACCCAGCCACGCGCCGAGAGCGGCGAGCAGCTTGAAGTCGCCAAAGCCCATGCCTTCCTTGCCCGTGGCGAGCTTGAACAGCCAGTAGACCGACCACAGCGACAGGTAGCCAGCCAGCGCGCCGACAAGCGCCTTGTCCAGCGGAATCGTCCAACCCATCAGCGCGGCGACAAGGCCGGCCCACAACAACGGCTGGTTGATGGCATCCGGCAGCAGCGTCGTGTCCCAGTCGATCAGCGCCAGCGCGATGAGGGCCGCGACGAAGCCGCACCAGAGCAGGGTCGTCGGCTGCGCGCCGAAGCGCCAGGACAGCGCCGCAAACGCTAGGCCTGTAGCGACTTCGACCAGCGGATAGCGCTTGGAGATGGGCGCCTTGCAGGCCGCGCATTTGCCGCCGAGGCGCAGCCAGCCGACGACGGGCAGGTTCTCGTGCCAACGCAGTTGGTGGCCGCAGTGTGGGCAGCGAGAGCGGGGTCTGGAGATGCCAAAGGGCGGCAGCGCTTCGATTCGGGTGCCATAGGCATCGACGGCCTTGGCCAGCGCCTCGGTCTCGCGTGGCGGAGCGCCGATGACGCGCGCCATCGCCGGCGCATCGGTCAACTGGGCGGCGGATTCATGCAGCCACTGTCGCTCCAGCATCAGTGGGATGCGATGGATGACGACGTTGAGAAAGCTGCCGATGCACAAGCCCAGGATGCCCAACACCCAGGGAGAGAGCCAAAGGGACCAGTCGAGCGAGACAGCGGGCATGTTGAGCGGCGTTGTTGAAGGGATGCGGGCGGGAATCTACCCGCATTCAGCCGCCGGGACGCCGAGCCTCAGACCACCTGACCCAGCTTGAAGATCGGCAGATACATCGACACGACGATGCCGCCGATGAGGCCGCCAAGGATCACGATGATGAAAGGTTCCATCAGGCTGGACAGCGCCTTGACCATCTCGTCCACCTCGTCCTCGTAGAACTCGGCCGCTTTGCCCAGCATGTGGTCCAGCGAGCCGGACTCTTCACCAATGGACGCCATTTGCAGCACCATCGTCGGGAAGACGCCGGTGGTCTGCATGGAAGTCGTCAATGCCGAGCCCGTCGACACATCGCGTTGGATCTGCTCCGTGGCTTCAGCGAACACCGCGTTGCCCGCAGCGCCGCCCACCGAATCAAGCGCTTCGACGAGAGGCACGCCGGCCGCGAACATCGTTGACAGTGTGCGGGTCCAGCGCGCGACCGCGGACTTGTACATCAGGTCGCCGAAGAC
>NZ_JBQVNP010000084.1:0-23002 GCF_052436255.1 Roseateles sp. | reverse complement strand
GCATCATGCAGTTGGTGGTGTCCGTAAAGGCGCCGTCGTCGGTCTGGATCCAGCAGATGCCGGTGCTGGGGCTGAACACCAGGCCGTCGGGGCTGGAGAAGTCCTGGTCGGCCGTCAGGCCCGACAGGTTGACCAGGCCGGGCGACGCGGTGGACTCGGCGCCGAAGAGGTAGACGTCCCAGCTGAAGCTGGTAGCGCCCGGCTCGCCGCCGGTTTCCTTCAGGCGCACGATGTGGCCGTTGACATTGCCCTGCTGGACGGTGGCGGCGTCCTTGATGTCCGAATAGGCGCGCGGGTTGGCGGCGTTGACCGGCGTTTGCGAGCCGGTCGGGGCGAGTCGGCGGCTGCTGTTGTTGGTCATCGTGAAATAGACCTCGCCGCTGGTCGGGTGGGTGCCGCACCACTCGGGGCGGTCCATCTTGGTGGCGCCCACGGCGTCGGCGGCCAGCCGGGCGTGAATCATCACGTCGCCGTCGTTGGCAAACGGATAGCCCGCGTAGCCGGCCACGGCCGGGTTGGCCATGCTCAGCTCGACCCAGTTGCCGCTGCCGTCGTCGTTGAACTTGGCAGCGTAGAGCTTGCCGCTGTCGAGGTATTTGTCGCCCGTGGCGATGCGGTCGGCCGGGGTCGCGTCGGCAGCCACCCAACTGGCGCTGGAGACGAACTTGTAGACGTACTCGCCCTGGGCGTCGTCGCCCATGTAGACCGCCAGGGGCTTGCCGGCGACCGGCTTGCTGAAGGCGGCACTCTCGTGCGCATAGCGACCCAGCGCCGTGCGCTTCTTGATCACCGACGTGGCGTTGTAGGGGTCGATCTCGGTGATGTAGCCCTGGCCGTTGATCTCATGGCGGTAGTCGTCGCTGCCGTCGGCCGACACGCCGCTGACGCTGGTGTTCCAGCGGGCGTACTTGTCGGCGCTGCCGGCGGTCTCCCAGCCGTAGCGGCTGGCGGCCGCGGCCGTTGCGGTGGCGTTGCGGCCGTAGCGGGTCAGGGCCGCGTTGGCGCCGGCGCTGCGCTTGGCGTTGTCGCCGGCGGCGCGGAAGAAATAGCCCGTCCAGTTCTCTTCGCCGGTCAGCAGCGTGCCCCAGGGCGTCTTGCCGGTGCCGCAGTTGTTGAGCGTGCCGCGGGTCTTGGTGCCCGACGGTGAGAACCTGGTGACCAGCAGCGCGTGGCCGCGCGCCGGGCCGGCGATCTCGATCTCGGTCAGGCCGGTGATGCGGCGGTTGAAGGCGGAGTCGCTGACCAGGGCGAACTTCCCCGCGGTCTTGCGGAACTCGGCGATGGCCACGCCGTGGGCATCGACCTCGATGTCGGTCTCGCTGGCCGGGCGGGGCAGGGCGCTGGGGCCCTTGGCATGCAGGAATTGCGGCGTGATGTATTCGAAGTTCATGCCCAGCAGCGCGCGGTCGCTGTTGGCTGCGTCGGGCGTGCCGGTGGCCGACAGGCCGAAATACTCCATGCCGTCATGGCAGTCGCCGGCGCGCTTGTCGAAGCCGCTGTCGCTGCCGTCGTTCTTGTAGGCCGCAACGCCAGCGAACAACGGGTCGCCGGTGGCGAACACCACGCTGGCGGTGTAGCCGGTGGGCAGCGTGATCGTGTCGTTGAGATTCTTGGACACGGCGGTGAAGCCCAGCAGCGTCTCCGTCGGCGCTGGCGCCGGTGCGGGCGCGGGGGCAGGCGCTGGCGCGGGGGTGGCGTCGCTGCCGCCACAGGCGGTCAGTGCGCTGGCGCCGAAGGCGGCCGTCATCGCGGTGCCGAAACTGCCGCGCAGCATGTTGCGGCGGCTCAGGCGCGCCTGCAGGACGGCTTCGAAGCGGGGGTTGTCGGAGCGGTTGGAATCTTCGTCGTCGAAGGAGGTGGCAACTGGCAGGTCAGTGAGGCGGCTCATTGAGGATGACATCCCGAAGGGTTGGAACACAGCCGGTCAGGCTAGGTCCCCTTCGTGAAATCGTCGTGAAACGCCTGCCGGCGCGGCGTTCAATCGTTCAGCACGTCCTGCGGGGCGCCGAACATGAAGCAGTCGACGAAGCTGAAATAGAGCGAGGCGTAGAACACCGTCGACAACATCAGCCCGATCGCCATCAGTGTCATGGGTGCGAACTGCCCCAGGCCCAGCAGGCCGAACACCAGACTGACGCTGCTGGCCACGGCCATCAGCAGGCCGCCCCACAGCAGCATGTTCACCGCGAACGCGCCCTTGTTGCGCCACAGCGCCAGCGTGCTGGAAAACAGCGCCTGCGCCACGCCCTGGCCGCCCCAGTGCACCAGGGCCGGCGCATGCCAGTAGGGTACCGACAGCAGACCCATCAGGCCCAACCGCGTGGCCAGGCCCCAGAACAGGCGCGGGTCGGTCGCCGCGTTGGCGATGGCTTCGCTGTCAGGGTTGTCGGCGTTCTCGGCGATCAGCTTCTGCAGGTCGCGCGTGCTGCCGCCGTCCACCCAGTCGGCCAGCAGGCCGACGGTCAGCATGGCGCCGGCATAGGCGAAGCACAGCAGCAGCTGGCTGCGGCGGCGCTCTGGCGTCAGCTTCAGCGGTGCGACGAACACGCCGATCGTCGGCGTCTTTTTCTGCAGCACCAGATGGGTGGCCAGCATGAAACCCAGCGACAGCAGCGGCAGGGCGGCCATCGTCAGCAGCAGACCGATGCCGGGGATCAGCATGACGACGAAGCCGGCGAACAGGAAGAGACCGAACATCCCGGCCAGCGCCAGGGGCTGGCGCTGGAAGACCTTGAAGCCGTGGCGTATCCACAGCCGGCCATTGCGCGCCGGTACCTGCTGGAGGTGGAGCTGCATCGTCGTCATTCGGCGGCCTCGCCGTGCAGGGCATGCCAGGGTTTGGCGATGCGCTCACGCAGCACGCGTTCGAAGTGACTGGGGTCGTGCGCCTTCAGCAGCGAGGCCTCGCGTGGCAGGTGCAGGTCATACAGGCGCGACACCCAGAAGCGCAGCGCCGCGGCGCGCAGCAGGGCCGGCAGCAGTCGGTGCTCGGCGCCAGACAGTGGCCGCTCGGTCTCGTAGGCGCAGACGAAGACGCTGGCGCGGTCCTCGACGAGGCGGCCATCGCTCAAGTCGACGCACCAGTCGTTCAGGCAGACGGCCAGGTCGAACAGCCAGGTGTCGACGCCGGCGAAATAGAAGTCGAAGAAACCTGTCAGCCGCTCGCGGCCCGGGCCCTCGCCGGGCTCGAACATGACGTTGTCGCGAAACAGGTCGGCATGAATGGGGCCCGTGGGCAGGTCGGCATAGCGGGCCGACGCCGCCAGCTGCTCCTGGTAGGCCAGCTCGCTCGTTAGCAGCTCGGCCTGAGGCGCGTCCAGAAACGGCAGCAGCTGCGGCACAACCTCGCGCCACCACGCCAGGCCGCGCAGATTGGGCTGGCGCAGCTCGAAGTCACGCCCGGCCAGGTGCAGTCGCGCCAGCGTGGCGCCGACCTGGGCGCAATGGAAGGCGCCGGGTGCAAGCTGGTGGCCGCCGTGCAGGCGATCGACGATGGCGGCGGGCTTGCCGGCCACCTCGAACAGGATCTCGCCACGGGCGTCCGCATGCGGCTCGGGCACCGGCACGCCGCGGCGGGCCAAGTGCTGCATCAGCCGCAGGTAGAAGGGCAACTGCTCAGCGGTCAGGCGCTCGAACAGCGTCAGCACGTAGCGGCCAGCCTCGCAGTCGACAAAGTAGTTGGTGTTCTCGATGCCGGCGCCAATGCCGCGCAGCGACGTGAGGCGCCCCAAGGAGAGGTGGTCCAGCAGAGCTTGCGCCTGGGCGGTGCTGACTTCGGTGAAAACGGCCATGGGTCCAAAAAGCGGCAGTGACGGCCCACAGGCCGCGCGCCATCAGAAATTGATAACTCGCCAGACCCGCGTGCCCGAGCCGCTCTTGCTGAGGCCCGTGCCGCTGCCACCGGCCGACTCGCGGCCCGCGTCAGTGACGACGATTTCGTAGTCCGGGGCCTTGGTCAGCTTGTTCTTGACCGTGACCTTCTTGGTTTCGCCGCGCACCTTCACTTCCTCGATGCGAACCTGGTCATCCTCGGCCACGGTCTTCTCGACCTTGGGTTCGGGCGGCGGTTCGGCGAAGGCGCCTGCAGCGCAGGCTGCAAGCAGGAGGAGTACGGCGGGGCGGAGCATGCTGCCGATTCTAGGTGGGAGGCTGCAAGACAATCACGGCCATGAGCAAACCCATCCTGTTGCTGGTCGACGGTTCCAGCTACCTGTATCGCGCCTATCACGCCATGCCCGACCTGCGCGGGCCCGAAGGCCAGCCGACCGGGGCCGTGCGCGGCATGGTGGCCATGCTGAAGAAGCTGCAGAGCGACATCGGTGCGGCGCACGCCGTCTGCGTCTTCGACGCGCCCGGCAAGACCTTTCGTGACGACCTGTATCCGGGGTACAAGGCCCAGCGCTCGCCGATGCCGCCGGAGCTGCGCGCCCAGATCGAGCCCATCCACGAGGTGGTCAAGCTGTTGGGCTGGCCCACGCTGACGGTGCCCGGCGTCGAGGCCGACGACGTCATCGGCACGCTGTGCTGCATCGGCGCCAACCAGGGCCACCGCGTCATCGTGTCGACGGGCGACAAGGACCTGTCCCAACTGGTCAACCCGGATGTCGAGCTCATCAACACGATGAGCGGCGAGCGCCTGGACGAGGCCGGTGTGCTTGAGAAGTTCGGCGTGCCACCCAACCGCATCGTCGACTTCCTGACGCTGATGGGTGACACGGTAGACAACGTGCCGGGTGTGGTGGGCGTGGGCCCCAAGACGGCGGCGAAGTGGGTGGCCGAATACGGGTCGCTCGACGGCGTCATCGCCGCGGCGCCCACCGTCAAGGGCAAGGCCGGCGAGAACCTGCGCGCCGCGCTGGACTGGCTGCCGATGGGCCGCACCTTGGTCACCGTGAAGGTGGACTGCGAACTCGCCGAGCACGTGGCCGGCTGGCCGGCGCTGGAAGACCTGGCCTTCCGCGCGCCGGACAAGGCGGCGCTGGCGGCCTTCTACACGCGCAATGGTTTCAAGGCCTGGATCGAGGAGCTGACCGGCGAGGCGCCCGCGCCCAAGCCGAAAGCGCCGGCCCTGGCCAATCCCGGTCTGTTCGACGAACCGGCGCCACCGGCCGGCGCCGCTGGCATGGCCCGCCAGTACGACACCATCCTGACTTTCGAGCAGCTCGACGCCTGGATCGCCCGCCTGCGCGCCGCGCCGCTGTGCGCGCTCGACACCGAGACCGATTCGCTGGACCCGATGGCTGCGCGCATCGTCGGCATCTCCTTCGCCGACAAGCCCGGCGAGGCCGCCTATGTGCCGCTGCACCACAGCGGCCCGGACGCGCCCCAGCAACTCGATTGCGAGGAGGTGCTGGCGCGCCTCAAATCCTGGCTGGAGGACGAGTCCGCCAAGAAGATCGGCCAGAACCTGAAGTACGACCGCCATGTGCTGGCCAATGCCGGCATTGCGCTGGCCGGCGTGCAGCACGACACGCTGCTGCAGAGCTATGTGCTGGAGGCGCACAAGACCCACAACCTCGAAGCCCTCGCCGAACGCCACCTCGGCCGCAAGGGCCTGAGCTACGAGGACCTGTGCGGCAAGGGCGCGCACCAGATCCCCTTCGCCCAGGTCGATGTGGCCAAGGCCACGACCTATTCCGGTGAGGACTCCGAGATGTGCCTGCACCTGCACAGCGTGCTGTGGCCGCAGATCGAGGCCGACGCCGGGCTGACGCGCATTTACCGCGACATCGAGATGCCCACGGCCGACCTGCTGGCCCGCGTCGAGCGCAACGGCGTACTGATCGATTCCGAACGGCTGAAGGCGCAAAGCCACGAGATCGGCCAGCGCCTGGTGCTGCTGGAATCGCAGTGTTACGACATCGCCGGCCAGCCCTTCAACATTGGCAGCCCCAAGCAGATCGGCGACATCCTGTTCACCAAGCTCGGCCTGCCCGTCATCAAGAAGACCGCCACCGGCGCACCGTCGACTGACGAGGAGGTGCTCAACGAACTGGCGGCTGACTTCCCGCTGCCGGCCAAGATCCTGGAGTACCGCGGCCTGTCCAAGCTCAAGAGCACCTACACCGACAAGCTGCCGCTGCAGATCAACGCCCACACCGGCCGCGTGCACACCAACTATGCGCAGGCGGTGGCGGTGACGGGGCGGCTGTCCAGCAACGAGCCCAACCTGCAGAACATTCCCATCCGCACCGCGGAAGGCCGTCGTGTGCGCGAGGCCTTCGTCGCGCCCGAGGGCTGCAGGATCGTCAGCGCCGACTATTCGCAGATCGAGCTGCGCATCATGGCGCACATCAGCGAGGACCCGGGCCTGCTGCGTGCCTTCCAGGAAGGCCAGGACGTGCACAAGGCGACGGCCAGCGAGGTCTTCGGCGTGGCGCTGGACGACGTGTCCAGCGAACAGCGCCGTTATGCCAAGACCATCAACTTCGGCCTCATCTACGGCATGGGTGCCTTCGGCCTGGCCGCGGCGCTGGGCATCGAGCAGAAGGCCGCCAAGGACTACATCGAGCGCTACTTCACCCGCTTCGCCGGCGTGAAGCGCTATATGGACGAGACCAAGGCCGCGGCGGCGGAGCGCGGCTATGTCGAGACGCTGTTCGGACGCCGCATCTACCTGCCCGAAATCCGCGGCGGCAACGGCCCGCGCCGCGCCGGCGCCGAGCGTCAGGCCATCAACGCCCCCATGCAGGGCACGGCGGCTGACCTCATCAAGCTGGCCATGCTGCAGGTGCAGACGGAGTTGGACCGCGCAGGCAAGCAGGCCAAGATCGTCATGCAGGTGCATGACGAACTGGTGTTCGAGGTGCCCGAAGCCGAGCTGGACTGGATGCGCACCGAAGTGCCGCGCCTGATGGCCGGCGTGGCGGACCTGAAAGTGCCGCTGCTGGCCGAGGTGGGCGTAGGCAGCAACTGGGAAGAAGCCCACTGATCGCCGCCCGCCATCCCCTGTATTTCCTATTTTTCCCAAAATAGGGAAAATGCGGGCATGCCAGTCGGGAGCCTCCTCATGTCAGCCGTCCTCGAACAAGCCATTGCCGACCAACTGCCCAGCGTGTCGGCCACCCAGCTCGTCGCGGGAATCCAGAAGGTCGGCCGCACCGTTGCCGCCCATGGCGCGGTGTTGATCACCAAGCATGACCAGCCGGCCTTCGTGCTGATGTCGGTCGAGCGCTACCGCGAGATGCAGCGTGCCGCCGAGCCCGACCTGGGCGCCCTGGGCGGCGAGTTCGACGCGATGCTGGCGCGCATGCAGGGGCAGGAGGAGGCGCTGGCCGATGCTTTCGCGATGCCGCCCGAGGCTGTCGGCGCAGCGGCCGTGAAGGCCGCCAGGCCGCGCAAGCCGGTTCGCAAGGCTGCCTGAATGAGACGGCCCCTCGCCCAGTCTGGCCTCGCTGGACGCGGGCCGACCTGGTCGGTCCCCCGAGGGGACGGCGATGCTTGCCGGATTGACCGGCAAGCACATTGCCTGTGGGGCCGGCTTGGGAGCGGCCCGGCGCTCGGCCCGATGGCTTCAGGCGCAACGGATCGCTGAGTTGCCGGCCCGCCTGTTTGTCATCGCCGGCGTCAACGGCGCCGGCAAGAGTTCGCTGGGCGGTGCGGCCATTGCCGCCAGCGGCGCCGACTTCTTCAACCCCGACATCTCCGCCGCGCAGCTGCGCGAGCAGCAGCCCGGCCTCTCCGCCGAACAAGCCAACGGCCTGGCCTGGACCCTGGGACGGCGCGGCGTCGAGAAGGCGCTGGCCGAGGGCCTGACCTATGCCTTCGAGACGACGCTGGGGGGCACCAGCATGACGAAGTTGCTGCTGGACGGCGCACGCGGTGGTGCCGAGGTGCATGCCTGGTACGCGGGCCTGGCCACGCCCGAACTGCACTTGCGCCGCATCCAGGCCCGCGTGGCGGCGGGCGGCCATGACATCCCTGAGGCCAAGGTGCGCGAGCGCTTTGACGCCAGCCGCAGCAACCTCGTCAAGCTGATGCCGATGCTGGCCAGCCTGCGCCTGTACGACAACAGCTTCGAGGCCGACCCGCGGCTGGGTCGCCGGCCGCAGCCGGTGCTGCTGCTGCACATGCAGGGCGGCGGGGTCGTGTCGCATGCGCCGTTGCGCAGCGTGCCGGCCTGGGCCAGGCCCCTGCTCGCAGCGGCCCTGCGTTGACTATCATCGGCCCGCCTTGAAGGGAGCTGAGTGATGAAGGTCTTGCTGGTCGATGCGTTTCCGATGGTGCGCGCTGCGCTCACCGGGCTGATCGAGCAGCACTTTGCCGGCGCCCAGGTGCATGGCGTTGACAGCGTCGCCGCGGCGCGCGCCGCGCTGGCCGAGGGCATCCCCCGCCTGGTGCTGCTGGACCTGCACGTGGACGGCGGTTTCGAGCTGCTGCAGCAGATCCACGGCGAACACCTGCTGCTGCCGGTTGTGGTCATTTCGGGCAGCGACGAGACCGAGGAAGCACTGCACGCCCTGAGCGCAGGCGCGATGGGCTACGTGCCCGAGCGCAGCGACCTCGACACCCTGGTGCAGGCCCTGCACCTGGTGCTGGCAGGGGGCACCTATGTGCCGCCGCTCAAGCCGCGTGCCGACGAAACGCCGCAGCAGGCTGCGCGCCCGGCGGCCCCTTCCCAGGCCTGGGCCGAGCTGCCGCTGACGCCGCGGCAGAAGGGTGTGCTGGACCTGCTGGCGCGCGGTCTGTCCAACAAGGAGATCGCGCGCGAGCTCAATGTCAGCGTCGACACCGTCAAGGACCATGTCGCCGCCGTGCTCAAGGCGCTGGGCGCCAACTCGCGGACGCAGGCCGTGCTGATTGCCACCCAGAAGGCGACGCGCTAGAGGCGCTTCTTCACCTGGTCCTTGAACCAGCCGGATTCAAGGTAGGCATAGAAGTTCCTGCCCGGGCAGACGGTCTGGCGGCTGTGGTCCTTGTGGCTGGCGATCGCGTCCAGGCCCAGCCCGTGTTCTCGCGCCAGCCAGGCGGCCACGTCGACAGCGGCCTTCAACTGCGCCGCGGTCGGCTGCTGCTGCTCGAAGTTGCCGACCAGCATGACCAGGGCGTGGCCGCGCGGGTCGTACTCGGTGTTGGTGTCGCCGGCCTGGGCCAGCGGCCGGGCGGCGTAGATGCGGCCGTCGGGCGCGATGACGTAGTGGTACGGAATGTCGGCCCAGCGCTTGGTCAGGCGCGACCACTGCTGCAGGCGGCGCAGATAGGCCTCGACGTTGGTCCCGTCCTTCCAGGTCTCGCCCTGGTGGTGCAGGGTGATGTGGGTGACGCGCTGCGGCGCGGCGGCCGGCGTTGGCGCACTGCCGCCCCACGTGTCGACGCTGACGATGGCGGGCGCGGGCGGCGTGCCGGCGCAGCCGGCCAGGGCCATCAGCGCGGCGAGGGCAAGGGCGACTCTCATCGGACGGCCTCAATGGCGCTCAGCACCGCTTCGGCGGTCGCTGGGGCGCGCAACGGCGGGTCGCAGCGCCTGGGCCCGCAGGCCGCGCAGGCGTCCTTGATGGCCAGCAACGCCGCAAAGCCCAGCAGCAAAGGCGGCTCGCCGACCGCCTTGCTGCGGTGGATGGTCTCGCTGGCATTGGGCGCGCCGAACAGCGCCACGTGCAGCTCGGGCGGGCAGTCGTTGGCGGTCGGGATCTTGTAGGTGCTGGGCGCGTGCGTCGTCAGCAGGCCGGTTGTCGGGTGCCAGACGAGTTCTTCCATCGTCAGCCAGCCCATGCCCTGGATGAAGCCGCCTTCGATCTGGCCGATGTCCAGCGCCGGGTTCAGGCTGCTGCCGACGTCATGCAGGATGTCGGCGCGCGTGATGCGGCTCTCGCCGGTCAGCGTGTCGACCAGGGCCTCGCAGACGGCGCCGCCCCAGGCGTAGTAGTAGAACGGGTGGCCCTGCAGCTTGGCGCGGTCCCAGTGCAGGCCCGGCGTGGCGTAGAAGCCGTCGCTCCACAGCTGCACGCGCGCCAGGTAGGCCGCGGTGACCAGGTCGCAGAAGGCGATGCTCTGGCCGCCACCGCTGACCTGGCCGGCGTTGAAGACGATGAATTCGGGCGCGCAGCCGAAGCGCTTGGCCGCGAGCGCCGCCAACCGCTGCTTGATCTTGCGCGCCGCATCCTGCGCAGCCTTGCCGTTGAGGTCGCTGCCAGTGGAGGCGGCCGTGGCCGATGTGTTGGCGACCTTGCTGGTGTCGGTGGCCGAGCAGCGCACGCTTGCCAGCGGCAGGCCCAGCTCTTGGGCGACGACCTGGGCGACCTTGGTGTTCAGCCCCTGGCCCATTTCGGTGCCGCCGTGGTTCACGAGCACCGAGCCGTCGGTGTAGACATGCACCAGGGCGCCGGCCTGGTTCAGATGGGCGACGTTGAAGGAGATGCCGAACTTGACCGGCGTGAAGGCCAGGCCCTTCTTCAGCACGGGGCTGGTGGCGTTGAAGGCCGCAATCTCGGCGCGGCGCTCGGCATAGCGGCTGCTGGCCAGCAGCTGGGCCGTCAGCGCCTGGGCATGCAGTTCCTCGACCGGCTGGCCATAGGGCGTCACATGCTGGCCAGCGGTGTAGAAGTTGCGCTGCCGGACCTCGGCCGGATCCAGCCCCAACTGCCGCGCGATGCCGTCCAGGATCATCTCGATGGCGATGGCGCCCTGTGGCCCGCCGAAGCCGCGGAAGGCGGTGTTGCTCTGCGTATTGGTCTTGGCGCAATAGCCGTGCATGGCCACATGCGGCAGCCAGTAGGCGTTGTCGAAGTGGCAGAGCGCGCGGGCCATCACCGGCGCGGAAAGGTCGGCGCTGTGGCCGGCATTGGCGATCAGGTCGATGTCGACGGCGAGCACGCGGCCCTGGTCATCGAAGCCGACGTCCCAGCGGTAGTCGAAGCCGTGGCGCCGGCCCGTGATGAGGAAGTCGTCATCGCGGTCCACGCGCAGCTTGACCGGTTTCTTGAGCTTCAGCGCGGCGATGGCGGCGATGCAGGCGAACAGCGCCGACTGACTCTCCTTCCCGCCGAACCCGCCGCCCATGCGCCGGCATTGCACGGCGACGCGATGGGCCTGCCAGCCGACGGCGTGCGCAACCAGCTGCTGCATCTCGCTGGGGTGCTGGGTGGAGCAATGCACCAGCAGGGCCTCGCCGCCCTCCTGCGGCAGCGCCAGGCTGATCTGGCCTTCCAGGTAGAACTGCTCCTGGCCCCCCAGGCTCCACGTGCCCTGCAGCCGATGCGGTGAATGGGCGAGGTGTGCCGCCGGCTCGCCGCGCGTCAGGTGCATGGGCGGCAGGACATGCTGGCCGGCAGCATGCGCGGCCAACGCAGTCAGCACCGGTGGCAGCGGCTCGGCCTGGATGACCTGCCTGGCCAGGCCCGCCGCGCGGCGCGCCAGCTCGCGGTTGGTCGCGATGACGGCGAACACCGGCTGGCCGACATAGCGCAGTTCACTCGCCGCCAGGATGGGATCGTCATGCAGCAGCGGGCCGCAGTTGTTCTCACCAGGGATGTCGGCGGCGCTGAGCACGGCGACCACGCCCGGCATCCGGCGGATGCGCGCCAGGTCGATGCCGGTCAGCCGGCCGTGGGCGAGGGGCGACAGGCCCAGCGCGGCGTGCATGGTGCCGGCCGGTTCGGGCAGATCGTCGATGTAGGGCGCGGCGCCGCGGACGTGCAGGTGGGCCGATTCATGCGGCGCCGACGTGCCGACGACGGCCTCGGCGGCGGGAAGGGCTTCGGGCTTGTTCATGCCGGCACCTCCTGCAGGGACGGCCAGATGCCGATGGGCGCGCTGTGGGCGCCGGCGGTCTCCAGCCACAGCTTGGTGAACAGGTTCTGCGCGACCTTGAGCCGGTAGTCGGCCGACGCACGCATGTCGCTCAGCGGCTTGAAATCCTGCGGCAAGGCGGCGGCCGCGGCCTTCGCGGTGGCTTCGCTCCACGGCTGGCCGACGACGGCGGCCTCGGTCGCAGCCGCGCGCCTGACGGTGGCGGCCATGCCGCCGAAGGCCAAGCGCGCCTCCTCCACGATCCCGGCGTCCAGCCTGATTGCCAACACCGCGCAGACGGCCGAGATGTCGCTGTCATGCCGCTTGGCGATCTTGTGCGCACTCAAGCGCCAGTCGGGCGACGGCAGCGGGACGTGCAGCGCCTCGATGAACTCGCCGGGCTGCAGGTCCTTCTTCATGTAGTCGAGGTAGAAATCCTGCAGCTTGAGGCGGCGCTGGCCGGCACCGCGGCGCAGGATGACGTCGGCATCAAGCGCGATCAGCGCCGGTGCGCCGTCGCCGATGGGCGAGCCGTTGGCGATGTTGCCGCCCAGCGTGCCCGCATGCCGCACCGGCGGCGCGGCGAAGCGCAGCCACAGCTCGCGCAGGCGCGGCACAGCGGCGGTCAGCGCCGCCCAGCTGTCTTCCAGCGAGGCCGCGGCGCCGATCCACAGGCCGCCGTCTTGCTGCCGGATCTCGCGCAGCGCCGCCACGCGTCCGGTGTAGATGAGGTCGCCGAGATCGCGGAACTGCTTGTTGACCCACAGGCCAACATCGGTGGAGCCGGCCAGCAGCGTGGCCTGCGGATGGGTCTCGCACAGCAGGGCGAGGTCGGGGATGCTCTGCGGCGCATGGAAGCGCGCGCCGGCCGCGCCATAGTCCAGCGGCTCGTCGGCGGCCAGGGCTTGCAGCGCCTGCGCAATGGGCGCGCGGTCCAGGCAGCGGGCCGGCATGTCGAACATCTGCTCGCCCGCGTCCAGGATGGGCCGGTAGCCGGTGCAGCGGCAGAGGTTGCCCGCCAGCGCATCGGCCAGCTGCTGGCGCGTGGGCCGGGTGCCGGCGGCCTGGTGGGCCTCGTAGCAGGTGGTCAGGCTGATGACGAAGCCGGGTGTGCAGAAGCCGCATTGGGAGCCGTGGCAGTCGACCAGAGCCTGCTGCGCGGGGCTGAGCTGCGCGGGGCCGCCCAGGTCTTCGACGGTCAGCAGCGCGCGGCCGTCCAGCGTGGGCAGAAACTGGGTGCAGGCATTGACGTTGCGCAGCTGCAGCTGGCCCGATCCATCCAGCTCGCCCTGGATGACGGTGCAGGCGCCGCAGTCGCCCTCGGCGCAGCCTTCCTTGGTGCCGGTGCAGCCGGCGTGTTCGCGCAGGTACTGCAGCACCGTCGTCGTCGCGGGCAGGTCGGTCACTTCGACGACCTCGCCGTGGTGGAAGAAGCGAACGGGGCGTGGATCTTGTCGGGTATTCATGCTGACGCCGATTGTCGAGCGTTGCCTCAGAATTGCCATATGAGTTTTACTAACCAGGAAAAATTGACTGACAGCGCGCGTCGATGGGCCTTGCGGGGCGATCTGCTGGACTTCACGGGCGCCCCGGTTTGGGGCGAGACCGATTCACCGGCCGTGCGATTCGACCGCGACCACTGGCTGCTGATCGAGGACGGCCGCATCGTCGGCCGCCAGGCTGCGGCGCCGGATGAAAGCTGGCCGCGCAAGGACCATGCCGGCCAGCTGGTCATGCCCGGGTTCATCGATACCCACGTGCATTGCCCGCAGCTGGAAGTCATCGGCTCCTATGGCACGGAGCTGCTGGACTGGCTGGAGCGCTACACCTTCCCGAGCGAATGCGCCTTTGCCGACCCGGCCCGCAGCCATGCCGGCGCCGAGGTGTTCCTGGACGCGTTGCTGGCCAGCGGCACGACCTCGGCGGTCGTCTTCGCAACGGTGCACAAGGTCTCGGCCGAGGCGCTGTTCGACAGCGCCGACGCACGCGGCATGCGCCTGATCACCGGCAAGGTGCTGATGGACCGCCACGCGCCGGACGGGCTTCGGGACGACGTGGCGCAGGCCGAGAAGGACTGCATCGACCTGATCGACCGCTTCCACCGCCGGGGCCGCCTCGCCTACGCCGTGACGGTGCGATTTGCGCCCACCAGCACGCCCGAGCAACTTGCCATGGCCGGCGCGCTGTGCCGGGCGGATGCCAGCCTTTTCATGCAGACCCACGTGGCCGAGAACCGCGCCGAGGTCGACTGGGTGGCCCGGCTCTTCCCACAGGCGCGCAGCTACCTCGATGTTTACGCGGCCGCCGGCCTGGTGCATGAGCGCGCCGTGCTGGCCCACGGCATCTGGCTGGACGAGACCGACAAACGCCTGATCCAGGACCGCGGCGCCCAGGTGGCGCATTGCCCGTCGAGCAATCTCTTCCTCGGCAGCGGCTTGTTCGACTGGCCGGGCGCGGATTTCAATGTCAGCCTGGCGTCTGACGTCGGTGGCGGCACGTCCCTGAGCCTGCCGCGCAACATGCAGGACGCCTACAAGGTGCAGGCCCTGCGCGGCGCGCGGCTGACGGCCTGGACGGCGCTGCATGCGGCCACGCGCGGTGCGGCCCAGGCGCTGCATTTGGGTGGCGAGATCGGAGGGCTGGGCGTGGGGCAAATGGCCGACATCTGCGTCTGGGACTGGGCCATGGGCCCGGTCGCCCAGGCGCGCGATGCCGTGGCCCGTGAACTGCACGAGCGCGTCTTCGCCTGGATGACGCTGGCCGACGAACGCAACCTGTCGGCCTGCTACGTGGCCGGCCGTCAGCGGGTCTGACGGCCCGTCTGGGCCAATCGACGCTTCGTCACAAGCCGAGTGCGGCGTGTGGGCCGCGTCGCTACCGTGACGGCGTTGTCCTTCCAAGGAGTCCGTCGATGCTCGGCTTTCTGCTCTGGTGCCTCCTGTTCGTCGTTTGCTGGCCGCTGGCCATCCTGGCGCTGCTGCTATGGCCGCTGGTCTGGCTGGTCGCGCTGCCGTTCAGGCTGTTGGGCATCGCGGTGGACGGCGTCTTCGGGCTGCTGCGCGCCGTCGTCATGCTGCCCGCCCGCGTGCTGGGCGGGCGCTGACCCGGATCAGGGCCGCCGCGGGCGGTTCTTGTCCCAGATGGCGACGACGATCAGCGCATACGCCAGCAGGCGGACCATGTAGTGCACGGGGTCGCCTTCGTTCCATGAGGCCGTCATCGCCATGTGCACGCGGTTGGCGGCCTCGATCCAGAACGACAACATGAAGAACAGGAAGAAGCGGTCCCGCGTGCTGCGCCAGTAGCGCAGGAAGGCCAGGCCCACGACGAAGCAGCCCGCCGCGATGCCGCCCACCAGCGTGGCTGCCACCAGGTCGTTGCTCATCCTTCCTTCTCCATGATGAGGGCGATGGCCAGCACCCAGACCGATACCAGGCCCAGCACCAACCGCGCCGGCAACAGAGTGATGTCGGGGAAAACGACCCGGTCGAGGATGAGCAGCACGTTGTTCGCGGTCAGCCCGGCAAAGCACAGCCCGCTCCACAGCAGCAGCCGCGCCTGGCTGCGAGCGTAGGCGCGCAACAGGAGCCAGGTGCAGGTCAGCGCCGTCATGGCGCACAGGGTGTAGATCAGCTTGTCCAACTCAAGGCTCCCTTCTGAGCTTGAAGGCATCGGCGAACAGGTGAGCGCTCTTGTGCGTGGCGCTGTGGATGATCTGCGTCACGCCGATCAAATTGGCCGCATAGCAGTCGGCGAACTGGTCCCAGGCCTTGGCGAGCTGTTCGTCACGCGGTCGATAGCGATAGCCGACCGCACTCTCTTCCAACACGCCGGCCTCGCGGGCCACCTGCAGCAGGTCGAGGGCTGCGCGTTCGGAGATGTACAGCGCCCTTGCGACATCGCTCCCGGTGTGCGCCTGGTCGGCATGCAGCCGCAGCAGCAGCACCGCCTCCGCATACGGGACGGACGGCACACTGGTCAGGACAAACCGCCTGACATCGTCCTCGATAACTCGGCGTGTGCTCACTCGGGGGGCAAGGTCGCGCCCAGGTGCGGCGTGGTGTCGTTGGAATGAAAGCCGGGCCGTGGCGGCGCAGCGCGCGTCGTCGTGACTGTAAGCCAGCTCGGCGCGTCGGACGCCATCGGTGGCGCCTACGACGGCGTAACAGGCCGCTCCACGCCCCAGCGCCGGTAGAGCTCGGTCGCCGAGCCGGTGCGCAGCCACTGCTCGAAGGCCCGGTCATACCGCCGCGACAGTTCCTCTCCCGTGGCGCTGCGGGCGAAGGCCATATGACCATGCAGCACGTCCAGCGGCGGCGAGCAGCGCGCCACCGCGTCGGTCAGGTTCAGGCGCTGCAGCACGGGCTGACAGTTGCGATCATTGGCGGCAAACAGCTCGACGCGACGCTTGGTCAGCATCAGCAGTCCGGCGTCGACGCTCTGCACCCAGGTCAGCTGGTTCATCGAGGTCTTCATGCGCTCGAAACGGCTGCCATAGGCCCAGCCCCGCACGGCCGCCACCGGCGTCTGCGCCAGCGTGCCGAACTCGCCGCTCCAGCGCGCCTCTTCGCCGCGGCGGGCATACCAGACCATGGCGTCGGAATAGAAGGAGCGCACGCTGAACAGCATGCGCCCTTCGCGCTCGGGCGTGCGGTAGGGGCCGATGAGGATGTCGGCCTCGCCCTGCTCCACCATCAGTTGCGCGCGCGACCATGGCAGCCATTCGCAGCGCAGGCTGTCGCCGAAGAGCTGGCCCAGCAGGTCCACCGCCAAGCCCTTGGGCGCCTGTCCCTCGGACCCTTCGAAGATGCGCGCGAACTGCGAGCCCACGGCGCGCAGCGGCGTCGCACGGGCAGGTGGCGCCAACCCCAGCCCGGCCATCCAGCCCAGCCCCGCCTGACAGCACGCGCGTCGTGTCGACATGCTCAGCCTCCTGTTGTCGGAGATGGGCTGATGATGCGCGCCGGCGGCGCAAGGATCAAGGAATGTCGAATTCGCGCAGGCCGAAACCGCGCCCGGCGCGCCTGTCTTCGAAGAAGCAGCGCAAGGTCTCGCGCGTGGTCTTGAAGGCGATCTCGTCCCAGGGGATCTCGCTTTCGCTGAATAGCCGCGCCTCCAGCGACTCAGGGCCGGGCTTGAAATCCGGCGAGCGTAGCCGGGCGAGGTAGAAGAGGTGGATCTGGCCGACGCGCACGACATTCAGCAGGGTGTACAGCGACCCCATCTCGATGTCGGCGCCCGCCTCCTCGTGCGTCTCGCGCAGCGCGCCCTGGGCCGTCGTCTCGCCCAGTTCCATGAAACCCGCCGGCAGCGTCCACAGCCCATGGCGCGGCTCGATGGCGCGGCGGCACAGCAGCACGCGGCCGTCTTTCTCCCAGACCGGCAGCGTGCCGACGACGTTCAGCGGGTTCTGGTAGTGGATGCTGTCGCAGGCCGCGCAGATGGCGCGCTCGCGGTTGTCGTCGGCCGGCACGCGGTAGTCCACGGCCGAGCCGCAGTGGGGGCAATGTTTGAAGCGGCTCGGCAAAGGCATGCGAGCCAGTTTAGAGGCCGCAAAATGGCTGACCATGAAGCTCTACAACTACTTTCGGTCGTCGGCGTCGTGGCGTGTGCGCATCGGCCTGGCGATCAAGGGCCTCGGCTACGACTATGCGTCCATCCACCTGGCCAAGAACGAGCAGTTCGCCGAACCCTTTGCGAACCAGCAGGTCTCGCACCTCGTGCCGGCGCTGGTGCTGGACGACGGCCGCTGGCTGAGCCAGTCCATGGCCATCCTCGAGTACCTGGACGAGACCCACCCCGAGCCACCGCTGCTGCCGCGCGACCCGCTGGCGCGGGCGCAGGTGAGGGCGCTGGCCCAGGACATTGCCTGCGACATCCATCCGCTCAACAACCTGCGCGTGCTGCGCTATCTGAAGAACGAGGTGGGCCAGGAGCAGGCGGCCATCGACCGCTGGTACCGCCACTGGGTAGCGACAGGTCTTGCCGTCGTCGAACAGCGTCTGGCGCAGACGGCGGGTCAGTTCTGCTTTGGCGACGCGCCGGGCCTGGCCGACTGCCTGCTGGTGCCCCAGATCTACAACGCCGAGCGCTTCGAATGCCCGCTGGAGGCCTATCCCACGGTGATGCGCGTCAACGCCGCCTGCCTGGCCCTGCCCGCCTTCGCGAACACCCACCCCAGCGTCTGTCCCGATGCCGCTTGATCCCACCCACTGGCTGCGGCCCGGCTGGCCTGAGGCCACGGCCTTCATGACGACACTGGGCGCCAATTTCGGCCGCAAGGCCGGCGACCCGGCGCAGGCGCGGGCCAACCGCGCCGGACTGGCGGGCCTGCTCGGCGCGCGGCCGGTGTTCCTCGACCAGGTCCACGGCGCCGCTGTCGTGCGTCTGCGCGCCGACTGGCATGACGACAACGCGCCGCAGGCCGATGCTGCGGTGTCGACCGAGCCCGGACTGGCCGTTGCGATCCTGGTGGCCGATTGCCTGCCGGTGCTGTTCTGCGCGCCCGGTGGGGTGGCCGGCGCGCATGCGGGCTGGCGCGGCCTGGCGGCCGGTGTACTGGAAAATACGGTCGCCGAGCTTTGCGAGGCCGCCGGCTGCGAGCCGTGTGACGTGAAGGCCTGGCTGGGCGCCTGCATCGGCCCGGCGGCCTTCGAGGTCGGCCCCGAGGTCGTGGCTGCCTTGGGCCGCGAGCCCATCGAGCGCGATCAGCCGGGCTTTCTTTACCGCCCCAATCCCGCGCCCCGCTGGCGCGTTGACCTGCCCTTGCTGGCTCGAGAAAGATTGATCTCGGTCAATGTCACCCAAATTAGCGGCGGCAACTGGTGCACCCTGACCGATGATTCACTTTTCTTCTCGTTCCGGGGCGAGGCCCTCGGGCGGGCCCGGGGCCGCATGGCTGCCTGCATCGCCCTCCGGAGTTGATGCGGCGGCGAGTTCGGCTGCACGGCGGCGGCGCTTGCGGCCCGGCGTGCCGAGGATGTAGGTGAGCAGGCCCAAAGGAAGGACGCCATAGAGCAGCAGCGTGACGAAGGCGCCGAACAGCGAGCCCTGCGGGCTCACGGCTTCGGCTGCGGCCATCATCAGCGCAACATAGGCCCAGGCGATTGCGACGAGGTACATGGCGGGGGTGTCACTGGCACGTCAGCGCGTGCGGTTACAAAGCAGGGTCGGCGGGATGTGGCAAGCTTATTGCAACAGGCCGAGACAACACCGCTGATGCGGTAGCTCCGAGGAATACATGGTCACTCGCAAGAAGAACGAAGCGCCGCCCGCAACGCAGGGCCAGCCCTTCGCGGACCTGATGCAGCAGATGGCTCATCTGCCGCAGATCTCCCCCACCGCACTGGCCGAGTTGCAGGCCGACTACCTGAAGCAAGCCACGGCCTTGTGGAACACCTCGCTGGGCCAGGGCGAGGTGCCCGCCATCGGCGACCGCCGCTTTGCCGCGCCCGAATGGCGGGCCAACCCGGCCGCCAGCTTCATGAGCCAGCTCTACCTGCTCAACGCGCAGACCCTGTCCAGGATGGCCTCGGCCGTCGACGCCGACGATAAGACCAAGGCGCGCATCCGTTTTGCCGTCCAGCAGTTCGTCGATGCCGTGGCGCCGAGCAACTTCCTCGCGCTCAACCCCGAGGCCCAGAAGCTCGCGCTGGACAGCAAGGGCGAGACCCTGTCGCGCGGCCTGCAGCATCTGTGGGACGACGTGCAGCGCGGCCATGTGTCGCAGACGGACGAGAGCGCCTTCGAGGTTGGCAAGAACGTCGCCACCACCGCCGGCAGCATCGTGTTTGAGAACGATCTCTTCCAGCTCATCGAATACGCGCCGCTCACCGCCCAGGTGCATGCACGGCCCTTCCTGCTGGTGCCGCCCTGCATCAACAAGTACTACATCCTCGACCTGCAGCCGGACAATTCGCTGATCCGCTACGCCGTGTCTGAAGGCCACCGCGTCTTCGTCGTCAGCTGGCGCAACCCGGACGTGTCCATCCAGCACCTGACCTGGGATGACTACATCGAGCAGGGCGCCATCCGCGCCATCCGCGTTGTGCAGGAAATCGCCGGCCAGGACAAGATCAACGCCCTGGGTTTTTGCGTCGGCGGCACCATCCTCGCCACGGCCCTGGCCGTGCTGGCTGCGCGCGGCGAACAGCCGGCCGCCAGCCTGACGCTGCTGACGACGCTGCTGGACTTTGCCGACAACGGCATCCTGGACATCTTTGTCGACGAGGCGATGGTGCGTCTGCGTGAAGCGACGTTAGGGCCTGATTCGCCCAAGGGCCCGCAGCTGCTGCACGGGCAGGAACTGGCCACCACCTTCAGCTTCCTGCGTCCCAACGACCTGGTCTGGAACTACGTCGTGGGCAACTATCTCAAGGGCGAGGCGCCGCCAGCGTTCGACCTGCTGTACTGGAACGGCGACTCGACCAACCTGCCCGGCCCGATGTACTGCTGGTACCTGCGCCACACCTATCTGCAGAACGAACTGAAGCAGCCGGGCAAGCTGACCGTCTGCGGCGAGAAGCTGGACCTGGGCGCCATCGACGCGCCGGTCTACATCTACGGCTCGCGCGAGGACCACATCGTGCCTTGGCAGGCGGCCTACCGCAGCACCCAGTTGCTGACGGGCAAGAAGCGCTTCGTGATGGGGGCCTCGGGACATATCGCGGGCGTCATCAATCCGCCGGCCAAGGGCAAGCGAAGCCACTGGATCGGCAAGGGCGCGACGCTGCCCGCGGACGCCGAGGCCTGGCTCAGCAACGCCACCGAGCACCCGGGAAGCTGGTGGCCGGACTGGTCGGCCTGGCTGGCCTCGCATGCCGGCCCAAGCAAGCCCGCACCCAAGGTGCCGGGCAATCGAAAGTACAAGGCGATCGAGCCCGCGCCCGGTCGCTACGTCAAGGTCAAAGCCTGATCGTTTTTAAGGAGACATCCATGAGCAAAGAAGACATCGTCATCGTCGCCGCAGCGCGCACCGCCATCGGCAAGTTCGGCGGCACCCTCGCCAAGACGCCGGCCACCGAACTGGGCGCGGCCGTCATCCAGGACCTGCTGCGCCGCACCGGGCTGAGCAGCGACCAGGTCAATGAGGTCATCCTCGGCCAGGTGCTGACGGCCGGCGTCGGCCAGAACCCGGCGCGCCAGGCGGTCGTCAAGGCGGGCCTGCCGCATGCGGTGCCGGCCATGACCATCAACAAGGTCTGCGGCTCGGGCCTGAAGGCCGTCATGCTGGCCGCGCAGGCCATCCGTGACGGTGACAGCGACATCATCATTGCCGGCGGCCAGGAGAGCATGAGCCTGAGCGCCCACGTGCTGCCGAACTCCCGCGACGGCCAGCGCATGGGTGACTGGAAGCTGATCGACACCATGATCGTCGACGGCCTGTGGGACGTGTACAACCAGTACCACATGGGCATCACCGCCGAGAACATCGCCAAGAAGTACGGCATCACGCGCGAGCAACAGGACGCGCTGGCGCTGGGCAGCCAGCAGAAGGCCGCCGCGGCCCAGGACGCCGGCCGCTTCAAGGACGAGATCGTCCCTTTCAGCATTGCGCAGAAGAAAGGCGACCCCGTCGTCTTCGCCGCCGATGAGTTCATCAACCGCAAGTCCAACGCGGAAGCCCTCGCCGGCCTGCGCCCCGCCTTCGACAAGGCTGGCAGCGTGACGGCCGGCAATGCCTCGGGCCTGAACGACGGCGCCGCCGGCGTGGTCGTCATGACCGCCAGCAAGGCTGCCGCGCTTGGCCTCACGCCGCTGGCGCGCATCGCCTCCTACGCTTCAGCCGGCCTGGACCCCGCCTACATGGGCATGGGCCCCGTGCCCGCCGCCAAGCGCGCGCTGGAGCGCGCCGGCTGGAAGCCCGCCGACCTGGACCTGCTGGAGATCAACGAAGCCTTCGCCGCCCAGGCCTGCGCCGTTCACAACGAAATGGGCTGGGACCTGAGCAAGGTCAACGTCAACGGCGGTGCGATCGCGCTGGGCCACCCCATCGGCGCCAGCGGCTGCCGCGTGCTGGTCACGCTGCTGCACGAGATGGTCAAGCGCGACGCCAAGAAGGGCATTGCCAGCTTGTGCATCGGCGGCGGCATGGGTGTCGCCCTGACGGTCGAACGTTGATACCCTCACTCAATCACAACAGGAGACATCCATGAGCCAAAAAGTCGCATACGTCACCGGCGGCATGGGCGGCATCGGTACCGCCATCTGCCAGCGCCTGCACAAGGAAGGCTTCAAGGTCATCGCGGGCTGCGGCCCGAGCCGCGACTTCACCAAATGGCTGGATGAGCAGAAGGCGCTGGGCTATCAGTTCTACGCCTCGGTCGGCAACGTCGCCGACTGGGACTCGACCGTCGAAGCCTTCACCAAGGCGGTGACCGAGCATGGCGCCATCGACGTGCTGGTCAACAACGCCGGCATCACCAAGGACCGCATGTTCCTGAAGATGACGCCGGACGACTGGCACGCGGTCATCGACACCAATCTCAATAGCATGTTCAACGTCACCAAGCAGGTGGTGCCGGGCATGGTGGAAAAGGGCTGGGGCCGCATCATCCAGATCAGCTCGGTCAACGGCGAGAAGGGTCAGGCCGGCCAGACCAACTACTCGGCCGCGAAGGCCGGCATGCACGGCTTCACGATGGCGCTGGCACAGGAGCTGGCCTCAAAGGGCGTCACGGTCAACACGGTCAGCCCCGGCTATATCGGCACCGACATGGTCCGTGCGATCAAGCCCGAGGTGCTGGAGAAGATTGTCGCGACCATCCCCGTGAAGCGCCTGGGCAAGCCTGAGGAAATCGGCTCCATCGTCGCCTGGCTGGCCAGCGAGGATTCGGGCTTCTCGACCGGTGCCGATTTCTCATGCAACGGCGGCATGCACATGGGGTGAAAGTCGGACCGCACCGACCCCACGAGCCGGCTTCGAGCCGGCTTTTTTCTTTGGCCCGGCGGCGCCGCATCGTGGCCCCGACGCGGGCCGGCGGTCATTCGGCATGGATATCATGCGGGCCGTTTTTTAGCCGGACGCGAAGGAGATTGGCATGGCCATGGATGTGGTGGATTACGAGATCAAGGGTGCAGAGATGCAGTTCGTCGAGGTCGAGCTCGACCCCGGCGAGGCGGCCATCGGCGAGGCCGGTTCGATGATGTTCATGGATGCCAACATCGCCATGGACACGGTGTTCGGTGACGGCTCGGCCAACCAGGGCGGAGGCTTCTTCGGCAAGCTGCTGGGCGCCGGCAAGCGGCTGATCACCGGCGAATCGCTGTTCACGAC
>NZ_JBQVNP010000083.1:0-23201 GCF_052436255.1 Roseateles sp. | reverse complement strand
CGGCGTCGGCGCCGAAGCCGGCGGCGCGCTCGGTGCAGCCCGCCTGGCCTGGCTGGCCTGCGGCGGCGGCGTCGACGCGGTCTGCCGCACACCCGAGATCGCCCGCGTGGCCGAGCCCGACGCCCAGCTCGCCGCCGAACTGCAACCCCGCCACGCCCGCTTCCAGCGCCTGTACGGCGCGCTGCGCAGCGAGTTCATCTGAACCCCCAACTCCGCGCGATGCCGCTGGCGCGGCAGGCCACGCCATGCCCATGAACAGCCTCGAACAGCTCCGCCGCCACACCACCGTCGTCGCCGACACCGGCGACTTCGACCAGCTCGCGCGCTTCAACCCGCAGGACGCGACCACCAACCCGTCGCTCGTGTTGAAGGCCGTGCAGCAGCCGCGCTACCGGCCGCTGCTGGAGCAGGCCGTCGCGGCCCACCCCGGCGCGGCCGCATCGACCGTGGCCGAGCACCTGCTCGTGGCCTTTGGCGTGGAGATCCTCCAGCTCGTGCCCGGCCGCGTGTCGACCGAGATCGACCCGCGCCTGTCGCACGACAGCGCCGCCTCGGTCGCCACCGCCCAGCGCCTCATCGCGCTGTATGCGGCCGCCGGCGTGCCGCGGGCGCGCGTGTTGATCAAGCTGGCGTCCACCTGGCAGGGCATCCAGGCCGCCCGGCAGTTGGAGGCGCAGGCCATCCACACCAACCTGACGCTGTTGTTCTGCCTGACCCAGGCGCGCGCATGTGCCGACGCCGGCGTGCAGCTGATCTCGCCTTTTGTCGGCCGCATCTACGACTGGTTCAAGAAGACCGCCGGCGGCAGCTGGGACGAAGCTGCGATGGCCGGGCCCAATGATCCCGGTGTGCGCTCGGTGAATGAAATCTACCGCCACTACAAGCGCCACGGCATCCGCACCGAGGTGATGGCAGCGAGCTTCCGCAACAGCGGCCAGATCGTGGCCCTGGCCGGCTGCGACCTGATGACCATCAGCCCGGCCCTGCTGGCCGAGCTGGCCCAGACGACCACGCCGGTCCCCTGCCGGCTCGCGCCGCCTGCCGGCGAGGTGACCCCGCCGCCGCCGCCCTTGACCCAGGCGGCGTTCGAGACCGCGCTGGCCGCAGACGTGATGGCAAGCGCCAAGCTGGCCGAAGGCATCGCGCAGTTCATCGCCGACACGCAAGCGCTCGAACACCTGATTCGCGCTCGACAGGGTTGAGCAGCGCCCCACGTTGGCGCTGGCCTCACCGGGCATCCCCGACGGGAGCGCCGGCGGGTGGCATCACACTTGCTTTGTTGCGCCATTGCGGCGTGAACCAAACGCCCCGCCGGACACAAGGAGAAATCATGCCGCAGGAGGACATCCGCGTCGTTCTGGTCGACGACGACCTGGATGCATGCGAAGCCCTGAGCGAACTGCTCAAGGACGACGGCTACAGCGTGCGTTTCGCCACCACGGCGGAAGACGCCATGATCGCCGTCGACGAATACAAGCCGGTCTGCGCGCTGCTGGACCTGGGCCTGCCTGACCTCGACGGTGTCGAGCTGTCCAAGCGCCTGCGCACGCGCTATGGCCCTGACCTGGTGCTGATCGCCGTGACCGGCCGCACCGGCTCCCATGCCCATGACGAAGCCATGCGGGCAGGCATCGACCATGTGCTTTCCAAGCCGCTGTCGGTCGAACGCCTGCGGCGTTTCTTCCCGCCTCGCGGATGATTTGACGGCAAAACTTGCCGATCAGCCACGTCCAACCTCTCCAGGACGCCACCTGGACGGGCGTTTCAGCACCTGCTGTCTCGCCCGGTGCGCCGCGAGGTAGCGCATGAGCCGCCCCGCCACCGACGTTGTCAAGCTGCTGATCGTCGACGACCTGCCCGAGAACCTGCTGGCGCTGCAGGCCCTGTTGCGCGACGACCAGCTGGAGGTGCACGCCGCCACGTCGGGCGAGCAGGCGTTGTCGCTGCTGCTGGAGCACGAGTTCGCGCTGGCGCTGCTGGATGTGCAGAGGTCCGGCATGGCCGGCCTCGAGCTGGCCGAGCTGATCCGCGGCAGCTCGCGCACCATGCACCTGCCCATCGTCTTCGTCAGCGCGGCGGACCGTGAGCACGGCTGCACCTTCCGGGGCTGCGAGCACGGCGCGGTGGACTTCCTCTTCAAGCCGCTGGACGCCTATGCGGTGAAGAGCAAGGTGCGCGTCTTCACCGAGCTCCACCGCAAGAGCCGCGAGCTGCGCCGCCACGTCGCCGAACTCGAAGCCGCGCGCGCCGCCCACGAGCAGTTGCTGACGACCCTGCGCAAGACCGAAGACGAGCTGCAGCGCGCGCTGACGGTGCGCGACGAGTTCATGTCCATGGTCTCGCACGAGCTGCGCACGCCGCTGAGCGTCATGACGCTGGACGTCGCGATGCGCAGCGGCAAGCTGGGCAAAGGCGACTTCGCCTATTTCAGCCCCGAGCGCCTGCACTCCATGGTGGGGCGCGACGGGCGGCAGCTGCGCAGCATGACGCGCCTGATCGACGACATGCTGGACGTCTCGCGCATCCAGCACGGCAAGCTGTCCATCCGCCGGCGCCGCACCGACCTGGGCGAACTCGCGCGGCACACCGTGGCCGACTTCGCTGTCCACTACCGAGACGTGCCATTGCACGTCCAGGCCGCCGCCGGCATCGTCGGCGACTGGGACGACGGCCGCATCGAGCAGGTCCTCGTCAACCTGCTGAGCAATGGGCTGCGCTACGGCCAGGGCAAGCCCGTGCTGGTGGAGGTGGGCATGGCGGCCGACGGCATGGCGCTGCTGGCCGTGACGGACCAAGGCCTCGGCATCGAGCCGCAGGACCAGCAGCGCATCTTCGAGCAGTTCGAGCGCCTGGAGGCCGCGCGAAGCTCGCCCGGCATGGGGCTGGGCCTGTTCATCAGCCGCGACATCGTGCGGGCCCACGGCGGCAGCCTGCAGGTCCACAGCAGGCCGGGCGAGGGTTCACGCTTCGAGGTGCGGCTGCCCATGACCACCGAGGGCTGAGCAGCCGCTCCGCAGCGCCTGCAGGCGGGCTCAATGCGCGGCCGCCCGGGCGGCTGCATTGCGCTTGCGCGTCTCGGCGCCTTTCTTGGCCGATGCCGAGCGCTCGGCCGCCGTGCGGCTGGCGGCCGCCTTGCCGCCCAGGCGCCCACCTTTGCGTGACGGCGCGTGGTTCTCGGCCTTGCCGCGGCCCGAGCCCGACTTCTTGCCGCCGCCGGTCTCCTTGTTCACGGTGGCCCAGGCGCGGGCTTCGGCCTCCTTCTCAGGCACGCCGCGCTCTTCATAGCCGGCTTCGATGTGCGCCGCCTGGCGCTTTTGCTTGTCGGTGTACGACGACTTGTCACCGCGGGGCATGGCAGTCTCCGGGAGTTGCAACGCTTCCACCTTGCAACTGGCGCGCAAGCCCCGCTGTAGGACGTTGCCGGACTTACGTTCAGTCAAGAGGCAGGGGCGCCGCGTGGCCGGCCGCGTGGTCGTGCCCCGGCCAGCAAGCCGCAGCCGCTGCGCCGCCCTCGGCCTGGTGACCGATGAGGCGAAGCAGCGCCACCGCCGGGTTGGCCGGCGGCGCGAAGCGCGGATCGAGGGCCTTGTCGATGGTGTCTGCCAGGCTCTGCAGATGGGCGCGCCGCGTGCGGTCGCCACGGGCCGCGCCAGCGCCGAGCACGCCCTTGAGCTCGCGCAGCTCCGCCCTCACGCCGGCCTCGCCATCGTCCTGGCCCAGCGGGTTGAAGCCGCCGAGACGGGCGACCAGCGTGTCGGCATAGTGCCGCTGCAGGTTGCGGCGCGCTGCCGGGATGGCCGCGCTGTTGCCCAGTTCGGTGAACACGCTGCGGCGCAGCTCGGCCAGCAGCTCTTCCAGCCGGTAGGCCCGCGCGCCGAGCTGGGCCTCCTGCGCCATCAGGCGCTGGGTGCGCGACGGGGCCAGCAGCTGGCGCAGCAGGCTGCGCTGGCTCATGCTCGGCGGCAGCGACGACTCCGAGGCACCCTGGCGCTGCACGATGGCCGCGTCCAGCATCCAGGGCGGCGTGTCCAGCCCCTGTTCGGCCAGGAACTTCACGGCCCGCACCTGGCGCTCGCGCGCTACCGGCACGGCGATGGCACCCGGCTGGTCGTTGTGCTTGTTCTGCACGTCGTAGCCGCCCACGATGGCCACGACATGCGCCATCTCGCGCGACCACTGCTGCCAGGCCGCGCGGTACAGGCGCTCCAGCAGCTGGTCGTCCTTGCCGTCCTGGGGCACGACGCCGGGCAGCATCTTCATCACGCGCTGCAGGTTGCGCAGGCCCAGGCCGGTGGCCGTCACCGCGTCGGCATCGCCCACGGCCTCGGCGTTCTCGCCGAAGTCGCCGCCCTCGGCCTTGGGCGCGCTGAAGCGCAGCCAGGGCGTGGCCTCCTGCTCGCGTGCCCACAGGTTGAGCTGGCGGCGCTCCTCCTCGGCCGTGCCGGCGCTGGGGATGGGGATGGGCGTGTAGCCCCAGCGGGTGGCGAAGACGTCGTAGGGCCCGATGCGGGGGATCAGCAGCGCCGGGTCGATGCCGTCCTCGGGCTGCACGACATAGTTGAAGCGGCTGTAGTCCATCAGCGACGGCGTGTGGCCCATGGTCTTGAGCCACTGTGGGTCGCGCAGCTTCTGCACCGGGTACAGCGAGCTGGACTTCATGTTGTGCGGGAAGCCGAGCGAGTGCCCCACCTCGTGCGTGACGACGAAGGCGACCAGGTCGCCCATCAGGTCGTCCGGCAGCGGCAGCTTGCGCGCGCGCGGGTCCAGCGGCCCGACCTGGGTCACGTACCAGTCCTGCTGCAGCTGCACGATGTTGTGGAACATCACGACGTTGGCGTTCAGGATCTCGCCGCTGCGCGGATCGGCCAGGTGGGGGCCGTAGGCATTGGCGATGGGCGAAGGCACCCAGCGGATGACGCTGTAGCGCACGTCCTCGGGGTCGAACTCGGGGTCCTCCTCGGGCGTGGGATAGGGCCGGGCCTGCACGGCGTTCCTGAAGCCGGCCGCCTCGAAGGCGGTGTTCCACGCCTCGACGCCCTTCTTCACATAGGGCACCAGCGCGGTGGGCGTGGCCTTGTCGATGTACCAGACGATGGGCTTGACCGGCTCGCTGATCGCCGCAGCGGGGTCTTTCTTCTCCAGCCGCCAGCGGGTGATGAGGCGCTCGCGGCGGGCCTCCTGCAGGCCGTCGCCGAAGTCCATGCGGCTGATGCTGAAGAAGCCCACGCGATCGTCGTGCAGGCGCGGCTTCATGGGCTGCTCGGGCAGCTGCACGATGTTGTAGGCCAGGTTGATCGACACGCTGCGCGAGGGCTGCATCGGCGGCACGACCGTGACACCCGGCACCGTGGGCGTGGGCGTGGGCAAGGGCGCGATGTTGTAGGTCTGCACGGCATCCACCCGCACGCTGCCCGGGAAGACCTTGGTCTTCTCGACATAGCTGCGGCTGCCGTCCACCGAGCCACGCACCAGGGCCCTGGCGCTGAAGTCGCCCACCTCCGACGCGAACAGCCGCGAGACCTCGATCACCGGCGCGCCGCCCTTGCCGTAGGCCTCCACGGGGAACACCGCCAGGATGGCATCCCGCTGGGACTGGCGGACGGCATCCGCCAGCACGTTGCCGGGGGCGGTCACGGCACTGTGGGACACCAGTTGCAGCAGCACGCGGTTCTGGTGCAGCACGAAACGCAGCACATTCTGGTTGAGTGCGCGCCCGACATGCTCCTGGCCCGCCGGCACGGCGGTGGCGTTGGCCACCATCAGCAGCGGCTGCTCCAGCAGCGTCTTGGGGATCTCGAAATAGAGCTTGTTCTTGAGGCTGTGGACCGCGAACAGCCCCTGCTGCGTCTTGGCCTCGGCGGTGATGACCTTGTCGAAGGGCTTGGGCTCGGCGGGGTCCGGCAGGGTGAAGGGCGGCCGGGCGGTGCCCGTGGGGACGGACGCGGGCGCCGCAGGCGGCCCAGGCGGCCCAGGCGGCGTTTGCGCGAATGCCTGGCCGGCAGCCAGCACGAGGGTCAGCAGCGCGAGCCGTGCACGGCCGCAGGCGTTTTTCTTCATCACATCCCCTGAGTTGCGCGCACCCTGATGCGCGGTCGGGATGTTAGGGATGCCTGCAGCCCGCAACAGCTCACGGGCGTGAGATTTATTACCGCAGCTTCACCAGGCCTTGAAGCGCCCGGTGATGTGCAGCAGGTTCATGAACTGCAGCAGGCCGTCGTAGTAGCGCCATTGGCCGGTGGGCGGCTCCAGCGCCCAGAAGGCGTTGACGAAGGGCGCCGCCTGCGCCTCGTCGACCAGCAGCGCGGCCACGGCATTGCAGGAGATCAAACCCTTGGAGGGCTCATCGTTGAGCGGCTTGCCGTCGAGCGTGTAGAGATGGGTGTAGGGCTGCTTCTGCGCAGCGAAGAAGTTCAGCAGCTTGTGGCTCAGGCCGATGGCCGCTGGGTTCTTGCCCCACCAGGCCTGGTCGACGCTCCAGTTCACCGCCGTGCGGAAGGCGTCGTAGCGAAAGTCCTCATGCCCTTCCAGCACCTTGGGGCGGCCGTCGAAATGCGCGTAATCCGGGGTCAGGCCGGTCCTGGGGTGGGCGGCTTTCTGAAAGTAGGCGCGGCTGATGCCGGCAATCTCGCGCCAGCGCTTGCGGTCCTCGGGCTTGGCGGCCCGGCGGGCCCAGATCTCGTAGAAGGCCGGCAGGTGGTAGGACGGATCGCTGAAGTCGGCCGCGTCGCCCACCGGCACGAACACCACCTGGCCATGCTGGGGCGAGAACATCGAGCGCGCGCCGTCCTTGATGCCGCCGTTCATCGTCTCCTTGTGCAGCATGGCGGTCAGGATTTCCTGCGCCTGGGCGTTGTAGTCGTAGATGCCGCGACCGTTGCCCCAGCGCGTGGCGGCCATCAGCAGCGCGGTGGCCATGTACTCCTCGCCGTCGGACGCGGGCACGGCGTTCTTGCCGAAAACTGCGCAGCCCTTGGGCTGGCATTGCCAGCGGAAGTAGCTCTGGCGCGGGCCGGCGCGGTAGCGCATATGCGTCCAGGTCCAGTTCCACAGCGCGTCGAACTCGGCCTTGCGGCCCATCTGCACGGCAATCATCATCCCGTAGGACATGCCTTCGCTGCGCACGTCGTTGTTGCCGACGTCCAGCACATAGGACGCCGGGCCGTCGGGCGTGGGCGCGGCGGGAAAGACGATGCGCTCCTCCTGGCCGCCCTCGAACAGCGCGGTCCAGTAGCCGGCCAGCTTCCTGTCGATGTCGGCCTCGGTGACGTCCGGGCGCAGCTCGCGCAGCAGGTTGCGGTAGTGGCCGCTCTCGGCGGCCGGCTTTGCCGCCGCTGCCGCCGCTTTGGGCGCCAGCGCCACGGGCACCAGTTCCAGGCGCTGCAGCACGGCGTTGTCGTCCAGGCGCCAGACGCGGATGGTGTGCCTGCCGGCCGGCAGCGAGACGGCGTCGGTGCGCAGCACGAAATCGTTGTTGATGACGGCACGCGACCAATCCTTTTGCGGCTGCGTGTCGGCGGCCCCTGCGGTGGGTATCAGATTGAGATTGAGCGTCTGCGGCTTGCCATCGTTGAGTGCCACGGCGATGCGGATGCCGCCTGACTTGCGCACGTCGATGGTGGGCGCCATGTGCAGCAGCAACGACCAGTCGCCACGCTGGGGCAGGTCGATGTCGTACTCCACCCGCACGTCGTCGGCCACGCTGGTGGCGGCACGGCCCTGCGGCAGCGCCATGACGGCGCCCTGGTGCTGCCCGAGGTTGCGGATGGCCGTCCACGCCAGGCCCATGGCGCTGTGGGCGCGGGTGAACTGCGTGGCCTCGATGACGCGTCTCTCGTCCGGGCGGGCGGTCAGCTGGCGCTGCACAGTGGCTGCGTCGGCCGAGCCCGCCACGCGCTTGACGGCCGGCATGATGTTCTTCTCGGGCTGCTGCCAGGTCGTGTAGCCGATGTGGACCTGCAGCATCATGCCGGCCCACTTGCCATTGGCCATGGCGTGGTACTGGTCGCTGATGGCCTGGTCGCGCGCGAAGGCGGCCTCGGCCCGGTCGGCGAAGACGTTGGCGCGCGGGTCGTTCTTGGCGGCCAGCGTGCGGTTCCAGGCCACCGCGTAGTAGAGGCGGTAGAGGTTGGCCAGCGCGATGACCGGGTGCTCGACGAGCTGAAAGTAGGCATCCAGCTGGTCGGGCCGCAGCGCGGCCTTGACCTTGACGACGCGTGCCTCCAGCGCATCCCATTCGGCGATGCGGCGGCCGAAGTCGCCGCCGTCCAGCGAGTCGGGCCCGACCACGCCGAGGCGGAAGCTGCTCGCGTCCACCAGCTCCGGCTTGCGCCGCGCCGCGTACTGGCCGTAGCGCGTGACCAGCTCGCCGATCTCGGTGGCGTGCGCCGGGCCGAAGGTCGCTGCCGCCCAGTCTTTCGGGTAGGCCGCCAGCGCCGCCGGCGTCATGCGCTGGGGCGCCCAGGCCATGTCGAGGAAGAAGTGGATGGGGAACTCGACCGGCTTGATGTCGCCGACGTTGACGATCCACAGCGCGTCGGCGCCATGCTCGCGCGCCAGATCCATCTGCTGCCAGGTCTTCTCGATCTGGTTGGTGTTGAGCCACTTGTAGTTGCGCGGCCCGCCGACGTAGTCGAAGTGGTAGTAGACGCCGTAGCCGCCGGGGCGCTTCACGCCGGGCGAATTTTGAGGATCAGGCAGGCGACGGATCTGCCCCCAGTTGTCGTCGGCGAACAGCAGCAGCACGTCGTCGGGCACCTTCAGCCCGGCGTCGTAGTAGTCCTGCACCTCCTTGTAGAGCGCCCACATCTGCGGCGTCTTCTCGGCGGGCTGCTGCGTCACGTCGGCAATGATCTGGCGCTGGTCCTTGACGATGGTCTCAAGCAGCGTCGTCGCGGTCTCCTCGCTCATCGGCTCGTCGCCGTCGCCGCGCATGCCCACGGTCACCAGCGTGTCGAAGGCCTTGCCGTCGGGCCGACCCATCATGCGCTGGATGCCGCCGCGCCAGAACTCGCGCAGCTGCGGCGCGTTCTTCACGTAGTCCCAATGGCCGCCCTTGAAGCGCTGCCACTCGTCATGCGCCCGTGTCATCGGCTCGTGGTGGGATGTGCCCATCACGATGCCCATCTCGTCGGCCAGCACCATGTTCTTCGGGTCGTCCGCATTGAAGGCGCGCGGCGGCCACATGGCTGGCCACAGGTAGTTGCCTTTCAGGCGCAGCAGCAGCTCGAAGACATGGGCGTACATCTTCGAATTGGCGCCGCCGAACTTCTTCTCGGCCCAGGTGCTCAGCGCGGGCGCCTCGTCGTTGATGAAGATGCCGCGGTACTTGACCTGGGGCTGGTCGCGGCGAGCGCCAGCGGTCAGGAAGACGTCGCGCTGCCTGGCCACCGGCACATCGGCCCACCACGCCCAGGGGCTGACACCCATGCGGGCCGACAGGTCGTAGGTGCCAAAGACCGCGCCGCGCCGGTCGGAGCCCGCGATAACGAGGGCGCGGGCAACGCCCGGCCAGGGCCGGTCCACCACGACCTGGGCATAGGCCTCCCACTGGCCCTTGAGCTCGTCGAGCTTGAGCTTGCGCCGGGCCACCAGGTCGTCGATGACGACGCTCTGCCCCACCACGCCGATGACGACGAGCCCGGCCCCGGCGTCGCGAATGCGGTTCAGCAGCGCGGCCGGCCGACCGGACACGCGCTCCAGGTCGGCGGCGAAATTGCGACTGGCGTGCTTGAGGGCCGCGTCAGCGCCGGCGTCGACGAACACCGCCGCCGGCTGGCTCGCGCGCACCAATGCCAACGCGCGCCCGGGGTCACGGGCGCAGACCGACACGGGCGCGTCGCATGCGGCGGCGGGGGCGCTGAACAGCAGCAGGGACAGCAAGGCCGGCAGCACAGCAGGCAACCTGAAGGCCGCACTTCTGAAAATCATCGGGTTGTCTCCGGACCGGCGCTTGGACGCCCTGAACAGCTGAAATGGTTACGCAATCAGGAAGGTTTGTCCTGAGTACGCAAGCTCCTGTTTTGCTTTATGGTAGCGTAACCTTTTTAGCTGTCTGCAGGGGTTGCCCCGCACCCCGCAGGCCGATGTCATGATCCGCAACCCCGTGCTGCCCGGCTTCAATCCGGACCCTTCGTTCTGCCGTGTCGGCGACGATTTCTACCTCGCGACCTCGACCTTCGAGTGGTATCCGGGGGTGCAGATCCACCACTCGCGCGACCTCGTCAACTGGACGCTGGTGTGCCGCCCGCTGAGCCGCAAGAGCCAGCTCGACCTGCGCGGCAACCCCGACTCCTGCGGCGTCTGGGCGCCCTGTCTGTCCCATGCCGACGGTCGGTTCTGGCTGGTCTACACCGACGTCAAGCGCTTCGAGGGCAACTTCAAGGATGCGCACAACTACATCGTGACCGCGCCATCCATCGACGGGCCGTGGAGCGATCCGGTCTACGTGAACTCGTCCGGCTTCGACCCCTCGCTGTTCCACGACGACGACGGCCGCAAATGGTTCGTGAACATGCTGTGGAACCACCGCACCGGCTCCATCGGCGGCCAACCGAAGGCGCCGGCCTTCGATGGCATCCTGCTGCAGGAATGGGACGCGGAGCGGGGCCAGCTTGTCGGGCCGGTGACCAACATCTACCGCGGCACCTCGCTGGGCCTGGTCGAAGGCCCGCACCTGTTCAAGCGCAGGGGCTGGTACTACCTGATGACGGCCGAGGGCGGCACCGGCTATGGCCATGCGGTGACGCTGGCGCGCTCGCGTGCGCTGCTTGGGCCGTATGAGACGCACCCGCAGCAGCATGTCGTCAGCAGCAAGGACGCGCCCGACGCGCCGCTGCAGCGCGCCGGCCACGGTCAGGTCGTGCAGCTGGACGACGGCAGCGTCTACCTGGCCCACCTTTGCGGCCGGCCGCTGCCCGGCACGCGGCGTTCGCCGCGCGGGCGTGAGACGGCCATCCAGCGCTGCACCTGGGGCCAGGACGACTGGCTCTATCTCGAACACGGCGGCATGGTGCCGGCCGTGGACGTGCCGGCACCCTTCACCGGCATCGAGCCCACCGCGCGCCAGGCCGTGCGGCGCAGCTTTGTCGACTGCCCCTCGCTGCCGCCCGAGTTCCAGTGGCTGCGCACGCCCGAGCCCGAGCGCCTGTTCACGCTGACCGGGGGCGCCCTGCGCCTGACCGGCCGCGAGTCGGTCGGCAGCTGGTTCGAGCAAAGCCTGGTGGCGCGCCGGCAGGAGGACGCGAGCTTGCGCGCCGAGACGACGCTCTCGGCCTTCCAGCCCACCAGCTACCAGCAGGCGGCCGGGCTCGCGCACTACTACAACCGCCACAAGTTCCACGCCCTCGTCGTCACCTGGCAGGACGGGCCGGGCCGCGTGCTGAGCATCCTGTCCTGCCCCGGGGACTGGCCCGACAACCGGCTGCAGTTCCCGCTCGGCGATCCTGTCGCGCTGCCGGCCGACGGCCCGGTGCAACTCGCGGCCGATGTGGACGGCGTCAAACTACAGTTCTTCGCCGACTGGGGCCAGGGCTGGCAGCCGGTCGGGCCAGTGCTGGATGCCAGCGTCATCTCCGACGAGGGCGGTCGCGGCGAGCATGGCTCCTTCACGGGTGCCTTCATCGGCATGTTGGCCTTCGACACCAGCGGCGCGGCGCGTACGGCCGACTCCTCCCATTTCGACTACACACCACGATGAACCCGCAGGTCTTCACGCTGGGCGCGGCCGAGGGGCTGCAGATCCAGGTCAGCGACTTCGGCGCCCGTTGGCTTTCCTGCCTGGTGCCCATGCCCGACGGCAGCCGACGCGAGGTGATGCTCGGCCATGCGACGCCGGCCGACCATCGGCTTGAACCGGGTTTTTTCGGTGCCATCGTCGGGCGCTTTGCCAACCGCATTGGCGGCGCCGCCTTCACGCTGGACGGGCACGAGCACCGGCTCGTGGCCAACGAGGGCGCCAACCAGCTGCACGGCGGGCCCGACGGCTTCGACCGCCGCCACTGGACCGCCGTCGATCACGGCCCGCTGCATCTGCGCCTGGCCCTGCATTCACCGGCCGGCGACCAGGGCTACCCGGGCGATGTGGATGCCGAGGTCGAGTACCGAGTCGACCCGGCCCGCGCCACGGTCACGCTGCATTTCGGCGCTCGCAGCTCGGCGCCCTGCCCCGTCAGCCTGACCAGCCACCCCTACTTCAATCTCGATGGCGGCACCGGGCCCGTCGTCGGTCATCGCCTGCAGGTGGCCGCCGGCCGCATGCTGCCCGTGCGGCCCGACATGATCCCGACCGGTGAGGTGCTGCCCGTGGACGGCACGCCGTTCGACCTGCGCCAGCCCCGCCGCATCGGCGCCGGCCTGGGCCAGGGCGAGCAGCAGCGCCTGGGCAGCGGCTACGACCACTGCCTGGTCCTGGACGACGCAGCCGCGCGCGGCGAACAGGCGGCGGCCGAGCTGACGTCGACCGACGGGTGCCTGGCCATGCGCCTCTTCACCGACTACCCCGGCCTGCAGGTCTGCAGCGGCAACTACGTGCAGAACTCGCGCGGCCGCGACGGCCAACCCTTTGTCCGCCATGCCGGTATCGCCCTGGAACCGCAGTTCTTCCCGGACGCGCCCAATCAGCCGGCATGGTGCGAGCAGGGCTGCATCGTGCGCCCTGGCCGGCCTCTGCGTCGCATGATGCGGCTGGAGTTCGACGCCGTGAAAGCCCAGGCATGACCAAGCAGCCCGATGACCTGCGCAGCGCGCGCTGGTTCGCCAAAGACGATTTCCGCAGCTTTGGCCACCGCAGCCGCGTGCTGCAGATGGGCTACGCGCCCGAGGACTTCATCGGCAAGCCGGTGATTGCCATCATCAACACCTGGAGCGATGCCAACCAGTGCCACACCCACTTCAAGCAGCGGGTGGAGGACGTCAAGCGCGGCGTGTTGCAGGCCGGCGGCTGGCCGCTGGAGCTGCCCGCCATCAGCTTGAGCGAAAGCATGGTCAAGCCGACGTCCATGCTCTATCGCAACTTCCTGGCGATGGAGACGGAGGAGCTGCTGCGCAGCCACCCGGTGGACGGCGCCGTGCTGATGGGCGGCTGCGACAAGACCACGCCGGGCCTCTTGATGGGCTCGCTCAGCATGGGCCTGCCCTGCATCTACCTGCCGGCCGGGCCGATGCTGCGCGGCAACTGGCGCGGCCAGCTGCTGGGCAGCGGCAGTGACGCCTTCAAGTACTGGGACGAGCGCCGCGCCGGCCGCCTGAGCAACCAGGCCTGGGCCGAGATGGAGGCCGGCATCGCGCGCAGCCACGGCACCTGCATGACCATGGGCACGGCGGCCACGATGATGGGCATCGCCGAAGCCGCCGGCTTCACGCTGCCGGGCGCCAGCAGCATCCCGGCGCCGGATGCGAACCACATCCGCATGTCGGCCGAATGCGGGCGGCGCATCGTGCAGATGGTGCGGGAGGACCTGACCCCGGCGAAGCTGCTCAGCCGAGGCAGCTTCGCCAACGCGATCGCCGTGGCCATGGCCATGGGCTGCAGCACCAACGCCATCATCCATCTGGTGGCCATCAGCCGCCGCGCGGGCCTGCCCGTCACGCTGGACGACTTCGATGCGGCCAGCCGCCACGTCGGCGTCATCGCCAACATCCGGCCGAGCGGCGACGCCTACCTGATGGAAGACTTCTTCTACGCCGGCGGCCTGCCGGCCTTGATGAAGGTCATGGCGACCAAGCTGGACCTTACGGCCCTGACCGTCAACGGCCGCAGCATGGGCGAGAACATCGCCGGCGCCGAGGTCTTCAACGCCGACGTCATCCGCCCGCTCGACAACCCGATCTACGCCGAAGGCGCGCTGGCCGTGCTGCGCGGCAACCTCGCGCCCGACGGCGTCGTCATCAAGCCCAGCGCCGTGGCCAAGCACCTGCTGCAGCACAGCGGCCGCGCCCTCGTCTTCGACGACTACCCGAGCCTGAAGGCCGCCGTCGACGACCCCGACCTCGACGTGACGGGCGACGACATCCTGGTGCTGCGCAACGCCGGCCCCAAGGGCGCCGGCATGCCGGAGTGGGGCATGCTGCCCATCCCGACCAAGCTGCTGAAGCTTGGCGTCACCGACATGCTGCGCCTGTCGGACGCGCGCATGAGCGGCACCAGCTACGGCGGCTGCCTGCTGCACTGCAGCCCCGAAGCCTTCGTCGGCGGGCCGCTGGCGCTGGTGAAGACGGGCGACCTCATCACGGTCGACGTGCCGGGCCGAACCATCCACCTCGAAGTCAGCGACGAAGAACTGGCCGCGCGCCGCGCCGCCTGGACACCGCCGCCCGCTCGCTACGAGCGCGGCTACGGCTGGATGTTCGGCCGCCACATCCTGCAGGCCCACGAGGGCTGCGACTTCGACTTCCTTGAAACCAGCTTTGGCGCCCCGGTGCCGGAGCCGGTCATCTACTAGCCATGAACCCAGACACCCGCCAGAAACTGCTGGGCGTGAGCACCGCCACGCTCTGCACCGCCCTGTTCAAGCGTGGCCTTCGCGGTCAGTTCATCCAGGACGTCAGGCCGCTCAACGCGGGCCTGCCCAACATGGTCGGTCCGGCCTACACGCTGCGCTACATGCCGGCGCGCGAGGACCTGAACGACATCAGCGTGTTCAAGGACCGCAACCACCCGCAACGCAAGGCCGTCGAGGAGATTCCCGCAGGCGCGGTGCTCGTCATCGACAGCCGCAAGGACGCCCGCGCCGCCTCGGCCGGCGGCATCCTCGTCGCCCGGCTGATGGTGCGCGGCGCGGCCGGCGTCGTCACCGACGGCGGCTTTCGCGACAGCCCCGACATCGCCAAATACCCCTTCCCGGCCTACCACTGCCGGCCCAGCGCGCCCACCAACCTGACGCTGCACCAGGCCATCGCCATCAACGAGCCCATCGGCTGCGGCGATGCGCCGGTCTTCCCCGGCGACATCGTCGTCGGCGATGCCGAGGGCGTCATCGTCATCCCGGCTCATATCGCCGACGAGGTCGCCAGCGAGGCCGTCGAGATGACGGTGTTCGAAGACTACGTGCAGGAGAAGGTGCTGGCCGGCCGCAGCGTGCTGGGCCTCTACCCGCCGACCGACGCCGACGTGGCCGCGGACTTTGCGGCCTGGCGCCAGCTCAAGGGCCGCTGACCTTCGCGCAGCGCCTGTCGAGCAGCTCCAGCGGGAAGGCCTCGGCCATCACACGGTAGCCGGCCAGCGACGGATGCAGGCCGTCGTTGTCGACCACGGCGCGCAGATGGGTCGGCCTGGCCGGGTCGCGCATCAGGGCGTCGAAGTCCAGCAGCGCGTCGAAGCGGCCGGGCTCGCGCAGCCAGTCGTTCAGCGCCTGGCGATCGGCCTCGTTCTCGGCCTTGGGCGCGTAGTAGCCGCTGCCGGCATACGGCATGACGGTCGCGCCGATCAGGCAGACGCCTTTCGCACGCGCACGCCCGGCCAGGTCGGCAAAGCCCGCCTTCAGTTCGGCCAGCAGCGCAGCCCGGGACGCCGGCGTCGTCGCACGACCGCGATGACTGACGCCGAGATCGTTGACGCCGATCAGCACGAGGGCATGCGTGGCGCCGCTGCGCGCCAGCACATCGCGATCAAAGCGCGACACCAGGCTGGGGCCCAGGCCTTCGCGCAGCAGCCGCCCGCCGCCGATGCCGGTGTTGATGACGGCGGCGTCGCGCTTGGCTGCGGCCAGGCGAGCCGCCAGCATGTCGGTCCAGCGCTGGTAGCTGCCCGACGGCACGCCGTAGCCATCCGTGATGGAGTCGCCCGTCGCCACCAGCACCGGCAGCGGTTTGGGCGTGTGCACATCGATGGCCGCCAGATGCCACCAGCCCTCCTGCGCCACCGCGTCGGGCCAGCCCAGGGTCCTGGCACGGTTGCCGGGCACGGCCCAGCTGCGAATGCGCGAGCCGGGGTGCACGCTCGCCTGGCTCGGCCCGGCCTCGACATGCAGTTGCAGGGCGACATCGGCCAGGGCCGGCAGAGCCAGCTTGACCGGGTCGCTCCAGACCTCGCCGCCTGCCGGCACGCTCAGATCGCGGCGGCCGCCAAAGCTGAGCGGACGCAGCGAGCCCGCGTCCAACACGGGCTGCGGCTCCAGCGCACTGACCCGCGCCACGCTGGCGCTGCCGATGATCAGTGGCTCATTCCCGAAAAGATTGCTGATGCGCACGCGCAGCACCGAACCGGCGGCACTGACGCGCACGACCTGGCGCAGGCTGACGTCGCGCATCGGCTGCCGCCAGAGCGGCGCCACGGCACCGGCACCGGCCTGAGGCACCGGCTGGGCCAGCAGGGCCGTGCCCCAGGCGGCCGACCAGCCCTCGCCCTGCGAGGGCGGCAGCGGCGCGGCACAGCCCGCCAACGCAGTGACCAGCGCCAGCCACTGGAGGGAGCGCCGAAGGACGTTGGGGCATGCGTTCATGAGGGGCTTCCGGGCTGCGAGGTCCGAAAATGATAGCGCGATCATTTCAGCTTTTGCCCCAGGGATCGGCAGACCCATTTCACCCCCTCGCCCCGACCTGCAAGGTTGCCCGATGAGCGCTGCCGAGCTCAGCGCATCACGATCACCTGAACACGCCGGTTGGTGCCGCGGCCTTCGCGGGTGTTGTTGTCGGCCAGTGGCGCGGATTCGCCGTAGCTGATCGTGGCCATGCGCGCCAGCGGCAGGCCGGCGCGGGCCAGGTGCATGCGCACGGCTTCGGCCCGCTGGAGGCCCAGCTGGTGGTTGCCAGCGTCGCTGCCTGTCGCGTCGGTGTGGCCCTGGATCTCGACGAACACCGGCTGGTTGTCCGCCTTGAGCTTGGCAACGAGTTGATCGAGTTCCTGCATGACCCGCGGCGTGAGCTGGGCGCGGCCCGAGGTGAACTTGATCTTGTCATCGGTCAGCAGCGTGCTCATCAGCAGGCCGGGCGGCTTGGGGCTGTTGGCGGCGGCCTGGGCTCGCGCCGCAGCCTCCTGCTCCAATGCCTGGATGCGCCCCTCGCTGCCCTGCAGGCGGCCCCCCAAGGTTTTGAGGCCGTCGTCATGCGCCTGCACGCGGCTACCGAGGCTGTCGACGCTGGTCTGCACCGGCGCGACGGTCTCCTTGACGAAATCCTTGGTGGCGCAAGCGCTCAGCAACAGGACGCTGGTGGCAACGATCAGGGGCGACAGTCTTGACATTGGTTGGGCTCTCAAGGTTTGGATCGGCGCGACTTTAGGCAGTCCTTCCGAGCAAACGTACCGAGCTGTGAGCAATCCTTGCGCCGTTTACCGGGCCCAATGTTCACGGGCAATAAAGTCTGCGACACGCCTGCTTGGAAGAAAGCCCAGTGGAGCCGGCCCTAAAGTCTGCGACACCCACCCTGTCTGGGTCGGTTCTACCCGCCAAGGCCGCAATAGAGTCTGCGACAAAACGAACCCTTACGTTCTCAGCACAGTCGAATTGCTGCGCAAGTACGAGCGGCCTGGCTGAAGCCTTGCTCAAGATCCTGCTCTTGGTCGCGGGCAGCGACATGCAATGTTTGCACGAGGGCCGAGGGCAATTCCGTCGGTTGCCCAGCCCCCCTCTCTGCTGCAGTTGCCCAGCTTCGACCGATTGGCGGCGATCAGGCTAATCGCGCCCTGAAATCGCTCGCTCGAGCGCAACGCCAGCATCAAGCTACCAACTGTAGGGACAGCGGTACGCGACACTTTTCGCTAGCCTATGCGAGGGCTGACTGGCCGAACGCGCCCTGGAACTTTCCTGTCGAACTTGTTGATGACCTACCTTGCCTTGAAGTTGCACGTGCTCGCAGTCGCCGTCGGTGTGTCAGGCCTTGCCACAGGCGTGAAGGCGCAGCCTGTTGAGAAAAACGGCTTTCCCTGTGTGGCTGAGGTCTGCTTGGGCGATGGCATCGGGGACCTGCGAAAAATCATCACGTGGGAGCGTGCGATGTCACCTTATGGGCCGGGCGGCAAGGGCCAGCCGATCGGTGCCGTCCAGGTTGATGCGTTAACGCTGAAGTCACTGCGCGCGACTTACCCAGGGTTGCCAGATGCCGCCGCACCCTATCTCTGGATGGGAAAGTTCGATGGTCTGGCCCTCTCCGCTTTGGCTGCCGTTAACGTCGCCTGCGATTTCAAAGAGATTGAGGGAGTTTTCACTTCTTCATCGGGGCACCCGACGACGATCAAGATGGCCGTTGCGGCCGAGTCAAACACGAAGCAGCGCTGGGCGGTCACGACCATCCGGCGCCTGTACCCCACTGCGGTAACTCAAGAGCAGAGGGGAGAGCTGTATCAGCAGCTAAAGCAGCGGTATTCCGCTTGGGACCCCCTCGCTCAGCCGCCGACGACCGCGCTGCGGTTCGGTCTCCAAGACATGGGCGTGCCGGGCTTCTTCTTGGTTCGTGGCGACCATCGCGAGCAGGCGAATATGGTGAAGCAGCACTCTGCGTGTGGTGGGGCAGCAAAGATCAACCTCGAGTAGCAACGTCGCATCTCGGTTAGGTAGCCACCACAAAGCCGCCTGGTCGGGTTTGCCCATCATCAATTGCTCGACTTGGCCCCCTTCGGTCGGCGTCTGTCGGCGCCAACATAGGACCGCCAAGCACTGTCAACGGCAGTCGGGGCATTGCCCCCCGGCAGACACACGACAGTTCGAGAGTCGCGTGTCCCAAGCCAGCTGGAAGCTCGATTTGGGGCAAGGAGCGTGCGCTCGGACCTTTTCGCTGGCGAACAACTGCAAGGACCCTGCATGCCGCTAGCTCAGTCGGTGTGGCCAGCGCCCAATGAGCAGGTTCATCTCGTCGTCGTACACGTCAATACAGTTCACCCGCAGTGCAGGAAAGCGTCCCCGCACTTCTGGGAGTCGGATCTCTGACGGAAGCGTGCTCGCCAGCGCTGCGTGCCACGGGTAGATCAGCTGCAATTCATGGCAGCCGAACGCCGCGGCGTAGGCATGCATCTGGTAGAGGTCCGGGCCACTTGGTAGCAGGTGGCCGTGTCTATCTGCGCTGATCATCTTCCACTTGGTGTCTGCGATGGCAATGACCACGCTTCCCTGCCTGAACACCAAGTCCGGACGCAACTGGAAAGCCTCCTTGACGCGCTCGCCGCCTACCAACGCGCCAAGGAAGCGCGAGCCGTCCTGGGTGTCAACTGACAGACCAGCACTCCCGCGCAGCTGATGCCTGGCCTCTGCCGCGACGGCAGATTCAAAAAGCTTGTTCATGTCGAAGAGCAGGGCGGGCGCCTGTTGGACGCCGGCACGCAATGAAGGCGCCAGCATCTCCAGGATCCACCGCGCCCAATCGACTGCAGTGCGGTAGCGCTCGGCCTGGCGATTGAACTGGAGCCGCTCCAGTTCGGCGCTCACCAGCCGCGTGTCGTCGACCACATCCAGCAGCCCCATCAGCTCCACCCAACGCCGGTGAAGGTCGGCGCGCCGGATCCAGGCACGCGTACAGCGGATGGCCTTCTTCAGCGTGCGGTTCCAGACGTTGTCGGCCGTCAACTCGTCGAAGTGGCAGGTCAGGCGATCCGGCCGGTTGGCATGCGCGCCGAACTGCCGACCGAGGTCGATGCGGCCGCGCACCACTTGGAGCTCGGCATCCAGTTCCCGGTACTGACGCAGCAGACCGCCGCGTACCAAGCTGGCCACGCTGTCGAAGAAGGCTGTAATGAAGACCTCGAGCAGGGGCATACGGCGCAGGTGCTGGCCGGTGGCCTGGTGCTTGAAGTGTGCGAAGCGTTCCGTGCGGCTTAGTAGGCGCAGCAGCACGCCGCGGCAGTCTTCTGCCGAGGTCGCGGTGTCATCGACCTTCGGCAGCACCTCCAGCACGCGATCACCCAGTCCGACGACGCCGCAGTACTGCGCAAGCTTGACGTGGTGGGCGCCGCGTTCGCAGAAACCGGGTCGCAGTTCGCCGATCTGCGCGAGGCGCTCGGCTTCAGCCGGTGTGAGGCTCCAGCCAGCACCGTCCGCAGTTATCGGCAACGGCCGGTGCTCCAGCGCGGTGAGCACGCGATCACGAGCCAGCGGCTTGGACGTCGACATAGCCAAGGTCAGGCGTTGCGCTCTTCGTAGATACCGCGGAAGCTGTCGACCGTCCAACTACCAGGTGCTGTGATGAAGTGACGCGCGCGCTCGGCTGGCAGCCCGTCCAGTCGCTGACCCGAGAACAGGCGATTGAAGGTCTGCGGCTCCTGGTGGACGAAAGAGTGCTCACCGGTGGTGGACAGCACGAGACCGACACGGGCAAAGTCGTCGAAGAAGTATTCCTGCAGCAAAGGGATGATCTGCCGCTCGAACGCACGCTGGATGTCGACCAGGGACTTGGCGTGCATGAGGTAGGCGTGGCCGATGCCGTGATTCCGATCTAGCAGGAACTCCAGCCGATCGTTGATACGCCGCAGCATCTTGCCCACATCGATGCCCTCGACGTCAGTCGACAGCACGTTCGGCGAGTAGCTCGGCATGCGCTCCTCGAACTCGAAGCGCCGACGCAAGGCGACGTCCAGCAGCGCGATGGAACGGTCGGCGGTGTTCATCGTGCCGTAGATATCGAGGTTGCGCGGCACGCCAAAGCGACGCTCAGCGGTCTCGCTGTCCGTGCTGCCCGGTAGCTGGACGGCCATCCCCGCCACCAGCCGACCATGGGCGTCGAAAGTCGCGCGCTTGTCCGGTTCGATCAGCGTGATCAACTCGCCGAAGACCTTGGCGATGTTGGCTCGGTTGATCTCATCGATGAACAGCGCATAGCGCTGTCCAGGATTGGCATGGGCCTCGTCGCAGATCTGCTTGAAGACACCGTCCACCAGCCGGAACTGCGTCGTTCCGTCCTCGCTGTTGGCTACTGGCCGGATGCCACGCACGAAATCCTCGTAGCTGAACGAGGGATGGAAGGTCACGACCTTGTACCGCTGCACCGGTTCCGTGGCGGCTTTCGGGCCAGCCTTGAGCAATCGCCAGAGTTCAGCAGCCTCATCGTCCCGGTCTTGCCAGTCTTTCAGCAGATGCCAGCCTCCGGCTTCCTGCTTGTCGAACAGGAAGGGCTCCCGGCGGACGGTGATGTTCACCGTCGTGCTGGACGGCGGCGTGTGCTCCTGCAGGTAGCCCCAGAGCGTCGCGTTGACCCCTGAAAGGGTCCGGCCTCGCTGCTGCGCCTTCGCCTTTACCCACTTGTGGTCACGCACCTCTGGCACGCGCGCGGGGCGGCCGAGATCAGCGAGTGCAGCCGCAATCACGCAGCGCCAGCCATAGCCGGCGAGGGTTTCAGTCAGCCAGGTGGCTTCGTCGACCTGGTTGGGTGCGTCGGTGTACTCGGCAAACCTTTCGCGCAGCCAGTACGTCTTCCCCGTGCCGGGTGGGCCGTAGAGGATCTTGTTCACTGGGCCGGCGATCACGGACGCACTCGCAGATCTCTCCGGCATGTTTTCGCTCACCTTGTGCGTCGTGGGTGCTGATGCGGGTGGGGCCGCTGCTTCCTGCTCCGACTTCCGCCAGCGCGACCTCAGTTCGCCCTCGTAGAAGTCCAGCACCTGACCTGGATGGCGGGCCTCCTCGCCTTGGCGAAGCTTTAACAACTCCTCGTCGAGCTGTCGGTCGCTCCAGCGACGAAGTTCAGCACCCGTTGCCACCTGAAATCCTTCCAGCACCGCCACACGGTCGCGGTTGGAGGTCATGCGCTCTACCCGGTCCGGAAAGGCGAAGTAGCGCAGCATGTGCCGGAACTGCCGGTCGCCGTCGCGTGGCACGGACTCCATCCAGTCCATGAAGCGGTCGTAGTCGGTGAGCACCGCACGGCGTGCGTCTAGCTGCATGGCCTTCAACGAGCGGACCAGCGCGATCAAGTAGGCCAGCTCCCGCCAGCGGTACTGCAGGAAGCCCTGACCACCAGATCCGACGCCTACCAGCACCTCGTTGCGGAGCAAGGGATGGCCCGCATCCAAAGGCGAACCCGACCAGGACCACATGTTCACGATGGCGCGGCGCTTGCCGTCCTGCCCGAGGTTGGATGCAAACAACTGGAGCGCCCACATCATCTCGGCAGCCAGCCATTGCGCTTCAGTACCGGCATCCTCCAGTTGACGCTTGAGTTTCACGAAGAAGTCGTCATCGCCGGAATCCGGCCGGTCAACAAAACAGTGTTGGAGCCGATCAGCGTTCGCGGCCGTCCAGACCGCGCGGCCTTCGACGAACAGCGCCCCGTCTTCGATCAGGCAGCTAGCTATCCATTGCTGGGCGGCATGGAGCAGCGGGGTCAGGTCGTGATCATTGACGTGGCGAGCCATTGGCTTGGACCTCTCTGCTGATCTGGCTGGGCGGGTTGCGTTGGATCTGTCCCGGCGCGGATGGCCGAACAGCCCGTTGGACGGCATCGACGTCGGGAACGTTCTTGAACCTCAGGACGCGGTAGCCGGCGCGCTCGAGCAGCGCGTCGCGCTTGTTGTCCTGCGCTTCGCGGCCACGATGGCTGGAGTCGTCAAGTTCGAGGACGGCAAGGACCTCAAAGGCCTTGGTGGCGATGACAAAGTCGGCGACCTTCCGGTTGAAGGTTGACCTGGTGGCCTGGTCTTTGGCGGTCAGCAGCGACGAGAACGCGACTTGGCAGAGCACCACATCGTCAGGGAAGGCCTGCATCAGTCGGTAGAACATGGGCTGCTCGCGGTCGGTGAGCAGCTTCTTTGGGCGGATGTCCCCCGCAACCCTGGCACGCCCCCCGCGCTTCAGTACGGCAGCCACCGCGCCGGCAACGACGGCCAGCAGCAGCATTCCCAAGATCATTTCTTTTGTCATTGGGCTCCCCCCTCGAGCGCATTCTGGCTCTGCCAAGTGCACGCTGCCTTGCTCTATATCGGTCGGCCCTAATCGGCGGCATCTAGCGTGAGTGAGCCATAGATGGCGTGACGCTCAGGCTGGCCGGACGGGTTCTGATCCCAGCGAAACGCAAAAGTCGAAACTGTGGATTTATCCAGTACGGCTGGCAGTCCCTGCGACAAGGCCTCACAACGCGTCGTTCATTGCAAGCGGACGTGACACATCGTAATATTGTGTGTCGCCCTTCAGCGAGTGTGCGAAGGCGCGCCATGCAGATCAAGCTAATTCCAGCAGTCGGCGCGCGTCAAGATAGTTGTCGCCTGATTCAAGCAGCTTTGAGCTGAGTATGTGGAGCGGTGGCCGCGCTGCTGACCACCTCGTCGCGCTCTGGGTTGAGGGTGACCA
>NZ_JBQVNP010000082.1:0-23213 GCF_052436255.1 Roseateles sp. | reverse complement strand
CTGGCGGGCAGGGCGGCATCGGGCGACGGGCCGGGCAGCGGTTCATCCAGCAGCAGGGCCAGGCGTTGGCGCTGCAGCAGCGTGTCGGCCGCCAGGTCGGCCAGGCGGTTCTCGGCGGCCTGCACGGTGGCGGCGATCTTGTCGAGTTCGATGGGCAGCAGCTTGCCCTCGCGAACGCGGGCGCGGGTCAGCTCCAGCGTCTCGCGGGTGATGGCGAGCTGGGTGTCGGCCAGCGGCTGGCGGGCACGCAGCGAGGCGAGGCTCCAGTAGGCCTCGGCCACCTGGCTGCGGATGAGCAAGCGGGCGGCTTCGATGTCGGTGCGCGCGGCTTCGGCATTGGCGCGCTGGGCGGCCTGCGTCTGTGCCAGGCGGTCCCACAGGTCCAGCTCGTAGCCCAGGCCGATGTTGGCGCCATAACTGCGGGTCACACCGGTGGAGGAGGTGACCGGGATGGTGACGCCGCCGACGTCGACATTGCGTGTCGTGCTCTGGGTCTCCAGCGGGCGGCTGGCGTTGGTGGACAGGCCGGCGCTGGGCTGCCAGCGCAGCGCGCTCTGGTCGGCCAGCAACTGGGCGCGCTTCCAACGCTGGGCGGCCAGCGCGATGTCGCGGTTGGCTGCCAGTGCGCGGGCCTGCAGCGCGGCCAGCGTCGGGTCCAACAGGCCGGCCCAGTCGGGCGTGGCGTCGCCGCCGGCCTGGCTCCAGGCGGTGGGCAGCGCAACGTCCGGCACCTTGTCCACGGGGCCGTGGGCGCAGCCGCCCAGCAGCAGGGCTGCGGCCAGGGCCATCGAGGTCAGTGTTGTTTTCATCTTCGTCATTCCCGAGCGAGGGCGTCCACGGGGCTCAGCGCGGCAGCGCGCCGCGCGGGCAGCGTGCCGAACACCAGGCCCACCAGGCTGGACACCGCAAAGGCCACACCCAACGCCGCCCAGCTGACCACCACGACGACTTCCTTCTGCGCCGCATTCAGCCCTTGCGCGGCGAGCCAGCTCAAGCCCACGCCGACCAGCCCGCCCAGGCAGCACAGCACCACGGCCTCGATGAGGAACTGCAGCCTCACGTCGCCCTGGCGCGCGCCGACCGCCATGCGGATGCCGATCTCGCGGGTGCGCTCGGATACCGACACCAGCATGATGTTCATGACGCCCACGCCGCCGACCAGCAGCGAGATCGCGCCCACGCCGGCGAAGACGGCCGCCATCGCACCGGTGATCTGCTGGAACTTGCGGAACTCTTCTTCGGCGTTGAAGCTGCTGAAGTCCTCCCGGCCGTGCAGGGCTTTCAGGCGGTGGATGACATGCTCGCGCACCTGCTGCGGCGGCACGCTGTTGTCCAGCTGCACGTCGAAGCTCCAGACGTCGGCGCGTGCGTCCAGCTTGCGCCCGAAGGTGGTGTTGGGCAGGTAGAGCTGGCTCATGCCGCCGCTGAAGCTGATGGCGCCGCCGTCCGCGGCGGCAACGCCGATGACAGTGAAGGGCAGGGCGGCCGAGGGCGGCGCGGCCATCTGCCCGGCTGCCGGGCCGCCGCCCAGCTGCAGCAACACCACTTGGCCAATGGCCGACTGCCCTTTCTTGAAGAGCGCGTCACGCGCCTTCTCGTCCAGCACCAGCACCTGGTTGTGGGCTTCAAAATCCATCGCACTGAAGTAGCGCCCCTGCACGACCTTCAGCTTGCGGCCCTTGAGCGTGTTGGCATCGGCGGCAACGGCCTGGACGGTGGCGTCGCGCGAGCGGTGGTGGGCCGTCAGCTGCATCTGCCGGTTCAGCGTGATGCCGCGCACGCCGTCCAGCGCGCGCAACGAGTCGATCTCGTTGGGCCGGAAGGGCTTGGCCTGCACGCCCGGCGGCAGCGTGGGGTTGCCGCTCCAGACCGGGATGCGGCCGGACATCATGCTGGCGACATTGCTCTCGATGGAGTCGCGTGCCGCCGTCGTCAGCGCGACGATGCTGACCACCGACGCGATGCCGATGCTGATGCCCAGCATGGACAACGCGGTGCGCAGCCGGTTGCTGCGCAGCGCCAGCAGCGCCGTGGCGACCGCTTCGCGCCATTGCACCAGCCAGCGGCCCGGCCAGGCGCTGCGCTTCACGGGCGGCGCATCGCTGGGCAGCTCGGCGGGCGCGACATGCCCGGCCGGCGTGCCGTTGTCGGCGACGACCTTGCCGTCCTTCAGCTCGATGACGCGGCGGGCGTGGGCCGCCACAGCGGCATCGTGGGTGACGAGGATGATGGTGTGGCCGCGCTGGTTCAGCTCCTCCAGCAGGCGCAGCATCTCGGCGCCCGAGGCCGAGTCGAGCGCGCCGGTGGGTTCGTCGGCCAGGATGATCTGGCCGCCGTTCATCAGCGCCCGTGCGATGGACACGCGCTGCTGCTGGCCACCGGACAGCTCGTTAGGCCGGTGGTGCAGTCGCTCGCCCAAGCCCAGGCGTTCCAGCAACGCGCGGGCACGCTCGCCGCGTGCGCCGGTGCCAACGCCGGCATAGACGGCGGGCAGGGCGGCGTTGGCGCGCGCGTCCAGGTGGGGCAGCAGGTGGTAGCGCTGGAAGATGAAGCCGAAACGCTCGCGGCGCAGCGCGGCGAGTTCGTCGGGGCCGAGGGTGCTGGCGTCTTTGCCGTCGATGACGAAGCTGCCGTGCGTTGGGTTGTCCAGGCAGCCGAGCACGTTCATCAGCGTGCTCTTGCCCGAGCCCGACTGGCCCATGATGGCGACGAACTCGCCGGCCTCGATGGCCAGGCTGACGCCGTCCAGGGCGGGGACGTCGATCTCGCCGAGTTGATAGTGGCGGGCGACGTTTTTCAGTTCGATCAGAGGCATTGGTGGGCCTCCGGCTGCATGTTGCGGCTGGCCAGGCGCACCCCGGGACGTCGCCCCGGCGGGCGACCTTCTTTTTGAGCGACCAAAAAGAAGGCAAAAACTCGCCCCCGATCCGCCCGCCCCTTCGCTGCGCTGCGGGGTTCCCTGCGGTGCTCGGTCCTTGAGGCCGCGCGCAGAACTCGCTTCGCTACGCGCCGCTCAGACAGCTGCGCGAAGTCAGAACTCGAAGCGCGCTGCGCGCGCGGCCTCAACGCCCTGCGCTCCTCGGCGGGCTCAAAGGGGGGGTGAAAGAACAGCCGGCGCGAGCAGGATTTCGGGCTTGGCTGTTGGCTGCTGGGCTGTTTCGGGGCCTCCCCTTCTAAACCGCCGAGAAGCGCAGAAGACCGAGGCGTGCGCGAAGCGCACTTCAAGAACTGACTCGCGACGCTTGTTTGAACGAAGCGTAGCGAAGTGAGTTCGGCGCGGCCTCGGTCTTCGAGCATCGCAGGGGACCCCGCAGGGGCGGTTTTGCAGGGGAGAGCTTTTTGCCTACTTTTTGGCGGCGCAAAAAGTAGGTCGCCCGCCGGGGCGAACCCCCGGCTGGGCATGAGCACCAAGCCGCAGCTCCGAAAAGCGCCACCCATCAGCTGCTCGCCGCGCTAGCCGCCACATCCACCGCACTCGGCGGCGCCAGCAACACCTTCTCGCCCGCCTTCACGCCGTCAATCACCTGAACCCGCGCCCCATCCTGCAACCCCACCCGCACCTGCCGCGGCGTCTGCTTGTTCGCCGCGTCCAGCACCGTGACCGTGAACCGTCCGTCCTTGCCGCGCTCGCCCAGGGCCACGATGGGCATGGTCGGCACCTGCTGGACGGCGCCGGTCTCGATGTCCACCTGCACCGTCATGTCGCTGAACAGCGCCCGGTCGCGGTTGTCGACATCGAAGAGCACGTTGTAGAAGACCGCATTGCCGGCCCGTTCGGGCACGGGCTGGATGACGCGCAGCTTGCCTTCGTAGCGCTTGCCTTCGCCCGACAGCGTCGAGAAGCGCGCCACCTGGCCCACCTTGACAGCCTGTACGTCGGCCTCGGGGACCTTGGTGCGCACGGTGATGGTGTCCAGGTCGGCCAGCGTCAGGATGATGGGCGTGATCTGCACCGAGATGACCGTCTGGCCGACCTGCACCGGCAGGTTGACGACGGTGCCGTCCATGGGCGCGGTGATGCGCGTGTAGGAAAGGTTGACCTTGCGCTTGTCCAGGTCGGCCTGCAGCCGCGCGAGGTTGGCGGCCTGGCCGCGCAGGTCGGCTTCGATCTTGGCCAGCTCGGTTTCCGCCTTCTCGGCCTCGTTGGCCGCGGTGGCCTGACCGGCCAGCAGGCGCTGCTGGCGCTTGAGCTCGCGGCGGGCCGACTCGGCGTCAATGCGGCGGCTGTCGATGGCGGCGCCGGCCTGGGCGACGGCGGCTTCCGCCTGGGCCACGTCGCTGCGGGCCAGTTCGGGGTCGAGACTGACGAGCAACTGGCCCTTCTTGACCTTGTCGCCCAGCTGGATATGCAGGGTCTGTATCTGGCCGCTGACCTGCGCGCCGACGTCGACGCGGGTCTTGGCCTGCAGCACGCCGGCGGCCTGCACGGTCTGAGTCACGTCGGCCAGTGCGACGACGCCCGTGGGCGGGGCAGGGGGGGTGGGCGGGGTGCGGGTGAACCACCAGGCGGCGCCGCCTGCGGCGAGCAGGGCGATGACGATCAGGCGCATGCGCCAGCGTTTGAGAAAAGCTTTCATGTCCCTCCCAGGACTCAAGGGGTCTGGCCGCCCCTTCGGTTCGCGTCGGCGCGATGGGTCGATGGCGTTGCTAGCGTATCAGTCGCACGGTAGCCGGACCGGCGGGCTTGGGCTCATCGTCGTGAGTGAAGTGCGGCTTGCCTAAAGTCACGCGTGCCCCTCGGGTGTCAGGGCTTGCCACTCCAACCTGGGTCAACGGCTGTGCGAGGTCAGCCGCGCCAGCGGCGACGCCAGGCTCACGCCCGGCGAGGCCGTGCTGGCGCCGCGTGCGGCCTTGCCGTCGTCGTCCTCGGTGGCGGTCAGCGCGGCGATGCTGTCGGGATTGCGGCGCATGGCCACCCCCACGGCCAGGATGTCGATGACCAGCAGGTGCAGGATGCGGCTGACCATGGGCAGGTGGGTGGCGATGTCCTCGATGTGGTCGACGATCAGCGTCGCGTCGGCCTTTTTGGCCAGCGGACTTTGGCTGGCCGTGATCGCAATGACCTTGGCTCCGCGCTCCTGGGCTTTCTCAACCACCTGCAGCAGCTCGGGCAGACGGCCACCGCTGCTGATGACGACGGCCACGTCGCCCTCGCGCAGCACGTCGGCCGCGAGCAGTTGCAGGCGCGGGTCGGTGTAGGCGCCGCAGGGCATGCCGAAGCGCAGGAACTTGAACTGCGCGTCCTGCGCGACGACGCCGTAATGGCCAAGCGCGAAGAACTCGATGCGGTGCGCCGCCAGCAGCATGTCGATGGCGCGGTCGATGGTGTCGCGGTTCAGGTGGCTGCGCACCTGCAGGATGGCGCTGGCCGTGTTGCCCAGCACCTTGGCGCCCAGTTCCAGCATGGAGTCGTTGGTGTTGACCTGGGTGTGGGTGACGGGCACCGTGCCGGTCAGGCCCGAGGCCAGGCGCAGCTTGAAGTCCGACAGCCCTTCGCAGCCGAGCGAGCGGCAGAAGCGGATGACGGTGGGCGGGCTGACGCCGGCGGCGCGCGCGATCTCGGCGAAGGGGTCGTTCAGCACCGAGCGCGGCTGGGCCAGCACCAGGTCGGCCACGCGCAGCTCGGCCGGCGACAGCTCGCTGCGCGCGCGGCGGATCTGGCCGAGGATGGCCGAGCCGGGCGAGGCCTGCAGGTTGCGCAGCTGGTTTTCCAGGATGGCCGAGGCGCCCTTGAAGGTGGCGTGGACGGCGGTGATGACGAAGGTCGGGATGGCCGAGACGTAGTCACGAAAGCGCCCCTTGTCCTCGAAGCGCTCGCGGAACGGACTGCGGTCGAAGTACTCACCCAGCCGCGGCACGATGCCGCCGCCGATGTAGATGCCGCCCAGCGATCCGAGCGTTACCGCCAGATTGGCGGCGGCCGTGCCGAGCAGGCCGCAGAAGACTTCCAGCGTCTCCAGGCACAGCGCGTCGCCGGCCTCCAACGCGCGCTGGGTGATGGCGGGCGCCAGCAGCGGCGCCACGCTCAGGCCGTTGCGGTCGGCCAGGGCGCGGTAGATCAGCTCCAGGCCGGGGCCAGAGATCAGACGTTCATAGGACACATGGTCCAGCGTCTTCCATGCGAATTGCAGGATGTCCATCTCGCGCTGGTCACGCGGGCCGAAGTTGACGTGGCCGCCCTCGGTGCCCAGCGCGATCCAGCCTTCTCCGGCCGGGATCAATCCCGACACGCCCAGGCCCGTGCCGGCGCCCAGCAGGCCGATGACGCTGGGCCGGCGCGCCTGGCCACCGCCGACCTGATGCACGTCGACCTCGGCCAGGCGCGGCAGGGCCATGGCCAGCGCGGTGAAGTCGTTGACGACGACGAGGGTGTCCAGCCCCAGCCGCTGGCGCATCTCGTCGATGGAGAACTGCCAGTGGTAGTTGGTCATGCGCACCCGGTCGCCTTCCACCGGGTTGGCAATGGCGATGGCCGCGTGCGCAATCTGCTGCGCGCCGCCGTCCTGCCAATTCAGCGACGCCAGGTAGGCGCACACGGCGGCATGGAAATCGGCATGGTCGGCACAGCGCAGCGAGGCCATCTGCACGAATTCACCCGGGCCTGTTTCCAACGTGAACCGGGCATAGGTGCCGCCAATATCGGCTAGCAAACGGGGGCTGTCGAAACGTGGCATGGGGCTGGCTGACACTGAAAAAGAACGGCCGATTATCAGCAGGTGCGTGCGTGACCTGCCGGCGCCCATCCAGGCCGTGCTTCAGCATGGCCCCCCAAAGCGGTGTAGCTGCACTACGGGCTCAGGTCGGTGAGTTTCCCCGGGGCGATCACTGGCTCAACGAATGCTGAAACCGTTTTCGTCCCATAGATGCGAAACCCCGGGTGCATTTGTATTGTCGACTGCATGTAGTTTTGCTACCGTCCGCCGCGCCGCTAATTTCACCTTCAGAACCCGTGTCTGCCACTGCCCGCTTTCCGAATATCTACAGCTTGTCGTCCCCCATCGGATCCGGAGCCCAGGCATGAGCGCGGCCTACCCGTGGCTGGTGGCCGACATTGGCGGCACCAATGCCCGTTTCGGCACCGTGGCCGGCCCTGGTGCCGCGGTGGTGGATGTGCGCGTGCTGCCGGTCGCCGGGCATGCCGACCCTGCTGCGGCGGTGCGGGCCTACCTGACAGACCGGCCTGCCGGACAGACCCAACCGCAAAGCGCCGCCTTCGCGCTGGCCACGGCCCTGCACGGTGACCGCATCGAGCTGACCAATGGCGCCTGGGGCTTTTCGCGCGCCGCAACCCAGGCGGAGCTGGGTCTGAGCACGCTGCTGTGCCTGAACGATTTCGAGGCCCAGGCCCTGTCCTTGCCTCGGCTCAAGCCGCATCAGCTGCGCGCCTGGGGCGAGGCGCCGCCCGCGACCGAGGCCGTCGCAGCCGGAACGGTCATGGCCGTCATCGGACCGGGGACGGGCCTGGGCGTCGGTGGCGTGGTACGGGCGCCGGGCCGCTGGCTGGCCCTGCCGGGCGAGGGCGGGCACGCCACCCTGGCGCCGGCCGACGATTTCGAAAGCGCCGTGCTGAGCCACGCGCGGCGCGAGTTCCCGCATGTGTCGGCCGAGCGCTTCCTGTCGGGCATCGGCCTGCCAGTGCTGTGCCGCTCGGTGGCGGCTGCACTGGGCGAGGGTGAGGACATCTCCGGGCTGCCGACCGAGCAGATCGTGGCGCGCGGCCTGAGCGGCGAGTCCCCGGCCTGCGCGCGTACGCTGGATGTCTTCTGCGCCATGCTCGGCGGCTTCGCCGGCAGCGTTGCGCTAACCCTCGGTTCGCGCGGCGGCGTCTTCATTGGCGGCGGCATCGTGCCGCGCCTGGGCGAGCGCTTCTTCCAGTCGCAGTTCCGCGCCCGCTTCGAGGCCAAGGGCCGCTTCCAGTCCTATCTGGAGGGCATACCGACCGCGCTCATCACCGACACGCTCGCCGCGCTGTCGGGCGCCGCCCTGGCGCTGGAGCAGGCCGAGGCCTGACGCAGCGCGCGCGTCCTGCGTGCGCTGACCGCTTTCTTTTTGAACACGCCCGCAGCGCCCTGCTGCGGGCGTGCGCGCGCATGCGCGCCTCGTGCCGCCCGGGCGGATCACCCGATGCTTGTGTTCAGCCTTGGGTGGTGTCTGTAGTTGCGCTACAGAATGACAATATTTCTGGTTCTAGAACTTGAGAGCTTTTCCGGCAACCACCGATTCCATCCCTATAAACCCTTGGTTTTTGACCGAAATCGGGTCGCTTCAGCGCAACTTCTAGGGTTTACGCAGGTGCGGAAAAAAATCTAGTTTTGATACAAACGAGGCCGAGACCTTGGGTTTCTTGCCCCGCCAGACGCAGGTGCAGTCGAGCCTGGCGGTTCGGGCCAGCCGTTTTCAATGAACTAGAGGAGACATCCATGACAAAGAACCAAGACAAGCGCACTTCGGGCGCCACCAGGTCCTTGCGTATCAGCCCGGTAGCCGTCGGTTGCGCGCTGCTGATCGCAACGGTGGGCGCAAATGCACAAACGCAGCAGCTCGAAACGGTGACCGTCACCGGCATCCGCAAGGGCATCGAGGCTGCGATTTCAGTCAAGCGCAACAGCGACTCCATCGTCGAAGCCATTTCGGCCGAGGACATCGGCAAGTTGCCCGATTCCAGCGTGGCGGAATCCGTGTCGCGCCTGCCCGGCGTGGCCATTCAACTCAGCCCCGTCACCGGGCGTGCCCAGCAGGTCAGCGTGCGCGGCATGTCGCCGGACTTCAACGGCGGCCTGCTGAATGGCCGGGAGCAAGCCTCGACCGGCACCGGCCGCGGCGTCGAGTTCGACCAGTACCCGGCGGAGCTGCTGGGTGGCATCGTGATCTACAAGACGCCTGACTCGTCGCTGGTGGGCCAGGGCCTGTCGTCGACGATCGACCTGCAGATGGTCCGGCCGTTGAACTTCGCCGCGCGAACACTCGCCGCGAACTACCGCAAGGAGCACAACACCAAGGCCGAGAACCTGCCCGGCTTCGGCACCGGCAGCGGCGACCGGGTGGCGCTCTCGTATGTCGACCAGTTCGCCGACCGCACCTTCGGCCTCGCGCTGGGCCTGACCAAGCACAAGTCCAACGGCGGCGGTCGTCCGAACTTCAACACCTGGGGTGGCTGGGTGGCCGACGTGCCCTACAACGGCGGCACGGTCAAGACGCCGGGCGGCTTCACGACGGACATCGAGAGCACCGACTTCGATCGCAACGGTGCGATGGCGGTACTGCAGTTCCGGCCGAACAAGGATTTCGAGTCCGTGGCCGACATCTTCTATTCCAAGGGCGACTTCTCGGTCAAGAAACGTGGCCTGGAAGGCCCGCTTGGCGGCCTCTCCGCTGGGGCTAACGACGTCGGTGGCGCGCTGATCAATGCCACCGTTGCCAACGGCGTTGCCTCGTCCGGCACGTTCACGAACTGGAAGGGTGTGATCCGCAACCACAACGAGGACTACACCGACGAGCTGAAGTCCATCGGCTGGGGCAACCGGCTGAACGCTGGCGACTGGATCCTGAAGGCCGACCTGTCGTACTCGGCGGTCGACAAGCATTCGGTGCGCTACGAAACGACTGCCGGGCTGCCGGGGAATACGCTCAACAACGCCGACACCATCAGCTTCACCGGCTTCAACGGCACCAATCTCGCCGAGGTGAAGTACACAAGCGGCCTGAACTACGCCGATCCCAAGTTGATCAAGCTGACCGATGTGCAGGGTTGGGCGGGTCCGAACGGGGTCCAAGACGGCTTCTACGCCAACCCCACCACCAAGGACAAGATCAAGGCCGTGCGCCTGTCGGGCAAGACCGATGTGTCCTGGGGCCCGGTTGCGGCCATCGAAATGGGCGGCAACCTGACCCGGCGCACGAAGGACCGCGTCGCCGTCGAAGGCGCGCTGGCGGTCAAGGGCGCACTCAATGCCGACGGCACCCTCAAGGACCGCCTGGCGTTCGCGGAGGTCCCGAATCCGACGGTGGGCGTTGGCGGCCTGACGGGCATCGCGACGCTCAACTGGAACCCGGCGGGCTCGCTGGGCTCGGTCTACACGCTGATCCCATGGACTGTGCTGGACATCGCCAGCAAGAGCTGGGGCGTCTCCGAAAAGGTGGGCACGGCCTACATCAGGGGTGACATCGACAGCAAGATCGGCGGCTTTGACGTGCGCGGCAACGTGGGCCTGCAGGTGCAGCACACGCAGCAGACCTCGACGGGCTTCCGTGTCGACCAGGCCACCTGCGTCGATGCCACGAAGAGCTGCGCCTACGTGGGGATGTCCGATAGCCACAGCTACACCGATTTTCTGCCCAACCTGAACCTGACAGCGCATCTGACCAACGACAGCGTGCTGCGTTTCGGCCTGGGCCGTGTGCTGGCCCGCCCGAACATGGAGGACATGAAGACGTCGCTGGAAATGACGTTGAAAACCGACATCAGCCCGCAACGGCTCAATGGCACCGGCGGCAATCCGAAGCTGGAACCGTTCCGAGCAGACGCGTTCGACTTGTCCTACGAAAAATACTTCGGCAACAAGGGCTATGTCAGCGCAGCCGGCTTCTACAAGCACCTCAAGACCTACATCCTGAACGTCGGGCAACCGTTTGACTTCAAGCCTTTCGTGACGCCAGCCACGACGCTGCCCCCAGGCGGCAGTACCGTGGGGGTGTTCACGCAGCCGGTCAACGGTTCGGGCGGCTCGATTCGCGGTGCGGAACTGGCGGTGAACGTGCCGCTGTCCCTGGCGACGCAGTGGCTGGATGGTTTCGGGGTGGCGGTCAACCACTCCTACACCAGCAGCGCGGTTCAACTCGCGGCCACCGGCTTCTCGACGCAGAACGTCACGACGGCGACGATCCCGTTGCCCGGCTTGTCCAAGCAGGTCACCAACCTGCGCTTCTACTACGAGAAGTACGGCTTCCAGATCGCCGTCGCCGCACGCAAGCGCTCGGACTACCTGGGCCAGATCAACGACTACCAGGACCGCAACCAGCTCGTCTACATCAAGGGGTCGACCGGGGTCGACTTCCAGACCTCGTACGAGTTCAGCAGCGGGTGGCTCAAGGGCCTGTCGCTGATGGCCCAGGGCAGCAACATGACCAATCCCTGGTTCTCGTACTACGACGCTACCAGCGGCCAAACCACCGACCGCAAGAAGTTCGGGAAGTCCTACTTGCTGGGTCTGAGCTACAAGCTCTGAGCCTTGCCTGACACCCGGGGCCTTCGTCGAAAGGCCTCGGGTTTTCCTGCGCTGTCCTCTGCCTTACCGGCACTCCGCCATCGTGAGGCGTTCCCTCGTCGAATCAATCACTGGAGTTGGAGATGGAAACGAGTATTTTTAAGCTTTCAGCTAACTTGTCTGTTGATCGGTATCGCGTGCTCGCGCTGAGCGCCTGCATTGCCCTCGCGCTGGCGCAGCCGGCGGGCGCACTCACGGCCAGCGGCGCGCTAGGACCGGTGACGCCGAAGGACGTGGTCTACCAGATCATCACGGACCGCTTCGCGGATGGGGATACGGCCAACAACGTGCCGAGCGGGTTTGACCCGACGCTGTACGACGGCACGGGCTCCGACCTGAAGCTCTACCAAGGCGGCGACTGGCAGGGCATCATCAACAAGATCTCCTACCTGAAGAACATGGGCGTCACGACGGTGTGGATTTCCGCGCCGTACGCCAACCGCGATACCGCCATCCTGGACTACCAGCCCGGCGGCGGCATCGACCGCTGGACCAGCTTCCACGGCTATCACGTCCGCAACTTCTTCGCGACCAACAAGCACTTCGGCGACCTCAACAAGTTCAAGGCGCTGCGCGACGCATTGCATGCCCAGGGCATGAAGCTGGTGATCGACTTCGTCACCAACCACACCAGCCGCTGGAAGAACCCGACCAACGGCTTCGTCGCCGAGGACGGCAAGCTGTACGAGCCGGACAAGGACGGCAGCGGCAACTACTGCTTCAATGCGGCCGGCGAGCCCTACAACTGCTCGGGGTCCTCTGCGGTCGAGAACCTGCTGGCCGATCCGAACAACGACGTGAACGGCTGGTTCCATGGCCTGGGCGACCGCGGCAGCGACAGCAGCCGCTTCGGCTTCCGCCACAAGGAGTTGGGCTCGCTGGCCGACTTCTCGCAGGAGAACACCAACGTCGTTGCACACCTGGAGAAGGCGGCGGCGTTCTGGAAGGCGTTGGGCGTGGATGGCTTCCGCCACGATGCGACGCTGCACATGAACCCGGCCTTTGTGAAAGGCCTGAAAGACGCCATCGACTCGGCGACTGGCGGGCCGGTCACCCATTTCGGCGAGTTCTTCATCGGCCGGCCCGATCCGAAGTACGACGAGTACCGCACCTTCCCCGACCGCACCGGCGTGAACAATCTCGATTTTGAGTACTACCGCGCCAGCACCAACGCCTTCGGCAACTTCAGCGAGACGATGACGCAGTTCGGCACCATGCTGCTGCAGACCTCGGCCGACTACATCTACGAGAACCAGGCTGTCACCTTCCTGGACAACCACGACGTCACGCGCTTTCGCTACATCCAGCCCAACGACAAGCCCTATCACGCCGCCATCGCGACGTTGATGACCGCGCGCGGCACGCCCAACATCTACTACGGCACCGAACAGTACATGTCGTCGGCCAACGCCAGCGACATCGCCGGCCGTGGCTTCATGCAAGTGGCAGCACCGGCCTTCAGTCAGACGACGACGGCCTACCAGACGATCAAGAAGCTCGCGGCCTTGCGCGCTTCCAATGAAGCCCTGGCCTATGGCGAGACCACGCTGCTGTATTCGAACAACGACGTGCTCGTCTTCTCGCGCAAGTTCTACGACAAGCAGGTGGTCGTGGCCGTGAACCGGCACCCCAGCACCAGCTATACGGTGCCGGTGCTGGCCACCAGCCTGCCGGGGGGCAGCTACCCGGATGCACTGACGGGCCTGCTGGCGGGCGGGACGGCCACCGTCAGTGGTGGGCAGATCGCCAGCTTCGTGTTGACTGGCGGCGAGGTCAGCGTCTGGTCGCACAACCCGTCGCTGGGTACGACGATTCCGCGCCTTGGCGACGTCGTGTCGACCTCGGGCCGCGCCGGCAACACGGTCTACCTCTACGGCACCGGCCTGGGCGGCACGCCTGTCGTGAAGTTCGGCGCCACCACCGCCACCGTCGTGTCGGCGAGCGACACGCTGATCGAGACCACCGTTCCCGCAGGTGCCGTACCGGGCGTGTTGAACATCACCGTGCAGAAGGGCGCGTCAACCAGCAACGCCTTCCGCTACGAGGTCCTGTCGGGCGACCAGGTGCAGGTCAACTTCAAGGTCAATGCCGCCACCGCCGTGGGGCAGAACCTCTATGTCGTTGGCAGCCTCCCCGAGTTGGGTTCATGGGACCCGGCCAAGGCGTCTGAGGTCATGATGAACCCCAACTATCCGCAATGGTTCCTGCCCGTCAGCGTACCCAAGGGCACGCAGTTCGAGTTCAAGTTCATCAAGAAGGATGGCAACGGCACCGTGGTCTGGGAGGGGGGGAGCAACCGCGTCTTCACCTCGCCGGCCAGCTCGACGGGAGCGACCGACACCCCCGTCTACAACTGGCAATAATCGCCGCCTGAAGCCGGCAAGGCACCCTGGTTGCCTTGCCGGCCGCTCGCATGCCAACCCATCGACGGACCGGATCGAACTTGCAAGCCTCTCCCATGAACCAGGTGGTCATCGTCGGCGGTGGCACGGCCGGCTGGATGGCCGCGGCAGCGCTCGCCACGGTGCTGAAGAACCGCTACCGCATCGCCGTCATCGAATCGGACGAGATTGGCACGGTGGGCGTGGGCGAAGCCACGATTCCGATGATCCAGCGCTTCAACCGGCTGCTGGACATCGACGAAGACGAGTTCCTGCGGGAAACCCAGGGCACGTTCAAGCTCGGCATCGAGTTCGTCGACTGGGGGCGGATCGGGGACCGCTATATGCACGGCTTCGGGCGCATCGGGCGTGACCTGTGGCCGGTCGGTTTCGAGCAGTACTGGCTGCGCATGCGCGCTGTGGGCCGCGCCGCGCCGCTGGACAGCTACTCCATCGCGCGCATGGCCAGCCAGGCCAACCGCTTCACGCGGCCCCGGAGTGACATCGAGGACTCGCCGCTGGCGGAAATCGCCTACGCCTACCACTTCGATGCAAGCCTTTATGCACGCTATCTGCGGCGCCTCAGTGAGAGGCTCGGCGTGGTCCGCATCGAGGGCAAGATCGTCGACACCGTGCTGCGGTCCGAAGGAGCGACAGCCGGTCATGTCGAGGCTGTCGTGCTCGAAGGCGAACGGCGCATCGAGGGCGACCTCTTCATCGACTGCTCGGGCTTTCGGGGTCTGCTGATCGAGCAGGCGCTGCGCACGGGCTATGAAGACTGGACGCACTGGCTGCCCTGCGACCGGGCCTGGGCCGTGCCCTGCGAGTCCGCAGGACCGCTGACGCCCTACACACGCGCCACTGCCCACCGCGCTGGATGGCAATGGCGCATCCCGCTGCAGCATCGCATCGGCAATGGCCATGTCTACGCCAGCGCCCACATGAGCGATGACGAGGCGGCAGCCATCCTGATGGCCAGACTGGACGGTGCCCCGCTGGCGGAGCCGCGCCTGATCCGGTTCAAGACCGGCATGCGTCGCCTGGCCTGGAACCGCAACGTTGTCGCCATCGGCCTGTCCAGCGGCTTCCTGGAGCCGCTGGAGTCGACCAGCATCCACCTGATCCAGTCCGCGATCCAACAGCTGATCGATTTCTTTCCCGACCGCGGCTTCGAAGCCGCTGACGTCGACGAATTCAATCGTCAGTCACGCTTCAACTATGAGAGCGTGCGCGACTTCGTGATCCTGCACTACCACTTGAACCAGCGCGACGATTCCGAGTTCTGGAAGCGGTGCGCCCAGATGGCCGTGCCGGCCACGCTGGCCGAAAAGATCCGACTGTTCCAAAGCCATGGCCGCGTCGTGCGGTTCAACAACGAGTTGTTCAGCGAGGTCGGTTGGCTGCAGGTCATGGAAGGCCAGAACCTCGTGCCCAGGAGATATCACCCCTTGGCCGAACTGCAGACCGACGATGCGACGCATGCCTATCTCGAAACCGTGCGTGAGGTGATCGCGAAATGTGTCGCGGTCATGCCTGACCATGCCGCCTATATCGCCCAACATTGCGCAGCCAAGCCGATGTGATCGGAGCGGCCGCCAACATCGCGCTGTCGCATTGCGCCGCCGCGCATCCCCGGCTTACCGAACTCTGCCATGCCCAATCGCCGCACCGTGCTGACCGCCGCGACGTCGCTCGCCCTGCCCATGACGCACGCCACTGCCACCGCCACCACTGCCGCCTCCGGTGCGGCCGACATGCCCCATCTGCCCTGGTCCCGCCAGGCCGTCATCTACCAGGTCAACGTGCGCCAGTATTCGGCGGCCGGTAGCTTCAAGGCCGTGCAGGCCGACCTGCCGCGGCTCAAGGCGCTGGGCGTCGACATCCTCTGGTTGATGCCGGTGCAACCCATCGGCAAGCTCAACCGCAAGGGCAGGCTGGGCAGCTATTACTCCATCAGCGACTACACGGCCGTCAACCCGGAGTTCGGCACGCTGGCCGACGCCAGGGCTTTCGTCGCGGCGGCGCACGGGCTCGGCCTCAAGGTCATCCTCGACTGGGTGGCCAACCACACGGCCTGGGACCACGGATGGACCACGGCGCACAAGGATTGGTACAAGCTCAATGCCAAGGGCGAGATCTATCCGGTCACCTTCAACGAGGGCCAGCCGGGTGAGGAGCATTGGACCGATGTCGTCGCGCTGAACTACAAGAGCCAGCCCCTGTGCGACGCGATGATCGATGCGATGGCCTTCTGGGTGCGTGAGGTCGGCATGGACGGCTTCCGTTGCGACGTGGCCAGCCTGGTGCCGACCGACTTCTGGGTGCGCGCGCGCAAGGATCTCGACGCCATCAAGCCGTTGTTCATGTTGGCTGAGTCCGACGCCGTCGAGCTGCACACCAGCGGTGCCTTCGACATGACCTACGACTGGACGCTGGCCGACCAGGTGTTCAAGAAGATCGGCAAGGGCGAGGCGGGTGCGTCCCTGCTCAAAGACTGGCTTGCGAAACAACCCGCCGGCTACCCGGCGCATGCCTACCGGATGCGCTTCACCAGCAACCACGACTTCAACTCCTGGCATGGCACAGACGCCGAGCTGTACGGCGACGCTCACCAGGCGCTGGCGGTGCTGAGCTTCACGCTGCCCGGCATGCCGCTGATCTACAACGGCCAGGAGTCGCGCCTGGACAAACGGCTGGCCTTCTTCGAGAAGGACCCCATCGCATGGAGGGGTTATGAGCTGACCGGCTTCTACCAGCAGCTCACGGCCTTCAAGCATAGGCATCCGGCGTTGGCGGCTGGTCAGTATGGCGCGCCGGTCAAGCTGCTGGAGGCGCCGGCCGACGTGGTCGCGTTCGAGCGTCGGCTTGGCGACGACGTCGTGCGCGTGGCCGTCAACCTTTCCCGTAGTGAGCAGATCTGGGGCCCACGCACGCTCGGGCCCTGGGGCTGGTACCTGTCATGAGAATCCTCATCACCGGCCTGAACGGTACGCTGGCACCGCGCTTGGCCGAGGCCGCGCGCGCCGCAGGCCATGAGGTCGTGGGCTGGGATCGCAGGGCGGTCAACCCCGACGACGAGGCGCTGTCGGCCGCCTGGCTGTCGGCGCAGTCGGTGGACGCCGTTGCCCACCTCGGCATGGGATCGGCGCGCTTTGCGGGCTGGCTGGCGTCGCGCTGCCCCAACTTCCTGTTCACCAGCACGGCGATGGTCTTCGACCACGAGCCCGACGGTCCGCACGACGTGGGCGATGCGCGCAGCGCCAAGGACGACTACGGGCGCTACAAGATCGAGTGCGAAGACGCGGTGCTGCTGGCGAACGACACGCCCGTCATCGCCCGCATCGGCTGGCAGATCGACCCGACCCAGCCCGGCAACAACATGTTGATGGCGCTGGACGACTGGCAAACGCGCGAGGGACGCGTCGCCGCGAGCAGTGCCTGGACGCCGGCCTGCTCCTTCATGGCCGACACCGCCGCCGCGCTGCTGAGCCTGATGGAGCGCCGCCTGCCGGGCATCTTCCATCTGGACAGCAATGCCGAGGAGGCCTGGCGCTTCGACGAATTGGCGCGCGCCTTGGCGCAGAAGTTCCGGCGCGACTGGCGCGTCGAGGCCCATCAGGACTACCGGCACGACCAGCGCCTGGTCGGCGGCTCCAGCCGCCTGCCGCCGCTGTCCGCCCGCCTGCCGCGTTAGCCGCCGGTCCAGCGGGCCGACAATCGGGGCATGAAAGCACCTCCCCGCCTGCAGGCGTTGATTGACGAAGGCCTGGTCGACACGGTCGTGCGCCAGCTCAAGAGTGGCAAGGAAGCCGACGTCTATGTCGTGCGCAGCGGCGACGAGACCTGCGCTGCCAAGGTCTACAAGGAGGCCAACAAGCGCGGCTTCCGCCAGGCGGTCGACTACACCGAGAACCGCAAGGTCCGCAACAGCCGCCAGGGTCGGGCGATGGCCAAGCGCACCACCTACGGCCGCCAGCAGCAGGAGGCCGCGTGGCAAAGCGCCGAGGTGGATGCGCTGTACCGCCTGGCCGCCGTCGGCGTGCGCGTGCCGCGGCCGCACAACTTCCATGAGGGCGTGTTGCTGATGGAGCTGGTGGCCGATGAACATGGCGACGCCGCGCCGCGCCTGAACGACCTGAGCTTCACCCCGGCCGAGGCGCGCGAGCACCACGACATGCTGATCGGCCAGGTCGTGCGCATGCTCTGCGCCGGTGTCATCCATGGCGACCTGAGCGAATTCAACGTGCTGCTGGCGGCCGACGGCCCGGTCATCATCGACCTGCCGCAGGCCGTGGATGCCGCCGGCAACAACCATGCGCCGCGCATGCTGATGCGCGATGTCATCAACCTGCGCAACTTCTTCGGCCAGTTCGCGCCCGCGCTGCTGGGCACGCAGTACGGCCCGGAGATCTGGGCCCTCTACGCCGCCGGGCAGTTGGTGCCCGACATGCCGCTGACCGGTCGCTACGAGCGCAAGGCCGGCGCGGTCGACCTGTCGGCCGTGCTGCGCGAGATCGAAGACGCGCGGCTGGAGGAAGCGGAGCGCGTGATGCGCATGGGTTGAGCCGACGCCGGCTGCGCCCGGCCGAGGTCAGCGGGGCGCCGGCCTCAGGTGCCGCTGCAGCCAGGTCGAGATGCTCTCCAGTGCTGCAGGCGCAAACGTCTCCTCGATGTCGGCGTACTCCCCCATGGCGCCGGTGGCGGCGGTCTGGAAGAGATGGTTGAGGCCGGGCAACTCGACGGTGTCGACCTTCGGGTTGCTGGCCGTGGCCGCGCGTATCGCCGCGAGGTTCTCGGTCGCGCCGACCTGGAGGTCCCTGGTGCCGTTCAGTGCCAGCACCGGCACCCGCACCTGCGCAAGCGTGGCAGCAGCGTCGTGCGTCAAGAAGAAGCGCATCCAGGGGCTGCCCAGGCGTTTGACCAACATGTCCGCGATCGCGGGCACCGGGCGTTGGCGGGCGGGCAGCGCCGCGATCACGGCGCGAGCGGCGGCCTCGGCGGCAGTCGCGTCAAGCGGGCCGCGCACGGCGGCGATCAGATCGCGCATCAGCGGTTCCTGCGCGTCGATCTCGGCGGCGGTCTGGCCCAGCGACAAGCCGATGCTGCGCTGTTGGGCCAGCAGCATGTCGGCGCCCAGCCCGGCGGGTGCCGCCAGCAGCACGATGGCCGCCAGCGCGGGGTCGCGCGCCGCGATCATCGGTGCGATCAAGCCGCCCTCGCTGTGACCGATGAGGCCGAGGCGGCGGGCGTCGATGTCGCTGCGGGTCCGCAGGAAGGCGAGGCCGGCCGCGGCGTCGGTCGCGAAGTCGGCCGTCGTCGCCTGGCGCGGGTCGCCGGTGGATCCGCCCACGCCCCGGTCGTCGAAGCGCAGCACGGCGAAACCCTGGCGTGTCAGGTGGTCGGCGAGCACCAGGAAGGGCTTGTGGCCGACCAGGGTCTGGTCACGGTCCTGCGCGCCGGAGCCCGAGATCAGCACCACCGCCGGGTGGGGCGGCGGCCGCCGGGGCAGGGTCAGCGTGGCGGCGAGGCGGATGCCCGCGTCGGCGTTGGCATAGGACACCTCTTCCTCAAGATACGGATAGGGACGCACCGGATGCTGGGGCCGCGCGCGTTGGATCTTGCGGGCCTGGTCGCGGTGGGTCAGCGTCAGCGGCAGAGGCTGCGCACCCTGTCGCCATTGCCCTTGCAGCGTGCGGCCGTCCACCGAGAGTCGCCCCTCGAATCGACCGTCAACGGCGGGGATGTCGAAGCTGACGTCGCGCGCCGCCCGCGTCACCCCCGAAACCGGCAGGCCAGCGACCATCTGGTCGGGTGAGTCCAACAGCGCCGCGGTGCCGAACCTGCCCGTGAAAACATGGAGTTCCAGGCGCAGCTTGGCGGTGCCGACGTCGAGCGCGCCGGTCCATGTGCCGTCCAGACCCGCCACCCGCGGCGACGCTGGCGGGTCGCCATGCAGCAGGTCCAGCGCGACGGTGCCGGGGCCTTGGGTCCAGGTTCCGGACCAACGCTGCTGCTGCGCATCCCAGCGCGCGGCATAACGCGCCCTGAGGCCCGGCACCGCGAACGCCAGTGACCCGGCGTCCTGCTGGACTTCGGCCAGTGCGAGTTGCCGCGGAGGCTGGTCGGGGCTTTCGACATGCCCAACGAGCGTGTCGCCGTGGCGCTCCAGGTGGACGGCGATGCGCAGCGTCCGCCCTGGCGTCTTCAAGAGGCCGTGCCAGTCGCCGGCGGCGTCGGCTGCCCAGGCAGGCAGCCCTGGGAAGGCCATGGTCAGTGCCAACAGCCAGATTCGGAAAACAGCCATGTCAGTCCTCGATGAGTTGGAACAGGGCATCGACAGGCGTTTGCAGCACCTTGGCCAGCTTGAGCGCCAGCACGGTCGACGGTACGAAAAGGCCGTTCTCGACGCTGTTGATGGTCTTGCGCGTGACGCCGACGCGCTCCGCAAGTTCGCCCTGCGTCAGGTTCAGCCGTGCGCGCTGAACCTTCATCGAGTTGCCCAGGCGTTCATTCGTCATCGGGCGTCCCGTGCTCCATCAGGGCGAAGCGAAGCAAAGGCGCCACGACACCGGTGATGAGGATCAGCCGGACGATGTCGATGGCGGGCCAATCCGTGCGCGCCGCAGCGATCAGCCCCGCGCCGACGGCCAGCATGGTGATGCCGTAGCCCCAGTAGAAGGCGATCAAGCGGTTGTGGCGGGTCAGCTCGTCCTCGGCAGCGGACCGCTTCTTCTCGATGAAGGGCGCCAGCAGCGCCGCTCCGGTGAGCACCCACAGCGCAATGGCAGCCGGAGCCATGAAGCGCAGGGCACCGGTTTCATTGGCAATGCCGGCATGGACCAGCTGGATTTCGGTGACCTGCCACACCGTGAAGGCCAGAGCGTTGAGGCTGAGGATCAGCGGGCGCTGGCGCGAGAGAACTTCGAGTTGAGACATGCCTACCTCCGATGAAAGTAATCTAAACGACTCATAATGAGTAGTCAACTTCTCTTTTGGGGGGGTGAATCGCGCACGATTTGACGAAGCTGTGCCGCCAGGCGTGCGTGCTTGCTGTCAGCGCGGCAGGGGTACTGGCTCGCCCGGCTGTGCCGTCAGCGCGCGGCGAGCAGGCAGGCGCTGGGCCCCGGTCGGGCCGGGCTCAAAGCTGGCAGCGCCGGGCCTCGACCTCCCGGTCGTGGTAGCGGCGCAGCAGGGCGGTGTCATCCAGCGCAGCATCGTCGGGCGACAGCGCACCGCTCCTGCGCAGCCTGTGGCCCTGCGCGCCCAGCGTGGCTTGCAGCCATTGCGCGCGTTGCAGCGTGCGCGGCGTGCAGGAGCGGCCACGCAGGTCGTCGTCGAGGTCGCTGCTGTGGGCCTGCCAGGCAGAGGCCAAATAGAGCAGGCCCGGGGCGTGCGCCAGTTCTTGGTGCCAGCGTGCGGCCAGGCCGCGGTAGTGGCCCAGCACCGGCGGTGTCGCGCCGCGGCGGGCCAGCCGGTCGGCGAGGTCGACGTATGCCTGTGCGGCCAGGCGCTTGAAGCGGATGAAGTGGGGCAGGGCCTCGTCGTCGTTGCCGGCGTCGAGCAGGGCGCCGAAGAGATGGCGGCCTTCGATGCGTTCGGCCAGGTGGTGCCGGGGGTGCTCGCAGCCATGGCCGGCGCTGTTGAACTGGGTCAGCGGGTCGAAGCGGTAGCAGTAGCCGAAGTCGTAGAGCCAGATGCGCTCGCCGTCGTCAAGCAGGTTGCCGGCGCTGTAGTCCCACTCGAAGAAGCCGTGCTCGATCAGCGCGCAGCCGGTCTCCAGCAGCGTGCGGGCCTGGCGTTCGTCGAGCACGCCCGGATGGCGGCCGCTGATCCAGGGCGACACGACAAGGCCGTCGCGCAGCGAGCCGTAAACCGGCCTGATGACGCCCGGCAGCCTCAAGCCGGCCAGTTCGGCATGGCGCTGCAGCTCGTTGAGGAAGGAGGTCTGGCCTTCGATGTTGCGCACCCGGCATACGGGGCGGGCGCGTTTGACGGCCCAGCGGCGGCCTGCGTGCTTGAGGCAGAGGACTTCGGCGGTGAGGCCGCCGTCGTGCAGGGTCTCGACGCCAGGGCTGCCGGCGCTGAGCGCCTTCATCTGCGCGATGGGCAAGGGCAGGGCGGCCGCGTCGCCAAAGGCGAATTCGGTGCCGCTGGCGGTGAACGCCAGGTTGGCCTGCTGGCGGGCCTGGTCCAGCGTCAGATCAGGCCCGGCCATTCGGCGCCCCGGCGCGTGAAGGCCTCGCGCAGCGCGGCGGCGTCGGAGGTGCGCTCGTTGTTGATGTGCATGGCGCCGACACCCAGCGCGGACACCTTCAGGCCGGTGGGGCCGAGCGCATTCAGCATCATGGCGTCACGAGGACGCGGCCGAACAGTGGCGGCACGGTCAGCTTGATGCGGTGGTTGTGGACGACGATGCCGTCGCCGCCCAGCGCGTCGCGCAGCCGGCCGGATTCGAAGGGCACGACGACGCTCACCGTCTGGGCAACGGCGCTGTTGTTGGTGGCGGTGATGGCCCAGGTCGTGCCGAGCTGGCGGGCCAGCACGACGACATGCTTGTCTGCATGCAGCGGCGCGCTCAGGCTTCCCCGCCGCAACACGGGCAGGTCGTGGCGAAGCTGGGTCAGCCGCTTGAAGTCGGCCAGCAGCGCCTCGTCCGGCTGGCCGCCTTCGTCGGCCCACGGGTAGGGCGCGCGGTTGAAGGGGTCGTCGCCACCGCCCAGGCCGACCTCGTCGCCGTAATAGATGGTGGGCGAGCCGGGGTAGGTCATCTGGAAGAAGACGGCCAGGCGCAGGCGCTGCTTGGCGAGCTTGAGTGCCTTGGCGTCGCCGTCGTCGTGGTAGCCGAAATGGTGCAGGGCGCGCGCCTGGTCGTGCGTGGACAGCAGGTTCATCAGCGCGTGCAGTGCCTGCGGGGGATAGGCCTCGCGAAGCAGCTCCAGGTTGGCATAGGCCTCGCGCGCGGGCTTGCCGGCGGCGTAGTCGAGCACGGCGTTGCGGAAGATGTAGTTCATCGTCGAGTCGAACATGTCACCCAGCAGGTATTTGCTCGCATCGAACCAGGTCTCGGCCACTGTCAGCGCGTCGGCGTTCTTCGCCTTCACGGCCTGGCGCCACTCGCGCCAGAAGTCGTCCGGCACCCAGGGCACCACGTCCATGCGCCAGCCGGCGGCGCCGCGGTCGAGCCAGTAGTTGGTGACCGAGTCCGGGTCGCGGTAGGCGTAGGCGCGCCAGGACGGGTCGTTCTTGTCCAGCTCCGGCAGATCGGCCACGCCCGCCCAGCCCTGGAACTGCTTGTTCGGGTCGGTCTCCTCGGGCTTGAACTTGAACCACTTGGCATAGGGCGAGGCGGGGTTGATCTTGCCGCCGTCGAAGGCGCCGCCCGCGGGGAAGTTGTTGAAGCGGTTGAAGTAGGGCGAGTCGCTGCCGACGTGGTTCAGCGAGGTGTCGGGGATGACACGGATGCCGCGCTTGGCGGCTTCAGCGCAGAGGCGCACGAAGTCCTCGTTGCTGCCGAAGGCCGGGTCGATCTGCTTGTAGTCGGCCGCGTCGTACTTGTGGTTGCTGGGGG
>NZ_JBQVNP010000081.1:0-23258 GCF_052436255.1 Roseateles sp. | reverse complement strand
GTAGGCGCCCAGCACTGGCCCCAGGTCGCGAGCGGTGGCAACGGCCTCGTCAATGCATTCCTTGTAGGCGTCATAGCCCAGCAGGTTGACGCCGTAGGAGCCGGTCAGGTCGTAGAACCGGTTGCCGTCCAGGTCCTCGACCTGCACGCCCTCGCTGTGCTGCAAGAAGGCGCCCACCTTCAGGTGCTCGCGCAGCACCGGGCTGAACTGGAAGGGCACGCGGTAGCGGCCTGTGAAGCGCAGATCCGAGATCGTGTCGCGCGCCTGCCCGGTGGCCGCCAGTGTCTTGGCGAAGCGCTTGTCGAACGCGGCGCCCAGCCGCAGCAGTGCGGCGCGGCGCTGGGCCGCGACCGCATCGGGCGCGCCGTCCGCGTTGAAGAACTGCGACTCATCGTAGGCATAGCCCGGCACCCAACGCGCCAGCCGCTTGGCCATGCGCGAATGGCCGGCGAGGGACCGATGCTTGGCGCGCGACAGCTCGATGCGCCGCTTGGCCGCTGGCAGCAGCGCGAGCAGGCCCAGGGCCAGCGCCGACAGAGTGAAGGCTTCGTCCATCGCGACTCAGTGCGCCTGGCCGTGGCCGACGTGATCCATCGGGTCGATGAGCTGGCCGCGCATCAGGTGCAAGGGCGACCGCCAGTACAGCATCACGTCGTGGAAGGGGTCGGTGATGATCTTGAAGCCCCAGGCCAGGCCCTGCATCAAACCTTGCGTGGCCCACAGCTGGCCAATGCGGAATAGCAGTCCCGTCACGCCCAGGCAGAACCAGGCCATGCCGACGTCCTCGATGAAGCCTTGCAGGCCCACGGCCGGCTGGATCAGCCCGCCCAGCGACGGCGCCAGCCACAGCACCAGCGGCAGCGCCACCCACACCGACATCAGCACGATCTTGCGGCGGATGTTGTAGCCGATCTTGATTTCTTCCTTGTACTCGTCGGTGGCCTGGTTGATGTGGTCGTAGCCGCGCGGCTCGAAGAAGAAATGACCCACCTGCCGCGTCGTCATCGACACGCACCAGGCCAGCAGCGCCGACCACGCCGGGTTCACGACCAGCAGCGCATACGAGGCCAGGAAGCTCAGTGCGCTGATCAGATGCAGGCTCTGGTTGATGCGGCTGTGGTGGTAGTAGCGGTGGTCGTCCCAGCGCTGGGTCTTCAGAACTTGGAAGAATTCGTTCACGTCCCGTCCTCGTCGTTAGGTGGCAAGCGGGCGCATGGTGGAGCGCTTGCGTGAAATCGGCGTGACGACTTCGCTGTCATCGTTGTGTTGCATGCATTCGTGACCATGCGCGCATGAAGCCCCCACACGACGCCGACGAAATCCTCATCGACGACCTGCCCGCGCCGCGCCATTCGCGCCGGCTCGCGGTCGTCACCGAGACCTATCCGCCCGAGGTCAACGGCGTCGCGATGTCGATGGCGCGTGTCGTTGACGGATTGAACCGCCGCAATCACGACGTGCAGCTCATCCGCCCGCGCCAGCCGGCCAGGATGGCCGCCGGCCCCTTGAGCAGCCAGCCCACCGTCGACGAAGTGCTGACCAAGGGCTTGCCGGTGCCGCTCTATCCCAACCTGCGCATGGGCGTGCCCAGCAAGCGGGCGCTGGTCAAGTTGTGGTCGCTGCGCCGCCCCGACGTCGTGCATATCGCCACCGAAGGCCCGCTCGGCTGGTCGGCGCTGCAGGCGGCCCAGCATCTGGCGCTGCCCGTCACTTCGGACTACCGCACCAACTTCCACGCCTACGGCAGGCACTACCGCCTGGGCCTGCTGTCCAAGCCCATCATGGGTTATCTGCGCAAGTTCCATAACCGCTGCGACGCAACCATGGTGCCGACCGAGGCCATGCGCGTGCTGCTGGCGGACCGCGGCTTCGAGCGGCTCAACGTCGTCGGCCGCGGCGTGGATGCGCAGCGCTTCGACCCGGCACGGCGCAGCGCCGCGATGCGCGAGAGTTGGGGTGCGGGGCCGGACGATCTCGTGCTGGGCTATGTGGGTCGCCTGGCGCCGGAGAAGAACCTCGGCGTCGTGCTGGCGGCCTACGAAGCCGTCAGGCAATTGCAGCCGCGCACCCGCCTCGTGCTCGTGGGCGACGGCCCGATGCGCGCCGAACTGGCCGCGCGCGTGCCCGACGCCGTCTTCCCCGGACAGCGCAGCGGCGACGACCTCGCCGCCCACTACGCCGGACTGGACCTGTTCCTCTTCCCCAGCCTCACCGAGACCTTCGGCAACGTAACGACCGAGGCCATGGCCAGCGGCTGCGCCGTCGTCGCGTTTGAAAGTGCGGCCGCTGGCGAGCTGATCCGCAGCGGCGTGAACGGCTGGCTGGCCGGGCCGGGCAAGGAGGAAGCCTTCGTCGCGGCCGCGCGCGTGGCGGCGGTGGACGCCGATGCTCGCCGCGCCGTGGCGGAGGCCGCGCGGGCGACGGCGCGCCGGCTGGACTGGGCCGACATCACGGCGCGCTTCGAATCCGTGCTCGAAGCGGCCATCGCGCGGGCCGAACCCACCTTCCGGATGGCCAGCCTGCAGGCGACGGCTTGACGCCCGCGCTCAGCGGCGACCGCGCGCGTCGACCCCGATCAGCACCGCAATCGTCACCGCCACCAGCACGCCGAGGCCACTGATCGTGACCGCAATCGGCACGCCGGCCGCCTCGCAGCCGGCATAGACCGCCAGCATGGCCAGCACGCTGAGGTTCTCGTTGAAGCCCTGCACGGCAATCGACCGCCCGGCGCTGAGCAGCGTCGCGCCACGGTGCTGCAGCAGCGCATTCAATGGCACGACCATGGCGCCGCCGACGACGCCGACCAGGGTGAGCATCAAGGCGGCGAGCCAGAGATCGCTCACCTGCGCCACCACCGGCATCAGCAGGCCCAGCGCCACGCCGGCCCACAGGCCATGGCGCGCCTGGTGCAAGGCCAGCCAGCGCCCCGCCGCTGCGGCACCCGCGATGACGCCCACCGCCACGGCGGCCTGCAGATAGGCGGCCTGGCTCAGCGGCAGCGCCAGCGTCTCACCGGCCCAGCGCAGCACGGCGAACTGAAGCGTCGCGCCGACGCCCCAGAACAGCGTCGTCGCCGCCAGCGACAGCCCGCCCTCGCGGTCGCGCCACAGCAATCGGTTGGCCGCGCGGAACTCGCGCAGCAGTGCCGGCGGGTCATGCGCCTCGCTGCGCTGGCGCTGGCCGCTGTCGGCAATGCCCGCGTTCAGCCCGCTGCTCAGGGCGTAGATCAGCAGCAGCACCGCCAGCGAGCCCGTCAGCTTGTCGGCCGGCAACTGCAGCCCGTCGCAATAGACGGCGAGTCCCGAGGCCAGCCACTGCGGGCTGACGAGAGCGCCGCCCAGCACAGCACCCAGCAGCGCGGCGGAGACGACGCTGATCTCGATCCAGCCATTCGCCTTCACCAGCGCCTCGGGCGCGGCCATCTCGGTGATGAGGCCGTACTTGGCCGGCGCGTAAGCGGCCGCGCCCAGGCCGACAACGGCCAGCGCGGCGACCGGGTGCAGGCCCAGTGCCAGCAGGGCCAGGCCGAGCATCTTGACAACATTCATCGCCGCCATCACGCGACCCTTGGCAAAGGCGTCGGCCAGCGGGCCCACCCAGGGTGCCAGCACGACGTAGGCCAGCGTGAAGCCGAACTTGAGGAGCGGCGCCCACCAGGGCGCAAAGCCATGCTGCGTCAACAGCGCGATGGCGACGATGAGCAGGGCGTTGTCGGCCAGCGCCGAAGCGAACTGCGCGCCGATGACGATGCCGAAGCCGTGTGGCAGCTGGCCGCGCCGCGCGCGGTCGGGCAGCGCGGCTGGGTGAGGTGATGTAGCAAGGGGCACGAGCGCCAGACTGTGTCGTGCCGGCGTGAAGCGCCGATGAAAGCTCACCCTCCGATACAGCTGCGCGGCTGTATTTGTATACAGTGTCGACATGGACGTGAATGACAAGCTCGCCGTGCTGGCCGACGCCGCCAAGTACGACGCCTCCTGCGCCAGCAGCGGCGGCGACAAGCGCGACTCGCGCGACGGCCGCGGCATCGGCTCGACGACGGGCGCCGGCATCTGCCACGCCTTCACGCCCGATGGCCGCTGCGTCTCGCTGCTCAAGGTGCTATTGACCAACTGGTGCGTGTACGACTGCCTCTACTGCATCAACCGCAAGTCCAGCGACGTGCGCCGCGCGCGCTTTTCCATCGACGAGATCGTGCAGCTGACGCTGTCCTTCTACCGCCGCAACGTCATCGAAGGCCTGTTTCTGTCCAGCGGCATCATCCGCACGCCGGACTACACGATGGAGCAGGTCATCGAGGTGGCGCGGCGGCTGCGCGAGCAGGAGCACTTCAAGGGCTATATCCACCTGAAGACGATTCCGGATGCCAGCGCCGAGCTGGTTGAACTCGCGGGCCGCTATGCGGACCGGCTGTCCATCAATGTCGAGCTGCCCAGCGCGGCCAGCTTGAAGCAACTGGCGCCCGAGAAGAACGCCGACGGCATCGAGCGCACGATGTCGCGCATCCACCTGCGCCTGCAGGCCGCCAAGGAAGCCCGGCGCGAAGCCGAGGCGGTGCGGGCCCTGCCCGGTGCGAACGCGCGCGCCGCTCGGCCGGCCCCGTTCGCGCCCGCCGGGCAGAGCACCCAGCTCATCGTCGGCGCCGATGCCTCGGATGACCGCGCCGTGCTGCAGCTCTCCAACCGGCTCTACCGGGGCCAGGGCCTTCGGCGCGTGTACTACTCGGCCTACAGCCCCATCCCGCACGCCAGCAGCCAGCTGCCGCCGCGCGCCGCGCCGCTGCTGCGCGAGCACCGCCTCTATCAGGCGGACTGGCTGATGCGCTTCTACGGCTTCAGCGCCGACGAGATCGTCACCGAGGCGGGCTTTTTATCGCTGCAGCACGACCCCAAGCTGGCCTGGGCGCTGGCGCATCCCGCCAGTTTTCCGCTCGATGTCGATCGTGCACCGCGCGAGCAGCTGCTGCGCGTGCCGGGCCTGGGCGTCGGCTCGGTCGACAAGCTGCCGGCCGCTCGGCAGAACCGCCGCCTGCGCCGTGCCGACCTCCTGGCCCTCGGCCCGGCGGCCAAGCGCGCGCTGCCCTTTCTGGTCGCCGTCGACCACCGCCCGCGGGTGACCGACTTGCAAATGCTGGCGCGGCCCGCGGCGCAGCCGCAGCAGGCGACGCTGTTCTGATGAAGCTGCCGCTGCGCCATCCGTCGGACTGGGCTGGCTTTGCGGAGCAGTTGCCCGCGCTGCTGGCCGGATCCGATGCGAGCTGGACCCGTGATGTCGGCGCACAGGCCGCGCTGTTCGGCGAGTGCACCGAAGCGAGCCCGCAGGCATGGGCGCCGCCGGATGGCTGGGACGAACTCGGCCGCCGCGTCGCCATGCATGCCGACGACACGCGCTACGCCCGCCTGCTCGCGTTCGCGCGCCGGCTGCAACGCGAGCCGGGGCTGTGGGCCGACGTGCTCGACCCGGACCGCCGCCGGCTGCAGTCGCTGGCGCGCCAGGTCGACCGCGAGGTTCACAAGACCCATGCCTTCGTGCGCTTTCGCGAGGTCGTGGACGTGGAGGCCGCCGGCGGCCGGCGCCATATCGCCTGGTTCGAGCCGGCCCACCACGTGCTGCGCGCCGTCGCGCCTTTTTTTGTCCGTCGCTTCGCCCAGCATCCCTGGGCCATCCTGACGCCGCTGGGCTGCCTGCACTGGGACGGCCAGCACCTCTCGGGGGCCGGTCCGGCCAGCCGCGAGGACGCGCCGCCGGAAGACGCCGGCGAATCCCTTTGGTTGACCTACTACCGCAGCATCTTCAACCCGGCCCGCCTGAAGGTGGCCATGATGAAGAAGGAGATGCCGGTGCGCTTCTGGGCCAACCTGCCCGAGGCCGCGCTGATCAGCGAACTGGTGCGCGAGGCGCCGCGGCGCGAAGGCCGCATGCGCGGCAGTTGACTGTCAGGCGCCCTGTGCCTCGAACAAGAGGGCCAGCTGGCTGGCGATCAGCAACTCCTGACGCGTCCACGCCCGTGTGGCGCGGGCGTCGACCAGCCAGAGTGCACCGGCCAACTGCGCGCCGTCGTAGAGCGGCACCTCGATGCGTGCCTGGGCTGCGCCAGCCAGGCCGGCCAACTCGGCATGGCAGGGGTGCAGGGCGGCGTCCGGCAGGGCCAGTGGCGCGCCGTGGCGGGTCAGCAGGTCGACATAGCGGGGCTGCTCGTTGGCGCCGAGGCCGCCCTGGCCGAGAGACCAGCGGACGACGCTGGCCAAGCCGAGGATGCGGGCACTCGCGGCCTTCAGCTCGGCCAGCGCCTCCGGCGGCGGGGCTGCGGCCAGCCGCTGGCGTTGACCGCACAGGTGCAGCAGCAGCTCTTCGGGGGTGACCGGCGCGCCGCCTTCCTCGGCCGGCGGTCCGGCCAGCGTGGTGCGGGCCGGCAGGCTCAGGCGCTCGATCTCGGACTGCAGGGCCAGGTGTTGCCAGAGGTGGTCCAGGGCCGCAACGGCATCGCCTTCCTCTTGCAGCAGTTGCGCCAGTTGCAGATGCGCCTGGCGCGCCTGGGCACGGGACTGGATGCGTTGTGCCAGCGCCAGGGCGTGGCGGGTCGAGCGCACGGCGGCAGCGTTGTCGCCGCGGGCCAGCGCGATCTCGGTCCAGGTGCGGCTGGCTGCGGCTTCCAGCCAGGGGTAGCCGTGGCGGGCGGCAATGTCCAGCGCCAGTCGGCAGTCGGCCACCGCCCAGTCCATGCGCTGGCGGGCCAGCGCCGCGCGCGCCAGGTGCCAGTGCGCCTCGGCTTCGAAGACGCGATGGGCACCGCGCCGCGCCGCCGCCAGGCCGTGGCTGAAATGGCGTTCGGCCGCGGGCAGGTCGCCGGTCTCGAAACTGCCGACGCCGATGTTCAGGGCCAGCTTGGCCGCCAGATAGCTGTCGTCCCCGTCCTTGCCCGCCTGGGCGAGATGCTCACCCGCATCACGCATCTGGCGCAGGCCGCGCGCCCAGTCCGCATGGGCGTAGTGAATCTGACCCAGGCCGATGCGCGCGGCCACCCCGGTCTGCAGATGGCCGCTGACCTCGGCGAGGTCGAGCGCGCGCGACCATTGCTCGCTGGCGAGCTGATATTCCCCTTGCTGATAGGCGATGCGGCCAAGGGCCTCGCAGACCCGCGCGGCCTGGACCGGGAAGTGGCCGGCCGCGGCCAGCGCGCCGGCCTGTTCCAGCGCGGGCAACAATTCGAGCGCGCTACCACGGGGCTCAAGCAAGCCGAATCGGGCATACAGCGCGTCCACGCCGGCTGCGGTGTCGCCGGCCGTGAAAGCGTTTACGCTCAGCGCTGCTAGAAGCCTGTCGGCAGCCAACGGATGGCGGTGCGCGACGCGCGCAATGCGCGTCAGCAGGTCGGCCAAGACTTCGCTGGCAGCGGGCTGAAGGATGAACACGGCAGGGGCTGGTTGGTTTCTCACTGGCATTCTTGTCGACGCCGAGCTGCTCCGACCAGAAAAGAAGCAGCCCACAGCTTAAGCGAGCGCGCCAAGACCAGTTTAAAACCAATTGACGGGCATGCTGGTTGGTATTAGAGTGGTATCGACTGAATTCCGTCGACCATGCCGCTTGCACTCAACCCCAACCTGCTGACCTCCCGCAACTCTGGCCGGCCTGTGCGCTGGTGGGTCGGCATCGATGGTGGCGGTACCTCCACGCGGGCCGTGGTGGCGAATGCGCAGGGGCACATTGTCGGCCGGGGGGAAGCCGGCGCTTCGGCGCTGGGCCAGGGCGCCGACCAGGCTTGGCGTCACGTCGCCGAGGCTGTGGGTGGTGCCGGCGTGCCCGGTTTGGAACTCAAGGACTGCGCACTCGGCCTCGGTCTGTCGGGTACGGGCGTGCCGGCCCAGCTCAAAGCCTTTGTGGCCGCCGATCCCGGCGTGGCGCGCTTCACCTTGGCCACCGACGGCCTCGTTGCCCTGCTGGGCGCCCATGGTGGCCGGCCTGGCGCGCTGATGATCTCGGGCACAGGCTCGGTTGCCGAGGCGTTGCTGCCCGATGGCAGCCGGCGCATGGTGGGTGGCTGGGGCTGGCAGATCGGCGACGAGGGCAGTGGCGCCTGGCTGGGCCAGCAGGCCATGAAGCTGGCCCAGGCCGCCTACGACAGCCGCGCCGCGGCGGGCCCGCTGGTGCAGTCGGTCTGGCGCCAGGCTGGCACGACGCGCGCGGATCTGCTCGGCTTCTGCGCGCAGGCAGGGCAGGGCGGCTATGCCAGCCTGGCGCCGTTCGTCTTCGAGCACGAGGCTGACGACCCTGCAGCCGCCGCGATGCTGGATCAGGCCGCGTGTGCACTCGATGCGCTGGCGACCGCCTTGCATCCGAGCCTGCCACTGGCCTTGGCTGGCAGCATCGCGTTGCGCCTGGCGCCGCGGCTCAGCCCGGCGCTGCAGTCGCGCCGTGTCGAACCCCAGGGCGAGCCGGTCATCGGCGCGCTCTGGCTGATCCAACAAGAGACGATGACTGCATGAGCCATTTCGACTTCAAGCCCGATCCCAACGCGGCATCGCCCTTGTACATGCAGCTGGCGCAAAGCCTGGCACAGGCCATCCGCGAGGGCATCTTCCATGCCGACGAGGCCTTGCCGAGCGAGCGTGTGCTGGCCGAGCAACTGGAACTGTCGCGGGTCACCGCGCGCAAGGCCATCGACCGCCTCGTCGAGCAGGGCTTGATCATCCGCAAGCGTGGGTCGGGCAACTACATCGCCCCCAAGCTGGAGCAGCCGCTGACCCGCCTGACCAGCTTCTCGGAAGAACTGCACCAGCGGGGCTTCGTGCCCAGCTCACGCTGGCTGCTGCGCGGCTTCAGCCCGGCCGCCCCCGACGAGCAGTTGTCGCTGGAGCTCAAGAGCGGCGAGCGCGTCGCGCGGCTGGAGCGCCTGCGCCTGGCGGACTCGGTCGTCATGGCCTACGAAGTCAGCGTGCTACCGCAGTCGGTGCTGCCCGATCCGCAGAAGGTGGAGGCCTCGCTCTACACCCACCTGGGCGAGCGCGCGCCGGTGCGCGCCCTGCAGCACATCCGTGCGCTCAACGCGGACGCCAAGCTGGCCAGTCTGCTGGAGGTGCCGTTGGGCGCCGCCGTCCTGTTCATCACGCGGGTGGGCTATCTGGCCTCCGGCCAGGCCGTCGAGTTGACCCATTCCTACTGCCGCAGCGACTACTACGACTTCGTCGCAGAGATGAGGCGCGACTGATGCGGCTGGAGGGCGACATCGTCACGCCGGCCGGCGTGGTCCGCGGGCATCTCGACAGCGTCGACAAGCGCATTGCCGCCGTCAGCGGCGCGCCCATCGATGCCGCGCGCGCCGGCGAAGGTGGTCGACCCATCCTGCTGCCGGGCTTCATCGACACCCATGTGCACGGCGGCGGCGGCCGCGACACGATGGAGGGCGGCGATGCGATCACCACGATTGCGCGCCGCCATGCCCGCCACGGCACGACCGCGCTGCTGGCCACAACGATGACGGCGCCGGTCGGCGAGATCGAGGCGGCTCTGAAGGCGCTCGGCGGCGTCTGCCGCGAACGTGCTCCGCAGTCGGCGCGCGTGCTGGGTGTGCACCTGGAAGGCCCCTACATCAACCCCGACCGACTCGGTGCGCAGCCGGCGCATGCCATCGTCGCGACGCTTGAAGAGGTGCTGCGTCTCAATGATTTCGCGCCCATCAGGGTGTTGACCATCGCGCCCGAGATGACCGGCCACCTCGCGCTGATCGGCCCGCTGCGCGACGCCGGCATCCGCGTGCAGATCGGCCACAGTGCCGGCGGCTATGACGACGGCGTGGCCGCGCTGCATGCGGGTGCGGCGGGCTTCACCCATCTCTTCAATGCCATGACGAGCCTGCACCACCGCGAGCCCGGCATGGTCGGCGCGGCGCTGGCCCACGGCCGGCACGCCGAGCTGATTCCCGACCTGCTGCACGTGCACCCCGGCGCCATTCGCGTCGCGCTGCGCTGCATCCCCGGCCTGTTCTGCGTGACCGATTCGACCGCCGCCGCTGGCATGCCCGACGGCGAGTACCGCCTGGGTGAATACACGGTGCAGAAATGCCTGGGCGGCGTGCGCCTGGCCGACGGCACGCTGGCCGGCAGCGCGCTGACGATGGACCAGGCGCTGCGCAATCTCGTGCAGGTGCTGGGCCTGGACCTGGTGGACGCCGCGCGGCGCGTGTCGACCGCGGCGGCCGACTACCTGGGCCTGGCGGACCGCGGGCGCCTTGCCGCGGGTGCGTGGGCCGATGTGGTCGTGATGGATGCCGCTTTGAACCTGCAGCGCGTGTTTGTTGAAAGTGAAGAGATCGATGTCAACGCTGATGCTTGAAGAGGCGCTGAGCGCGCCGGATGCGGTGGCCCGCCAGTTGGCGGCCGACCCGCTGAGTTATGCCCGCCTGGGCCAGGCGCTGCAGGAGGTGCCGCCCACCAGCGTGCTGACGATTGCGCGCGGCAGCTCCGACCATGCGGCCCACTACCTGGCCTACCTCGTCATGGCGCGCCTGGGCCGGCTGGTCACGTCGCTGCCGATGTCGCTGATCACGCTCTACCAAAGCCGCATCCATTGCGAGGGGCTGCTGTCGATGGCTTTCTCGCAGTCGGGCCAAAGTCCCGACCTGATTGCGCCGACGCAGTTCTTCCGTGCGGGCGGCGCGCGCACGGTCGCTTTCGTCAATGCCAGCGGCTCGCCGCTGGCGGCTGCGGCGGAGCATGTGTTCGAGCTGCACGCCGGCCCGGAGAAGAGCGTGGCGGCGACCAAGAGCTATATCGCCCAACTGGTGGCGGGTGCCCGCGTCGTGGCGGCCTGGCAGCAGGATGACGGCCTGCGCGCTGCGCTCAATGTGTTGCCCACCGCGTTGGCGCAGGCCGCCAAGCTGGACTGGACGGCCGCGCTGCCGGTGCTGCAGAGCGCGGAGCGCCTCTTCGTGCTCGGCCGCGGCACGGGCCTGGCGGTCGCGATGGAAGCGGCGCTCAAGCTCAAGGAAACCTGCGGCATCCAGGCCGAGGCCTTCTCGGGCGCCGAGGTCAAGCATGGCCCGATGGCGCTGGTGCGCGACGGTTATCCGCTGCTGGTCTTCGCACCGCGCGGCCCGGCCCAAGCCGGCCTGCTGGCCATCGCCGAAGAGATGCGTTCTCGCGGCGGCCGCGTGCTGCTGGCCGCACCCATCGGCACACCGGGCGCGGAGCTGCCGCTGGTGACGACGGGCAACGAGGACCTCGACCCCATCGCCCTGGTGCAGAGCTTCTACCCCATGGTGGAGGCGCTGGCGCGGGCGCGGGGCTTCAACCCGGATGTGCCGCCCAACCTGGCCAAGGTCACCAAGACCCATTGAGGCCGACATGAAACTCAAAGGCAACCACAGAGGTACAGGGGCACAGAGGAAAGCACAGAGGTCTTCTCGGTGCCTCTGCGCCTGTGTGGTTGCATCTTCCGGCACGCCCGACCTGCAGCACCACGGACAAAAGACATGAGCACCTTCGATCCCGGCCGTCTCGTGATGGTCGACATCCCCGGCACCGCGCTCGACGCCGAGACTGCCGAATTCCTGCGCGAGCAGAAGATCCGCTCGGTCTGCCTGTTTCGCAAGAACATCGGCACGGAGAACGAGGTCAGGGCGCTGATGACCGACCTCATCGACGTGCTGGGCCCCGAGGCCCTGATCGGCATCGACCAGGAGGGCGGCGCCGTCGTCCGCGTGACCTTCCTGCCGCAGCCGCCGTCGGCCATGGCCCTGGGCGCCAGCGGCGACGCGGACCGCGCCGAGGCCGTGGGTGCAGCGGTGGCGCGTGGGCTGAAGTCGCTGGGCATCAACTGGAACTTCGCGCCGGTGCTGGACGTCAACAACAACCCGTCCAACCCGGTCATCGGCGAGCGCAGCTTCTCCAACGACCCGGTCGAGGTCAGCCGCCTGGCCGCCGCGTGGATGCGCGGCTCGCTGGCGGCGGGCGTGGCTTGCTGCGTGAAGCACTTCCCCGGGCATGGCGACACGCATGTGGACTCGCACCACGCGCTGCCCACCGTCGACAAGTCGCGCGCCGAGCTGAATGCGCTGGAGCTGGCGCCATTCAAGGCGCTGGCCGGGCAGGCCCCGGCCATGATGACGGCCCACATCGTCTACCCGCAGATCGACCCCGACCGACCGGCCACGCTGTCGCCGCAACTCATCGGCGGCATCCTGCGCCAGGACTGGGGCTATGAGGGCGTCGTCATCACCGATGCGCTGATGATGAAGGCCGTGGCCGAACGTTTCGGCTATGCCAAGTCGGCCGTCATGGCGATCGAGGCTGGCGCCGACATGGTGCTGGCGCAAGGCTCGCCGGCCGAGCAGTTGGTCGCCATCAACGCGCTGCGCGAGGCCTTCGCCAGTGGTCGGCTGACGGCCGAGCAGGGCGAGGTCGCCAATGCACGCCTGGACAGGCTCGCCGCTGCCTACCCGGCCCGTGTTGTCGACGACAGCGCCGCACGCGCGGCCGACCATGCGCTGATGGCCGAGGCCTGGGCCGCGGGCCTGACCGCGCTGCGGGGCGCCAGGCCACCGGCACTGAATGCGCCCATTCGCGTCATCGTGCAGGGCGACGTGCCGACCGACATGGTGTCCGAGGCCGGCCCGACCGGCCGCCAGGCGGTGGCGCTTTTCGAGGCCTTCAGCGACGCCCAGGTCCAGATGGTCGACGACATCGCCAAGCTCGATTGGAAGACGGTGCCGTGCGACGGCCGCATCACCGTGCTGGTGTCCACGCGGCGGGCCCGTTATGGCCTGGCGGCGAGCGAGTGGCGGCCCGACCTCCACTTGTCGCTGTGGAACCCGTATCAAGCGTTGGACGTGGCCGGCCCGACCGTGCTGAGCTGGGGCTTCGCGCCGGGCGCGCTGGCGGGGCTCAAGGCCTGGCTGGAAGGCCGCACCGAAGCGGGCGGCCGTGCGCCGGCGGGGCTGCAGTGATGGACGCCAAGACCGCCAATCCGATGCGCTGGATCCCCAGCCTCTACTTCGTGCAGGGCCTGCAGTTCTTCGTCGTCATGCTGATCGCCGGCCTGATGTTCAAGCAGATGGGCGTGGCCAACGACCAGATCGCGCGCTGGACCGGCCTGATCGGCCTGGCCTGGGCCTTCAAGCCGCTGTGGAGCCCGCTGGTCGAGCTGGCGCGCAGCAAGAAGATGGTCGTCGTGGCGATGCAGTTCAGCGGCGCGGTGGGCCTGGGCCTGCTGGCGCTGGCGCTGCAGGCCAGCAACTTCTTCGCCCTCAGCATCGCGGTGCTGTTCTTCCTGGCCTATGCCTCGGCCACGCACGACATCGCCTGCGACGGCCTCTACATGGGGGCGCTGGACGCGAAGCGCCAGGCGGCCTACGCGGGCTGGCAGGGCGCCTTCTTCAACGCGTCCAAGTTCCTCACGCTGGGCGGCCTGATGGTGCTGGCCGGGCGGCTGGAGACGAGCATGGGCGTGTTCAATGCCTGGAGCGTCATCTTCGCGCTGCTGGCGGGCCTGCTGGCGCTGCTGGCGGCCTGGAACGCCAAGGCCCTGCCCAACCCGCAGCGGGTGTCCAGCGAGCCGATCAAGCTGGCCGAGATCGTGGCTGACTTCCTGAAGAAACCCGGCATCTGGAAGATGGTGGTCTTCATCGTGCTGTTCCGCCTCGCCGAGGGCCAGGTGCAGACCATCGGGCCGCTGTTCCTGATCGAGGCCCGCGACAAGGGCGGCCTGGGGCTGACGGGTGAGCAAGTCGGTGGCGTCTACGGCACGGTGGGCACGGCGGCCTTTCTCGTCGGCTCCATCGTCGGCGGCTACTTCACGTCGTGGCTGGGCCTGAAGCGCGCAATGCCGGTGCTGGTCCTTGCGATGGCGCTACCCAACGCCGTGTTCTGGGGCCTGAGCCTGGCCATGCCGACGTCGATCTGGAGCATCGGCGCAGCCATTGGCCTGGAGATGGCCGGCTATGGCTTCGGCTTCGTGGGCATGATCCTCTACATCATGCAGGTGGTGGCGCCGGGCCGCTTCCAGACCGCGCACTACGCGCTCGGCTCGGGCGTGATGCAGCTGGGCTTCATCCTCAGCAAGACCATCAGCGGCGACGTGCAGGTCGCGATGGGCTACCAGAACTTCTTCTTGTGGACGCTGGTCTGCGGCGTGCCGGCCCTGCTGCTGCTGCTGTGGGTGCCGATGCCGCGCCCCGCTGCTCAAACCGAGGCGGTGCCCGCATGAAGGCCAGCCTTGCCCTGCTTGCGGTGGTCGCTGCTCCGGCTTTCGCGGCCGGTGAGTTCTTCGAGGACTTCTTGCAGCCCGACCTCGACACATTGCGCGCCAGCGGCTGGGTGCTGCGTGACGGCACCGGCCACCCCGGCCTGCCGGGCGCGCGCTTCTCGCCCACCCAGTTGACGTTGGACGGCGGCCTGCTCAAGCTCAAGCTGTCCACCGACGGGACGCCCGCCAACACGACGCTGGCCCAGCTCTGCGCGGCGCGCAAGTTCCTCATCGGCACGACGACGGCTCGCGTGCGCCTGCGCGACACGCCCGGCTCGCGTGACCCCATCATCCAGAGCTTCTACCTCGTCAGCCCGCTGCGGCACGACTACGACCCCGACTTCAGCGAGGTCGACTTCGAGTACCTGCCGCACGGCGGCTGGGGCAGCCCGGACACGCGGCTGTACGGCGTCAGCTGGCAGACGGTGCGCATCGACCCCTGGCAGTCCTTCAACCAGGCGTCCATCCTGCCGGGCAGCTTCGACGGCTGGCAGCTGCTGACCGTGCAGGTCGAGGCCACGCGCACGCGCCACTTCGTCAACGGCCGGCTGATCGGCGAGCACACCGGCCGCAATGTGCCGGCCAAGCCGATGGCGATCAGCTTCAACCACTGGATCTCGGCGGGTGCCACGCCGGGCGCGCCGCGCGACTACCAGTTCGACGTCGACTGGGTGCTGCACCAGGCCGCCCAGACGGTCGCCCCCGACGTCATGCAGGCCCGCGCCGAGCAGCTCCGCAAGCAGGGCGTGGCCCGACAAGACACCGTGCCCGATGTGGGCCTGACGAGCGAGTGCAATATATGAAGAAGACCTTCCTTCTCGGGCTGGCCCTGGCGGCCTCGCTGGTCCAGGCGCAGGCGCCAGCGCCCGTCGTCGGCACCTACATCCTGGCCGAGCGCGGCGTCGACGTCGTCGAGCAATTGAAGCCCGGCCGCGTCTCGCACATCCTCTATGCCTTCCTGCTGATCTGCGGCGAGGGCCAGCGCAAGCAGGAGGCCGCCGCCTGCGCCGGCAAGCCGGCCTTCAGCATCGCGCCGCATGCCGACCAGGACATTTTTTCGGCGGCTTTCCAGCGCCTGAAGACGCGCGACCCCAAGGTGCAGGTGCTGGCCTCCGTGGGCGGCTGGGGCGGGTCGGACCCCTTCTTCCACCTGGCCACGACGAGCGAGGGCCGACAGGCTTTCGTCAAATCCTCCATCGACTGGCTGCGCGCCCACCCCGGCTTCGACGGCCTGGACATCGATTGGGAGCACCCGGGCAACAACGGCGCGTCCAACGGCGTGCAGCTCGGCAGCCCGGCCGATGGCGAGTACTTCGTGCAGCTGCTGCAGGACTTGCGCACGGGCCTGGACGCACTGGGCCGCGAGAACAAGCGCCACTACGCGCTGACGGTGGCCATCAACACGACCAAGGAGCAGCTGGTGCGCATGCCCATGGGCCGCGCCGCCGAGTCGCTGGACCTGGTCTTCATGATGACCTACGACTTTGCCGGCCCCTGGACGAGGAAGGCCGGCAACCACACCGCGCTTCGCAGCGCCAGGCCAGGCGACGACAGCCTGGAGCTGTCGGTCGCCAACCTCAAGACCGAGGGCGTGCCGGTGGCCAAGATGGTGGCGGGCGTGGCCATGTACGGCCGTGGTTTCGATGGCGTGAAGGCCGATGGCAGCTATGCCAGGCCCTGGCCCAACGAAGACGGCTCGGTCGCCTTCAAGGACATCGGCAAGCTGGCCGGCATGAAGCCGCGGTTCGACAGGGCCACCCAGTCCTGGGCGATGGTGGGCGCCGGTCGGTTCGTCGGTTACGACGACCCGCGCGCGGTGCGCGCCAAGGTCGCGTTCGCCAAGAAGGCCGGGCTGGCGGGTGTATTTGCCTGGGAGCTGAGTCAGGACAACGGCGAGATCCTGGATGCGATGAACACGATGAGGCGGTGAGCCAGGCGCTGGCATGAAGCCGGTTGAGATCTGGTCGGCAGTCGACGAGCCGCAGCTCAAGGCCCGGCTGGCGCAGTGCGCCCAGCCGGTGTTGCTCAAGGGTCTGGTGGTCGACTGGCCGGCGGTGCATGCCGGTCGCCAAACGGTGCTGGGCATCTGCGACTACCTGGGCCGCTTCGACCGTGGCGTTGAGGTCCTGGCCACCAAGACGCGCGCTGCGGCGCGCGGGGTCATGGGCTACAACGAGGCGCTGACCGATTTCGACTTCGTCAAGGCGCGCATGACGCTGGCGGAGTTCATGGCGCATCTGCAGGCCTATCTGCCGCTCGACGGCGCGCCGTCCATTGCCGCGCAGTGCGCCAAGGTGAGCGAGGTCATCCCGGGCTTCCTGGACGAGAACCCGCTGCGCGCCCTGCCCGGCGTCGTACCCAACTTCTGGCTGGGCAATGCGCTGACGGTGCCGGTGCACCACGACCACCCTTACAACCTGGCCTGCGTGGTGGCCGGGCGGCGCCGCTTCACGCTGTTTGCGCCGCAGCAGGTGGGCAACCTCTACATCGGTCCGCTGGAGCACACGCCATCCGGCGCGCCGATCTCGGTCGTGCATCCCCAGGCGCCGGACTTCGAGCGTTACCCACGCTATCGCGAGGCGCTCGCGTCCGCCTGGGTCGCCGAGCTGGCGCCGGGCGATGCGATCTACATCCCGCCGCTGTGGTTCCACCAGGTGGAGGCGCTGGAGAAGGTCAACCTGCTGATCAACTACTGGTGGCCGGTGGCGGGCGCCCCGGAACTGCCCGCGCCGGCCCATGCGCTGCTGCAGGCCATCCAGGTGCTGAACGCCTTGCCCGCAGCGCAGCGCGATGCCTGGGCGGCGATGTTCGAGCACCATGTCGTGCAGCGCGAGCAGGACCCGGCCGGGCATATCCCGCAGGCTTGGCAAGGCGTGCTGGCGCGGCGACGCTGAACGGGACCCATATGCAGCCGATGAAGCAAGTCCATGGCATCACGCGCGAGTGCTTCGAGCGCGACGTCGTGCCCGCCTACGAGCCGGTCGTGATGCGCGGCGCGGTCGGGCACTGGCCGCTGGTGGCGCAGGGCCGCGCGGGGCTGGAGCCCTGCCTGCAGTACCTGCTCGGCTTCGACGGCGGCCAGCCGGTGGATGCCGTGCTCGCCAAGCCCGAGCCCACGCGGGCCTTCAGCTACAGGCCAGGCCTCGACGGCTTCAACTTCATGCGCGACAAGCGGCCGTTCGGTGCGCTTTTCGAGCAGCTGTGGCGCTACAGCCATTTCCCCGAGCCGCCGAGCCTGGCGGTGCAGAGTGCGCTGGTGTCGGAGGCCTTGCCGGGCCTGGCGCAGACCAATGCGCTGCCGCTGCTGGACACAGCCGTGCCGCCGCGCATCTGGATCGGCAACCGAGCGACGGTGCCGGCGCATTTCGACGATTCGCACAACATCGCCTGCGTCGCGGCCGGGCGGCGGCGCTTCACCCTACTGCCGCCGCAGTGCGCGCCGCTGCTCTACCTCGGTCCGCCCGACCACGCGCCCACGCCGGCGCCGATGTCCATCGTGCCTGACCTGCACCGGGCGGACCCGGCGCAGTTCCCGTTGGTGAGCGAGGCGCTGGCACGCGCCGTGGTCGCCGAGCTTGAGCCGGGCGATGCCATCTACATCCCACCGCTGTGGTTCCACCAGGTCGAGGCACTGGCACCGCACCTGAACATCCTGATGAACTACTGGTGGCGGCCGCTGGCCGCGCCGGGCCGCCCGGATGACCTGCACCTGGCGGCGCTGCGCCTGGCCATGCTGGCCCTGCGCCACCTGCCTGACGGCGAGCGCGAGGGCTGGCAGGCCCTGTTTGGACACTATGTGTTTGGTGCGCGCGGCGAGGGGCTGGCGCACATCCCACCGGCACAGCGCCATCTGTTCGGGGCCATCGATGCGGAGCGCGATGCCGCCCTGCGTCGCGAGCTGATCGGGATGCTGACGCAGACGTGATGCCTGCGGCCCGCTACCAGGCGTAGATCTGCAGGGCCTTGCCGCTGTTGCCCGGTGGGATGTTGGCAAGCAGCTCGCGGTGATCGGGGAAATTGCCGGCGCTGCGCGCGATGAAGTCATCCACCGCCGCCAGGTCGTGCCGGGCCTGCTCGGCGGTAGGGGGCGTCAGGTCCTGTGCGTCGGGGAAGATGCCCATGCCTGCCAGCAGCGCGTACCACGAGACGGTGGGATAGCCCTGGCCGAAGCGGCCGGCCTTCAAGCCTGCCATCAGCGGCTTGCGGGACATCCAGGTCATCAGCACCGCCTGCAGGGAATCGGACAGCTGCATGTTCTCCGCATTGGCGCGCCAGTAGTCGGTGTCCGTGCGCGAGTTGGTCTTGTAGTGCGCGACGATGTAGTCGCGCGTGTTCTCGAAGCGCTGTCGCATCGCCTCGTTGAACTGCGCTTGCGCGCCGGGTCCGAGATCGCGCTTCTCCAATACCTCCACGAGCATCGACGCGGTGACCTGCACGTACAGCAGCGCCGTGGCTTCCAGCGGTTCGATGAACCCTTGCGACAGCCCGATCGCGACACAGTTGCGGTTCCAAACCTTTTCCATCCGGCCCACCCGCATCTTGAGGTGGCGGGCGGGAATGTCGGCGTCCAGCAGGCCGAGATGGCGGCGCAGTTCGGTCTCGGCCGCGTCGGCCGAGCAGTGCGCGCTGCTGTAGACGTAGCCATTGCCCTGGCGATGGGTCAACGGAATCTTCCAGGCCCAGCCGTGGCGCAAGGCGGTGGAGACGGTCTGTGACTCCAGCGCACCGTTCAATGGCGTGGGCAGCGCGACGGCGGCGTCATTGAACAGGTTGTCGCCGAATCCGACGAACGCGCTACCCAGGGCCTTGCCAGTCAACAACGACGCAAAGCCGGTGCAGTCGACGAAGAAGTCTGCGTGCAGCGTCTCCCCCTCGTTCAACCGCAGGGCATCGACATCACCGTTCTCCTTGAGCAACACCTGCGCCACATGGCGCTGCACCTGGCTGACCCCCCGTTCGGCCGACTTGCTCGCCAGGAACTGGCCGAGCAGCGTGGCATCGAAGTGATAGCCGTACCAGACATCGAAGGGGAAATTGTCGTGCGCTCTCGGCCCCTTGGCTTGGCGCGCCAGCCGGGTCGTCAGGAAGAAGCGGTCGGGATGCGCATCGACATCGGCGCCCTGCAAGCGCGCGTGGACGTTGTCGACGAAGGGATGCATCGTCAGGTTGTCCAGCATCGACACGAACGGATGGAAATAGCGCTCGAAACCGGGTCGCGTCGACCAGCCTTCGAACGTGATGCCGCTCTTGTAGGTGGCGTTGCAGGCAGGCATCCACTCTGCCTCTTCGATGCCCAGTTCCTCGAAAAAGCGTCGCAGCCACGGCGTCGAACCTTCGCCCACCCCGATGGTGGCCACCTGGGGCGACTCGACCACCGTCACCTTCAGGCGCGGCCCATAGGCGGTGGTGGCCAGCATCAACGCCGTCATCCATCCCGCGGTGCCGCCGCCGACGACGCACACATGGGTCACAGGCGGTGGCGCGCCCGCGCTGCCGCCCAAGGGCCGCGCGGCGGTGTAGGGGTCGATCAGCGTGGCTTGCTCGCGCATGGCTTGTCCAAAGAGAAAAGGGAACGTGTCGCCACGTTCCCCGATCCTCGCGCTGGCGCTACCCTCAGGTCGCGGCAGGCTGCATGGACCTCAGAACTTCACGCGGGCGGTGAGGTAGTACTGGCGGCCGTTTTTGTAGATCGCGCGGGGCTGCACTTCCGAGGCGTAGTACTTCAGCTTCGGGTCGTTCAGATTCTGACCGTCCAGGCTCACGCTGAAGTTGTCGCTGAACTTGTAGCCCAGCGACGCAGACAGCACGCCCGTGCCTTTCTGGAAATACTGGGTGCCGCGGTCGTTGCCGACGAAGATGTCGTCGGTGTGGCTGTAATTCACCCGAGCCGACAGGCGATCATTCTCGAAAAAGCCGCCGACGGTGAACGAGCTCTCGACATTGCCGCGCAGGACGCCGCCATCCTGGTCCTCGCCGTCGGCATAGGTGTAGTTGGCCATCACGCCGAAATTCGCTGCGATCGGCGTTTCGAAAGCGAACTCGACGCCCTTGACGCGCGCCTTCTTGTTGACCGGACCGGTCACCAGGAAGTCGCGATTCACGAGCTGCGGGTTGCCGCCGACCTGGTTCGTGTTGGTCAGCAACGTGGGGTAGTTGGCCCGGAATGTGCCGTCGGTGATGTAGCTGCTCATGTCCATCACGAAGGCGCCTGCCGACACGAACGCACGCGGAGCGAAATACCACTCGATGTTGGCGTCGAAGTTGGTCGAACGGACCGGCTTCAGCGTGGGATTGCCGGCCGTGCCGCCACCCACCACGTTGTTGTCCAGGAACATGCCCGTGTTGTTGAGGGCGGTGTAGCCGGACAACGCCGTGTAGTCGGCACGCGTCACGGTGCGGTTCACCGCCAGACGCGCCACGATGTCGCTGCGCACATCGATTCTCAGGCTGGCGCTGGGCAGCCAGTCGGTGTAGGTCATGTCAGACGCGGTGACGGTGTAGTTGCCAAACGCCGAGCCGGTGATCGTCGGCGTCTCGCCAGCAAGGCTTGCGCGGAACGAGCTGGAGCTCTGCTTGGTGCGAACCGCACGCAGACCCACATTGCCGCTCCAGCCGTTGCCCTCCAGAGCGCCCTGGACATACGCGGCCGATGTGTTCTCTTTGACCGAGTACTCCTGCTCGGCCCAGCGACGCGCAATCGGGTCACGGTTGGTCACGCGGCGGTTGTAATCGGCAAGTGCTTCGGCGGTGATGAAAGGGATGTTGGTGGGAAAGCCACTGCCCAGCCCGCTGCCGAAGTTGCTGGGATAGCTGCCGCCGAACGCAGGCAGGGTGTAGAACGAGTTCTGCGGCGCATCGTTGCCCGCGGCATCGGCGCAGGCACTGGGCTTGCTCCAGTCGAAGGCGGTCACGCGGTACGGCGTTCCCGTGGCGCAGCCCGGGCCCTGGGCCACGATGGGGTCGGTATAGCGCTTGTGCTGAGCGCCGCGGGCGCCGAACTTCAACGTCTTCAGCATGCCGGCATCGAGCTCGTACTCGCCATCGATCTGGGCCCAGGACTCCTTGTCGTGCACGACCACGTTCTGTGCGCCGAAGATCCAGTCCGCCCGCGTCGTCGGGTTGGTGAAGCTGAACGATGGCGCGGTGTCAGTGCCATTGAGCGAATAGCTGGCGCGCGAGGTGACGATCGCCAGTTCGACCACGTCCTGGCTGAGCGTCTTACCCTTGCCCCGCGACGTGCCGGCATTGGCCGTGAACGTCAGCGAGTCGTTCACCTTGAGCCTGGAGTCGAGGCTGACGAAGCCGGTTTCGGCCGACGCCTTGCGGCTGATCATGTCGTAGTAGCCAGCGGTCGACGGGGTGCCCCAATTGAACGTGGCCTTCGTCAGCGTCTTGTTGCCGTTGCCATCAGTCTTGACCTCGTAGTCAGAGATGGTGGCCGTGTTGAGCAAGCCACCACGAGGCGCCATCAGGTAGTTGCGGTTGTAGTTGTCCGCTTCCATCTCGGACGAGAACGCCGTGAGCACCAGATCAAAATTCGCGTTGGGCTTGAGCTGCGCGCGGATCAGTCCGCCCTTGCGCTCGCGCTCCTGCGTGAAGAGGGCCGAGCCGATCAAGTCAGGCGTGAAGACACCATTCAAGTCCGGGCGCGCGGCGACCAGGGCTGGCGCTGTGGTCGCGTCGAGCTTGTTGATGTAGCCCAGCGCTTCCACACCGTCGCGACGCAGGCTGCGCTGCTCGGAGAACGCCTGCACCATCACGCCGAAGGTACGAGCTTCGTTGCGGAAGTTCAGCAGGGCGTTCAGCTGAGGGTCGGTTTTCTTCGGCAGATCGGCATAAACCGCGCCCACGCCCAGTTCCGCCGTTAGCGTCTTTGCGAAGTCCAGCGGACGACGCAGGATGATGTTGACCGAGCCGGCCGTGCCGCCTTCCACCAGAGAGGCTTCGGAACTCTTGCGCACTTCCACGCGGCTGACCAGTTCGGACGGCAGCAGCGAGAAGCTCACGCTACGGCCGACGCCGGCGCCGGTCTGATCCAGGACGAACCAATCGCCGTTGGCGATGCCATGACCATCAACGAGGGTTTGCGTGAGGCTTGGATTCGTGCCGCGCAAGCCAACGCGGTCCCGTTCGTCAAAGCCGCCCGATCCACCGGCGGGGCTGTTCAGCACCGTCACACCCGGGATTCGGGCCAGCGAGTCCGCCACGTTCTTGTCGGGCATCTTGCCGATGTCTTCGGCGGAGATGACGTCGATGTGGGCCTCGGCGTTGCGCTTGACGCTCAGCGACTTCTCCTGCGAGGCGCGGATGCCGGTGATGGTCACCGTGTCGAGCTGCTGCGTAGCCGGCGCTTGCTGCGCCATCGCTGCGCCACTGGCGCCGAGCAAAGCGATGAACACCGCCTGCGAGATAGGGGTCTGCTTGACCTTCATGTCATGTTCCTCGTTGTGGCCAAAAGATCGGTGCGGCGATGTGCATCAAGTGCTTTGCATACCACCTTGGGTCCGGTTGCCGTCTTGCTTGCCTTCAAGAGCGCGCCCAACCAGTGCGATGCCACTGTAGCGATTGATAACGCCACTTTGCTACCAATTTTTACTGGGGGATTTCCCGGGTGCTTAGGGCTTGGCGCTTTTCTCCATGGTGCGCTGAGCCGAGTACGTTGAGCTGCGGCCTGTATTTGGTATTTGATTGGTATTTGTTCGTGGGTGATGCTGTTGCGCACAGGCGACGGCTTGCGATCGGCCGGCGAGGTGCGGGCATGCTTGTCTTGGCCGGCGTCGAGGTGGGGGTCGCGCTGGTCTCAAGGTGGTTCTGCGCGATTTGTTGCGGCGGCGGGGGCCTTCGCCGCCCTCAACATCCCGCGTCCCGCGGGTGTTTGCGCTTGGGCGCGGTTGGCCGCGAACGCGCCTCGGCCTATGTTTGGCGGCTTAGAGGTCTGGGGTGCTTCCGGCGCCGCTGTGTTGCGCCTCGTCGCCCCTGTGCTATAGTTGCGGGCTTGCCTCAGGAGGGGTGGCCGAGTGGTT
>NZ_JBQVNP010000080.1:0-23531 GCF_052436255.1 Roseateles sp. | reverse complement strand
GGTAAAGGTGCGCATTCCCAACCGCGGCAGCTACGGCGACAGCGGCGGCCGGTTGATGATGCACGGCTTCAAGGCCCATCTGCAGGCCTGGCTGGCGGAGTACGCCGTGGCGCCGCCGATCCGCAACCTCGCCGAGCTGATCGCGTTCAACAAGGCCCATGCGGCGCGCGAGATGGCCCTGTTCGGCCAGGAGGTGCTGGAACACATCGAGCGGCACCCGCTGCTGTCGCCGGCCGCCGTGCGGGAGGCACGCACGACCCTGCACCGGCTCGCGGGCACGGAAGGGCTCGATGCGGTGATGAAGCTCGATCGCCTGGACGCGCTGATCGGCATCACCAGCGTTCCCGGCTGGCACGCGGACCCGGCACGCCGGCCGCGCCCGGACCCCGGCTTCACCACGCCCGCGGCCGCGGCGGGCTACCCCCATGTGACGGTTCCGGCCGGCCATGCGGGCCTGCTGCCGGTCGGGCTGTCGTTCGTCGGCACGGCGTGGAGCGAACCGCAGCTGATGGCGATGGCGCACGATTTCGAACTGGCAGCGCAGGCCTGGCGCCAGCCGTCATTCGCCGCGGCGCAGGGGTGAAGGGCACGCCGGCCGAGGTCTACGGCGGCCGAAGAACCTGCTGGTGGCGGGCTTCGTCGGCTCGCCGGCCATCAACCGGGTCGAAGGCCAGGTGGGTGACGGCGGCGTGTTCGCGTCGCCCGCGTTCAGCCTGCCCCTGCCCCCCGCGCTGGCCTCACGGCCGCAGGGCGAGGTGCTGACGCTGGCCATCCGGCCGGAGAACGTGCGCGTCGCGGCGGGTGAGGCCTTCGAGGCCGAGGTGCAACTGGTGGAGCCGCAGGGCAACCAGCATGTCGTCTGGCTGAGCTGCGCAGGCAGCACGGTGTCGGCGGTGCTGCCGTGCCAGCCCGAAGTGCAGGAGGGCGCCAAGGTCAGGTTCGGCTTCGATGCCGGCAAGACGATGTGGTTCGACGCCGCGGGGAGCAGGGCCGAGGTCTGAAAGCCTGGCGGTCTGCGTCAATGCGTACCCGAAACTCGCCCAGGCGCATTGGTTTCGCTCGCGTCGTCAAGCCAAGGTTGTCAATGAGACCTGGCGCTTGCCGCAATCTGCGGCGGGCACGCGCCGGCCATCACTGCAGCGGTGCCGATGCGGGCGCCGGGGCGGGCAGCGCCCATGCAAAGCCTTCGACGCCTTGGGCGAACTGGTCCATCAATGCCTTGTACGGGCTGCCCGACGGGGCCTTGAGCAGAACGATGAGCCGATAGCCGTTGTTGAGCGCCACATAGCTGACGGAGCGTTGGCCAGTTGCCAGCTTACCCTCATAGCGGCCACCCGCCACGCCGCCCACCAGCACGGGCTTGGCGGCGTCGCGGCTCAGGCTCTTGTCGGCGGGGTTGCCGAACTTGACCGCGCCGTCGAGTGCGTCGTAGGGCCTGGCGGGGTCGGGCTCGGCATAGCTCCACACGACGATGAAGACGGCCTTGGGGTCGTCGGTGCGAGAGTAGACCGCCATGCCTGCGGGCTTGCCGGTCTTGGGATCGGTCTTCTCCTCGCGGTTGACGACCGACACGCCTTCCGGGGCGATGAAGCTGCCGATGGCGGTCTTCACTTCGGCGGCCTGGGCGGCAGGCACCCACAGCAGGCCGGCCGCGCCGGCAAAGAGGACAAGGATGTTGAGCAGGCGCTGCATGGCTGGGCCTCCGTGCGATCAGTTCTCTTTGTAGATCCGCACCCAGTCCACCAGCATCCGCGCCGGCAGCGGCGTGGTCGCATCCGGCGCGCCGGGCCAGTCACCACCAACGGCGAGGTTCAGGATGACGAAGAAGGGCTTCTCGAACACCCAGGTACCGCCGGCCGGCAGGTTGGCGGGTGTGAGGCGATGGAACTCCTTGCCGTCAACGTACCAGATGATCTCGTTGGGACGCTTGACGATGGTGTAGGTGTGGAAGTCGTTGATCACCGGGGCGCCGAGGTCCACCGACTTGCCGATGCCCTGCGCGCCCGAGTAGCCGGGACCGTGCAGGGTGCCGTAGGTGGAGTTGGGCGTCTGCGGGACGAATTCCATGATGTCGATCTCGCCCGACTTCGGCCACGGGTTGGTGGCGATGTCGGTGCCCAGGGTCCAGAAAGCCGGCCAGACGCCCTTGCCGGTCGGCAGCTTCATGCGCGCCTCGACCTTGCCGTAGGTGAAGCTGACCTTGTTGTTGGTGTGGATGCGGGCCGACGTGTAGTCGCACGGCTTGTTGTTCCAGCACGGGCCGGGGTTGGTGGCCTTCTCGGCGGTGATGACGAGCATGCCGGCGCCGTCGGTCTGCGCATTGCGCGGGTTGGCGGTGTAGTACTGGAACTCGCGGTTGCCCCAGCCATTGTTCTCGGCGTTGCCGAGGTCGTAGTTCCAGTTGCCGGCCTTGGGCACGGTGCCGGCCGGGTCGTCGAACTCGTCGCTCCAGGTCAGCGTCCAGTTGTTGGAGGGCGCGGGGGCCGGGGCGGGTGCCGGGGCTGGGGTCGGCGCGGGTGCGGCGACCGGTGCAGGTGCAGGCGCCGCAGTGGCCGAGCCGCCACCGCCGCCGCAGGCGGTCAGTGCAGCGGCAAAGGCGGGCAGAAAGCTGCGCCAGGGGCGGGGTGCGCGGGGGATGGCTTGCATGTCTTGTCTCCGGTGTTGTCGTGGGGGGGTGTTCAGCCGCGCCAGTCCTTGAGGAAGCCGCGGTACCAGTCGGCGCTGGCCTTGGGCGTGCGGGCCTGCGTGGCGTAGTCGACATGCACGATGCCGAAACGCTTGAGGTAGCCACTGGCCCATTCGAAGTTGTCCATCAGGCTCCAGACCATGTAGCCGGCCATGGGCACGCCCTGCTGCATGGCGCTGGCCACCGCGGCGATGTGGTCACGCAGATAGGCGGTGCGGTCGTCGTCCTGCACGCGGCCATCGACGACGCGGTCGTCCTTGAAGGCGCCGCCGTTCTCGGTCACGTAGACGGGCGGCAGGTTGGCGTAGTCGTGCTTCAGCAGCACGAGCAGGTCGGTCAGTCCTTGCGGGTAGATCTCCCAGTCCATGTCCGACACCGGCAGGCCGCGGCCCTTGGCGTCCCACTCCTCGCCGCCGGCAGAGACCACGCTGCGGGTGTAGTAGTTGACGCCGAGGTAGTCCATGGGCTGGGCGATTGCGGCCATGTCGCCGGCCTCGACGACCGGTGCATCGGCGCCCAGCTCGGCCATCACGTCGTCAGGGTAGGCGCCCTTGAACAGCGGGTCGGCATACCAGCGGCGGCCGCGGGAATCGGCGAGGTTCGCGGCGGCGATATCGGCCGGCATGGCGGTCGCGGGCACGCAGGATGACAGGTTGAGGACGATGCCGAGCTGGCATTTGTTCGCGCGGTGGGCGCCGTCTGCGCGCAGCGCCTGCAACGCCAGGCCGTGGGACAGCAGCAGGTGATGGGACACCTGCGCGGCGATCTTCTTGCTCTTGATGCCCGGCGCGAAGATGCCTTTGTCGTTGCCCAGCGTGGCGACGACCCAGGGCTCGTTGTGCGTCGTGACGCCGTCGATGCGGTCGCCGATGCGCGCCTGCACGTGGCGAGCGTAGTCGACGAAGCGGTGCACGGTGTCGCGGTCGTTCCAGCCACCACGGTCCTGCAGGCCCTGGGGCAGGTCCCAGTGGTTGAGCGTCGCCCAGGCCTGGATGCCGCGTGCCTTCAGGCCATCGACCAGGCGCTCATAGAAATCCAGGCCCTTGCGGTTGAACTCACCATGCCCGAGGGCCTGCACGCGCGGCCAGGCAACGGAGAAGCGGTAGGCGTTGACACCCAGCGAGGCGATCAGGTCGAGATCTTCTTCCAGGCGGTTGAAGTGGTCGCAGGCGACGTCGCCATTGCTGGCGTCGGCAATGGCGCCGGGCTGCTTGCAAAAGCGGTCCCAGATGGATTCGCCCTTGCCGTCCACATGGGCGGCGCCTTCGATCTGGAAGCTGCTGGTGGCGACGCCCCAGACGAAGTCGGGCGGAAACTGGCTGTGCAGGGGGGCTTGGGACATGAGCGATCTTTTTCTCTACTTGACGGCGCCGGCGGTCAGGCCCGCGATGAGCTGGCGCGACGAGATGACGAACAGAACGATGAGGGGCAGCGTCGCGATGGCGGAGCCCGCCATCAGCGCGCCCCACTCGGTGCTGGTGGTGCTGAACAGGCTGCGCAGTGCCAGCGGCAGCGTGTAGTTGTCGGCGCTGCGCAGCACGATCAGCGGGCCCATGAAGTTGTTCCAGGAGCTGATGAAGGTGATGAGGCCGAGGGTGCCCAGCGCCGGCTTCATCAGCGGCAGTGCGATGCGCCAGTAGATGCCCAGCTCGCTGGCACCGTCGATGCGCGCGGCGTTGAGCAGCTCGTGCGGCACGGTGCTGGCGGCGAACTGGCGCATCAGGAAGATGCCGAAGGCGCTGGCCGCGCCGGGCAGGTAGAGCGCACGGTGGGTGTCGATCCAGCCTAACGCGTCCATGACCATGAAGCTGGGGATCATCTTCATGAACTCCGGCACCATCATGGTCGCCATGACGAGCGCGAACAGCAGCTTCTTGAAGCGGAATTGCAGCATGGCGAAGGCATAGCCCGCCATCGAGCAGAAGAGCAGCGTCAGCGCCGTGGACATCAGCCCGACATAGAGGCTCCAGCCGACGTTCTTCCAGAACGGCAGCCGCGTCGTCAGCAGCTTGATGTTGTTGAGCAGCTCGTCGCTGAAGAACAGCGGCGGCGGCACGTTGAAGATGTCGGTGCGCGATTGGGTCGCGAACACGAACATGAAGTAAAACGGCGCCAGCATGATCAGCGCGCCGGCGCCGACGATGGCGTAGGCAGCGAACTTGGAGGTGCTGTTCATGCCTTCACCTGCCGCTCTGCAAATGCCCTGTTGGTCAGCCAGGTCAGCAGCGCGATGACGCCGAACATGATCCAGGCCAGCGCGCTGGCGCCGCCGAAATCGCTGAAGTCGAAGGCCAGGCGGTAAAGGTACATACCTACCGTCATGGCAGCCTGGTCAGCGCCGCCCTTGCCATTGGTCAGGATGAAGGGCTCCTCGAACAGCTGCAGGCCGCCGATGACCGACAGCGTCACGCCGAACAGGATCATGGGCTTGAGGCCGGGCAGCGTGATGCGCAGGAACTGCTGCCAGGGCCCTGCGCCGTCGAGCTTGGCGGCCTGGTAGAGATCCTTGGGGATGGTCTGCAGCGCGGCCAGGTAGAGCACGAGGTTGAAGCCGACATAGCGCCAGAACACGACGATGGCCACCGCCGGCTTGATGGCTTCGGGCGAGCGCATCCAGTTGATGTTCTCCATGCCGAACAGCGCGCGCAGGGCCTGGTTGATCAGCCCGTAGTCGTTGGAGAACAGCGAGCCGAACAGCATCGCGATGGCGACGGTGGACGTGATGTAGGGCAGGAAGTAGGCGCCCGAGAAGACACCGCGCCAGCGGCCGAAGGCCTGGTGCAGGAAGACCGCCAGCGGCAGCGCGACGAGGTGCTGCGGCAGCCCCGCGGCGATGGCCAGCCACAGCGTGTTGTAGAGCGACTTCCAGAACCAGCCGTCGGTCAGCGCGAATGCGAAGTTGTCGAGGCCGACGAAGCTCATCGAGTCCAGCCCGCTGGTCGGCTCCCACGACTGGAAGGCCAGCCACAGCGAGAACAGTAGCGGGAACAGGCCGAAGACGGCGAACAGGATCAGGAAGGGGGCGACGAGGATGTACGGCGCCCAGGCGGCCGGGATGCGGTGTTTCATCGGTTCGCGCGGTGGACGAGCAGGGCCTGGGCGTCTTCCAAGGCCTTGGGGATGGGCTTGCCGTACTCGAGCACGTTGTCGAGCTCGGCATTGATGACCTCGTCGGCGAACTTGTGCTGCTTGTGCATCTTGACGACCGGGATGCGCCGAGCGGCGTCGCGCCACAGCTGCCGCGCCTTCTGGCCGCCGAGGAAGGGCACGGGCTGGTCGAAGAAGGCATCCTGCTGGGCGGCGAGCAGCGCCGGGAAGGCGTCCTGCGAGCGGAAGGCGTCGATCTGCCGCTGGCTGTCGAGCGTCAACTCCTGGATGAGCTGCCAGGCGAGCTGCTTGCGCTCGGGTGCCGAGCGGCGCGGGATGGCGTAATAGGTGCCGCCGTAGGAGCAAAAGGTGTTCTCGGGCAGCTGAGCCACGCGCCACTTGCCGGCCGTGCCGGGCGCCACCCAGTTGGCCAACTGGCCAGCCATCCAGCCGCCCGACATCTCGGTGACCAGCCGGCCGCGCTTGAGCATCTCGGCCCAGTCGTTCTGCCAGACCTCGACGCGCGCATCCAGCCCCCTGCGGCGCACCTTCTGCGCCAGCTCGAAGGCGCGCACGAAGCGCGGCGACGTGATCTGCGGGCGCTGCTGGTTGTCGAAGAACTGGCCCTCGCCCGGCGGCGTGCCGCCGCGCACGATGATGTCTTTGAGCAGACGCACGTCGCCGATCAGGTAGGCGCCCGTCCTGGCCTTGAGCTGGATGCCGGCTTCGACGTAGTCCTCCCAGGAGCGCGTCAAGTCGGCCTCTTTCAGGCCGGCCTGGGTCAGCAGGTCGATGCGATAGAACAGCGAGCCCGGCCCGATGTCACTGGGCAGGGCCACGATGGCGCCCTGGCGGTTGCGCGCCGTGTCGATGGCGAAGGGCACAAAGCTGTCCCTGAAGCGCTCCGCCCCGAAGGCCGGCGCGGACAAGTCCTCCAGCCCCAAACCGAGCGAGAAGCGCCCCAGATAGCTCGTCTCCAGCGCGATGACGTCGGGCAGATAACCGGAGGTCGACAGCGCCGTGGTCATGGCCGTGTGGTGGTCGTCGTACTGGCGGCTGATGACCTGGGTGGGCACGTCGGGGTGGCGCTGGCTCCAGCCCTTCAGCAGATCCTTGGCGATGACGTCGACCAGCGGGAAGGCGGCGACGGTCAGCGGTGGCCGCTCTTTCGCATTCGCCAGCCCAGCGCCGCCGCCCAGGGCGGCGGTGAGCAAGTGACGACGGGGGAAGGAAAAGGTCTCTGACATGGTCTTGAAAGCGCTTTCAGATTGTGCTTCAACGGGCGCGCGGCCCCAGCAGCACAAACCCTAGGGCGAGCCAGCGCGAAGGCTTTCGCCTCCCTAGAACCGTGCTGGCTACGTTTGTCATCCGATCTACCGGGGCCAGCGGTGGTCCGCATCCTCGATGCGTGGCGAGCTGGTCCACCGGCGCAGACTGGACGAGTGCAACGCCGCCCCTGGTGGAAATAGGCCGGGGTCTGCAGGCCGGCGGCTTTTTCTGGCGGGCCGCCGCGGCGGCACCCCTGATCGACGGCGGCGCATGTGCGGGTCCGCCCGTCCCTGAGTTCGGGCACATGGGCCCGTTGCTCCTTCGGCACCCGGCCATTTACTCTGAAATCGCTTTCAAGTCGCCGATACAGGCGGCGGGCAACACCACCTGTTGGAGACATCCCATGAAATCCCTTCTATCCCTGATCCGGCCCGCCCTGGCCGGCCTGCTGTGCGCCGCTGCCGGTTTGGCCCACGCCCAGTGGCAACTTGTCTGGAGCGACGAATTCAACGGCAGCGTCGGCCCGCACTGGGTCTTCGAAACCGGCACCGGCTCCAACGGCTGGGGCAACAACGAGCTGCAGTACTACCGCCGCGAGAACGCGACCATCGAGAACAACGCCCTGGTCATCACGGCCAAGCGTGAGAACTTCGGCGGCATGGCCTACACCTCGGCGCGCATGAAGACGCAGGGGCTCAAGACCTTCAAGTTCGGCCGCATCGAGGCGCGCATGAGGCTGCCCTCCTTCCTCGGCGCCTGGCCCGCCTTCTGGATGCTGGGCGCCAATCTGCCGCAGGTCGGCTGGCCGGCCTCCGGCGAGATCGACGTGATGGAGAAGATCAACGACGAGCAGAAGGTCTACGGCACCATCCACTGGCAGGACCACACGGGTCAGTACGCCCAGTACAGCGGCAACCTGGCCACCACCGTGGCCGACTGGCATGTCTACGCCGTCGAATGGGACACCAACACCATCCGCTGGTATGTGGACGGCATCAAGTACCACGAGGCCAGCATCGCGGGCGGCGTCAACGGCACCAGCGAATTCCAGAACGACTTCTTCCTGCTGCTGAACTTCGCCATCGGCGGCAACTGGCCGGGCTTCAACGTCAACACCGCAGCCCTACCCGCCAAGATGTATGTGGACTATGTCCGCGTCTACGCGCCGGCCTCCAGCGGCGTGGCCACGGTCTACCAGCATTGCAACTACGGCGGCTATGCGGCCGCCCTGCCTGAAGGCAGTTACACACGTGCCCAGCTGCAGGCCCGCGGCGTGAATGACAACGACCTGTCGTCGCTGCGCGTCAGCGCCGGCTATCAGGTGCAGCTGTTCGATGGCGACAACTTCACCGGAGCCAGTGTGACCAGGACCGGCGACAGCGGCTGCCTCGTCGACAACGCCTTCAACGATCGAGCGAGCTCCGTCGTCGTCACCAAGCTCTCCACCGCCTGGTCGCGCCAGATCGAGGCCGAGGCCTTCAGCGCACAGTCCGGCGTGCAGCTGGAAGCCTGCTTGGAGGGCGGCCAGAACGTGGGCTGGATTGATACCAACGACTGGATGGCCTACAACAGCATCAACTTCCCCAGCAGTGGCAGCTACCGTGTCGAGTACCGCGTCGCCAGCGCCGCGGGCGGCACGCTGTCGCTGGATCTCAACGCGGGCAGCGTCCCGCTCGGCCAGGTCAACGTGCCCAACACCGGCGGCTGGCAGAACTGGACGACCATCTCGCAGACCGTGAACATCAACGCCGGCACCTACAACGTCGGCGTCTTCGCGGCGCAGGGCGGCTGGAATATCAACTGGCTCCGATTCACGAAGCTCTGAAATCGGGAGTCCACCACAGAGTCACAGAGGCACGAAGGAAACACAGAGAGCGCTTTTCTCTGTGCCTCAGTGCCTCTGTGGTTGCATTTGCTGAGCGCAGAGTTGCCGCAAGCGAGCCCTGTCGGGCCGCGCCTACACTCGCGGCTTCGCCTGCACACCTTCGATGAACGACAAGCTCACTCCGCCCAAGAAAGCGCCTTCAAGCCGGCCCGACGGCGTCGTCACGCTGGAGCAAGTGGCGGAGCTGGCCGGCGTATCGCCCAGCACGGTGTCGCGCATCCTCAATGGCACGGCCGCCGTGTCCGAAGCCAAGAAGGACGCCGTGCAGGCCGCCATTCGCGACCTGGGCTTCCGACCCAATCCCGTGGCGCGCGGCCTCGCCGGGGGCAAGACCCTGTCCATCGGCGTCGTCACCCAGATCATCTCCAGCCCTTTCTACGGCGAAGCACTGCTTGGCATCGAACGCGAGCTGGAGCGGGCTGGCTATGTCCCGCTGTTCGTGTCCGGCAACTGGCATGAGGAAGACGAGCGCAAGGCCATCGAGACACTGCTGTCACGCCGCGTCGATGGTGTCATCGTGCTCGCCGGCCGCATCTCGGACGCCGAGCTGACCAAGGTGTCGGACAGCCTGCCGGTCGTTGTCGTCGGCCGCCAGCTGTCCGGGCCGCAATTGTTCAGCTTCAGCTTCGACAACCGACTGGGCGCGCGGCTGGCCACCCAGCATCTCATCGAGCAGGGCCACCGCCGCATCGCCTTCATCGCCGGCGACCTGGTGCACGACGACGCGGTCGAGCGCCAGAACGGGTATTTCGACGCGCTGGCCTCTGCCGGCATCGTGGTCGACCACAACCTGATCGTGCAAAGCGATTACACCGAAGCCGGCGGCATGCTGTCGGTCACCCGGCTGCTGGAGCGCGATGCCCATTTCACGGCGCTGTTCGCCTCCAACGACCAAATGGCCATTGGCGCCTGCCTTGGCCTGCACCGGCGCAATCTGCGCGTGCCGGACGATGTCTCGCTGGTCGGCTTCGACGACCTCATCATGGCGCGCTATGCCATGCCGCCGCTGACCACCGTGCGCCAGTCGGTGTACGAGATCGGCGTCGAGGCCGCGACCGCCATGCTGCAGATGCTGCGCGGCGGCCAGCCCAAGGCCGACCTGCCCGGGCCGGAACTGGTCGTGCGTGAGAGCACACGCCGCATGGCGCGCTGAACTGACGAGTGCTCGCCAGCCAGGGCGCGCGCCGCCTGGCACAGACGCGCGAGCGACCGCCGCGGCCTCATGCCGCAACCCTGGGCAATTGCGTCCACTGGACGCCGGTGCCGCAGCGCCCGCTGCCGATTCGTTGTTCGCCCCGGGTAAACCATGTGGCCGAACCGACGACTGCGACGCATCATCATCTGAAAGCGCTTTCAATACCCCTCGGCGCTCGCCATCTTTCAACCCAGAACTTCCCTAGCTTCCACCTTTCTGGGCCTTCCTTCCCATGGGAGCGGTCACAGGCAACGGGCGCACCGGCCTTCACGAGCACACGCCTCAGGCGTTGCGACAAAGCCGCAGACCGAGGGTGTTGCCTAGGTTGAAAGCGCTGCCATTGACGTATTCTTGAAAGCGCTTTCAGCTCGTCATCGAGCACCAAACGACAAGATCAACTCTGGAGACAAGTGAATGAGACAGCCTCGCCCTGCCCTTCGCCTCACGACCCTGGCCACCGCCAGCGGCCTGCTGTTTGCCAGCGCAGCAGTGCTGGCCCAAGGCGGCAACCCCAACGCCGGCCCCACGCCGTCCACCTCGGTGCCCCAGGCGTTGGCCAGCACCACGCAGCTGGAAACGGTCATCGTGACCGGTATCCGCCGCTCGCTGGAAACCTCGGTGAACCTCAAGCGCTCCTCGTCCGGCCTGGTCGACGGCATCGTGGCTGAGGACATCGGCAAGTTCCCCGACACCAACCTGGCTGAATCGCTGAGCCGCATCTCCGGCGTGTCCATCGACCGCGCGAACGGCGAAGGCACCCGCATCACCGTGCGCGGCATGGGCCCCGACTTCAACCTGGTGCTGCTCAACGGCCGCCAGATGCCCGGCGCCAGCCTGGACGACAGCGCACCGGTCTCGCGCTCCTTCGACTTCTCCAACCTCGCGTCCGACGGTGTCGCGGCCCTGGAGGTTTACAAGACCAGCCGCGCCAGCAGTCCGACCGGCGGCATGGGCGCGACGATCAACGTCCGCACCCCGCGCCCCTTCGACACCAAGGAAACCATCGCCCAGGTCGGCGTGAAGCTGGTCAGCGACGAGTCTGCCCGCCGCCTGCCTGGCGAACAGAAAGGCAAGAACGCCACGCCTGAACTGAGCGGCATCTACAGCACGCAGAGCGCCGACGGCATGTTCGGCATCGCGCTGATGGGCACCTACCAGGTTCGCGATTCCGGCTACGCCCAAGCCAACGTCAGCAGCGGCTGGAAGACCTTTGACGGCATCCAGGACAACGACTGGAGCGGCCCCAACGCCGTCTGGGGTGGCCTGCCTGCCACGTCGGCCGAGATCAAAAACCGCCCGGCGGTGGGCTCCATCTACAGCGTGCCGCAGAACCTGAACTACTCGTTCACCGGCGTGCATCGCGAGCGCCTGAACGGCCAACTGGTGCTGCAGTTCAAGCCGATGAAGGATCTGGTCGGCACGCTGGACTTCGTCATGTCGGAGCAGAAGTTCCGCCAGCGGCGCAACGACATCTCCGCCTGGTTCAACTATGGCGGTCAGTTCGGTGAGTTCCAGACCGGTTCGCCCTCCTCGCCCATCATCTACGGCGAGCACATGAGCAACTCCGACCTGGCCATGGGCGCCTCGCGGATCAACACCAAGAACAAGAATCAGCAGCTCGGCCTGAACCTGAAGTGGAAGGCCACCGACACGTTGAACTTCGAGTTCGACGCGCACCGCTCCACCGCCATGTCCGGCGCCAACGACCCGCTCGGCACCAGCGTCACGCTGGGCACGGCGTCCCTGGTCCGCGGCGACACCTTCGTCGACTTCAGCAACAAGTTTCCGGTGCTGTCGATGGTCGGCGCGCTGGACCCGACCAAGCAGGAGCTGCAGGGCTCGGTGTTCTCCAACAGCTATCAGAAGAACCAGGTCAGCCAGGTGCAGACCAAGGGCAGCTGGAAGATCAACGAGGACAGCAGCCTGGACTTCGGCGTGGCGCTGACCGAGGTCAAGAACCGCTCGGCCTTCGCCAATGTGCAGCGCGACACCTGGGGCGGTGGCGCTGCGGGCGGCCCGGCCGCGATGCCGGACGACATCTGGAAGGCCGATTCGATCAGCAAGTACTTCAGCCGCATCCCCGGCTCGAGCGATCCGCGCCTGTTCAACCAGTTCTACTACTTCAACTTCGAAGACCTGCGCGCCGCAGCCATCAAGGCCCTGGGCTCCGACACCCTGCTGAAGGCTTCCTTTGACTGGAACGACGATTTCCGCACGACGGAAAAGTCGCAGGCTGCCTTCGGCCAGTACAACCTGGCCTGGGAGTGGGGCGTGCCCATGGAGGCGGCCATCGGCGCGCGCTACGAGCGCACGAAGGTCGGCTCGCCGTCCACCGAGAAGATCCCCGTGTCGGTGGCCTGGGTGGCCAACAACGAGATCCCCATCACCTTCAGCGGCATCCGCTCGGCATCGCGCCAGGGAAAGTACGACTACGTGCTGCCGTCCATCGACCTCAGCGCCGATGTGACAAACGACACCAAGCTGCGCCTGAGCTATGGCCAGACCATCGGCCGCCCGGGCTGGAACGCCATCCAGGGGGGGCAGCGGATCGACCCGCTGGCACGCGTCGACGGTGGCGTGGCCTCGGTGGGCAACCCCAACCTGCGACCGCTGAAGTCGAGCAACATCGACTTCTCCGCCGAGCATTACTACGCAAAGAGCAGCTACGTCGCAGCGAGCTATTTCCGCAAGTCAATCAAGGACTACAACCAGGCCGTCGTCGAGCGTAAGAACCTGTTCGACCTGCACACGCCGATCGGCAACGCGATGTACAACCAGGCCCAGACGACCGGTGGCTGCGGCGCCGATTCGGACTGCATCCGCAAGTACATCTTCGCGAACTTCCCGACCGCTCCGGGCGTCAGCCCCGGCACACCCGGCACGTCGCTCGGCACCATCACCGCGCAGCCCAACGACCCGCTGCTGCTGTTCAACGTGGGCTCGTTTGTCAACAACCAGCGCACCAACAAGATCAATGGCATCGAGCTGAACGCCCAGCACATCTTCGGCAACAGCGGCTTCGGCATTTCGGCCAACTTCACCAAGGTGAAGTCCAACCTTGTCTACGACAACAACAAGCGTGGTGGGCAGACCGACGTGCTGGTCGGCATGGGTAACTCCGGCAACCTGGTCGGCTTCTTCGAGAACGAGACATGGACAACCCGCCTGGCTTACAACTGGCGCGGCAAGTTCCTGGCGGAGAACTACGACGGCGCGGAAGGTGCGCAGCCGCTGTACGTGGAACCTTTCGGCCAGCTTGACTGGAGTGTTGGCTACAACGTGAACCAGAACCTGCGACTGCAGTTCGAGGCCATCAACCTGACGGACGAGTACACCCGCACCCACATGCGCAACGAGAACCAGATGGGTGCCGTCACCCAGCTGGGCCGTCGCATCATGATCGGCGCACGCTACAAGTTCTAAGCAGCAGCCTCAGGGGCCGGCTCCGGCCGGCCCTCAAGGAAAGTCGGGAGCTTCCGACGCTTCCTGGTGAGGCAAAGTCTGGTTCGGCGGTGCTTGCGCTCTGGGGCACCGTCCTTGTTCGCCGTTTGGCGAGGCCGCGCGAGCGGCCCTTTTTGTTTTGGGAGCCCATGCGTGGATGACAGAGTGCGTCAGGTGGTGGTGCTGGGCGGTGGCTCGGCGGGCTGGCTGGTTGCCGGTCTGCTCGCGGCCGAGCATCCAGATCTGCACATCACGCTGATCGAGTCCAGCGACGTGCCGACCATTGGCGTCGGCGAGGGTACCTGGCCGTCGATGCGCGACACGCTGCGCCGCATCGGCCTGTCGGAGGCCGAGTTCATCCGCCGCTGCCAGGTCTCGTTCAAGCAGGGTTCGCGCTTTGATGGCTGGGCCCGTGGCGCCGCGGGCGCCGACGGCGACCGCTACTACCACCCCTTCATGCTGCCCGTCGGCCACGGCGACGCCGACCTCGTGCAGGCCTGGTTGGCCACGCCAGGCCAGCGCCCCTTTGCCGACATCGTCAGCCCGTCGGTGCAGGTCTGCGAAGCCGGCCTCGCGCCCAAGCAGGTGCAGACGCCCGAGTTCGGCGCCGTCGCCAATTACGCCTACCACTTCGACGCCGGCCTGTTCGGCCAGCTGCTGCGCGAGCACGCCATTGCCAAGCTCGGTGTGCACCACGTCATCGACCATGTCGACGCCGTGCTGTCGCATGAGAACGGCGACATTGCCGCGCTGCAGACGCGCGAGCACGGCGATCTGAAAGCCGAGCTCTTCATCGACTGCTCAGGCCTCACCTCGCGCCTCATCGGCCAGCACTTCGGCGTGCCGCTCAAGTGCGAGCGCGACGTGCTCTTCAACGACGCCGCCATGCCGGTGCAGGTGCCGTATGCCCAGCCCGACGCGCCACTGGCCCCGGTGACCATCGCGACCGCCTGGGCCAAGGGCTGGATCTGGGACATCGGCCTGCCCACACGGCGCGGCGTCGGCTGCGTCTACTCGCGCGCCCACGCCAGCGACGATGACGCCCACGCGGCCTTGCAGGCGTATCTCGACGCCACCGGCGCGCCGCCCGAGCGCCCCACGCCGCGCAGCATCCGCTTCGATCCCGGCTACCGTGAGCAGTTCTGGGTGCGCAACTGCGTCGCCATCGGCCTGGCTTCGGGCTTCATCGAACCCCTGGAAGCCTCGGCCCTGGCCCTGGTCGAACTGTCCGCCACACGGCTGTGCGACGAGCTGCCGATGACGCGCGCGACGATGGACGCCGTCGCCCGCCGCTTCAACGACGACTTCGGCTACCGCTGGGCGCGCGTCATCGACTTCCTGAAGCTGCACTACGCGTTGAACCAACGCGACGACAGCGACTACTGGCGCGCCCACCGCGACCCCGCCACCTGGCCCGAGCGCCTGCGCGAGCTGTTACCCATGTGGCGGCTGCGCGCGCCGGCGCGGCATGACTTCGGCCGCATCGACGAGGTCTTTCCGTCGGCCAGCTACCAATACGTGCTCTACGGCATGGGTTTCCGCCCTGACGCCCAAGGCCTCTGCGCCGCCAAACTCCAGGCAGCCCAGGCCTGCTTCGACGAGGCCGCCCGCCAGGCCCGTCGTTTCCTCGGCGGCCTGCCGGGCCACCGCAGCCTGATCGCCCATATCCACAAGACCGAGACATGAAACCCGTCCTGCTCGACAACGTCACCCACCGCCATCTGCGCGTCCGTACCGAACGTTCCGCCGCGCTGGGCGATGCGCGCCAGTCTGCCCTCGCCCTGCCGGGCGAGTTCCGTCAGCTGCAGGCCCATTTCCCCATCGTCTTTCAATGGGTGGAAACCGACGCCGGGAAAGGGGGGTTTCAGCCCATCGTCCTGTTCGGACTGGAAGAAGGCCAGAACCTGTTCCTGACCCACAAGGGCTGGGATTCCCCCGCCCTGCCCATGTCCCTGCAGCGCGATCCCTTCCTGATCGGCCGCGCCCCTGACGACGGCCTGCAGCTGCACATCGACATGGACAGCCCGCGCGTCGTTCGGCCTGAGGAGGGCGAGGTCGGTACCGCCATCTTCCTGCCGCACGGCGGCTTCAGCGACTACCTCGATCGTCTCGTGACACTGATGGAGCATCTGCATGCACAGGTCCAGCACCTGCCGGTCTTCATCGAAGCGCTGACGCGCCACCAGCTGCTGGAGCCCTTCGTCCTGGACATCGAGACGACGGGCGGCGAACAGAGCCGGCTGACCGGCCTCTTCACCATCAACGAGGAGCGCCTGGCCGCCCTGCCCGGCGCCGCGCTGGAGACGCTGACGCGCGAGGGCCACCTGATGCCCATCTACATGCAGATCGCCTCGCTGGCCCAGTTGCCTGTCCTCGTGGAGCGGCAAAGCCGCCTCTGAGCATGCACGCAGTACCGGCCTGGACCGGGCCGTTCGACCCGAACAAGCTGCCCGCCGAGCTGCTGACCAGCGACCGACCCTACGTCGTCCGCGGTGGCTTTGCGCACTGGCCGGTCGTACAGGCCGCGCGCCAGTCGGATGCGGCCCTGGCCCGCTATCTGCTGGCGCAGTACAACGGCATCCGCATCGGCCTCTTCCAGTTGGCGCCCGAGGCTCACGGCCGCGTCTTCTACGCCGACGACGGCTTGAGCAGCTTCAACTTCACACGCCATGCCGCCACGCTCGACCAGGTGCTGGCCGGCCTGCTCGGACTGGCCGGGACGCCTGAGCCCCCGGCCCTTTATGTCGGCTCGACCACCGTGGAGGCCGTGCTGCCCGGCTTCCTCGACGCCAACGTCATGGGCCTTGGCCAGCGCGACGCCCTCGTCAGCCTGTGGCTGGGCAACCGCACCCGCATCGCCGCCCACTATGACCTGCCCGACAACCTCGCCGTCGTCGCCGCCGGCCGGCGCCGCTTCACGGTGTTTCCACCCGAGCAGATCGGCAACCTCTACATGGGCCCGCTGGACCCGACCCCGGCCGGCCAGCCCATCAGCCTGGTCGACTTCGAGAAGCCCGACTTCGAGCGTTTCCCGCGCTTCCGGCAAGCGCTGGACGCCGGCGCAGTGGCCGAGCTGGAACCCGGCGACGCCATCTTCATCCCCAGCATGTGGTTTCACCACATCGAGGGGCTGGCACCGCTCAACCTGCTCATCAACGCCTGGTGGCGCCAGACGCCCGGCTACGTCGACTCGCCACTGAGCACGCTGCACCTGGCGCTGATGACGTTGCGCGACCTGCCCGCGAAGGAACGCCGCGTCTGGCAGCACCACTTCCAGCATTTCGTCTTCGATGCCGACGACAGCACCTGGGCGCACATTCCCGAGGCTGCGCGCGGCCTGCTCGGCCCCATCGACGACGACACCTCGCGCCGGGCCCGCGCGCAACTCCTGACCCAACTCAAACGATGAACACCACCAACAAGCCCCCGCGTCGCGTCGTCATCGCCGGCGGCGGCACCGCCGGCTGGATGATGGCCACCCTGATGGGCAAGCTGCTCGGCAGGCAGCTCGACATCAAGCTCGTCGAGTCCGAGGAGATCGGCACCGTGGGCGTCGGTGAGGCCACCATTCCGGCGCTGCTCACGTATCACAACCTGCTCGGCATCAACGAGGCCGAGTTCATGGCCGCGACCAACGCGACCTTCAAGCTCGGCATCAAGTTCGAGGGCTGGAAAACACAAGGCCAGGACTACTTCCACTCCTTCGGCAGCACCGGCAATGACCACTGGAGCGCCGGCTTCCAGCACTTCTGGCTCAAGGGCCGGGCCGCCGGCATCGCGCGGGACTACACCGACTACAACCCCGAGACGCTGGCCGCCTACGCCGACCGCTTCGGCCATGTGCCGCGCAACGGCCTGAACTACGCCTACCACCTCGACGCCGGCCGCTACGCCAAATACCTGCGTGCCATGAGCGAGGGCTACGGCGTGCAGCGTATCGAGGGCAAGATCGCCGCGGTGCTGATGGACGGCCCCGACGGGCGGGATGGCGACATCACCGCGTTGCAGATGCAGGACGGCAGCCGCATCGACGGCGACCTCTTCATCGACTGCACCGGCTTTCGCGCCATGCTGATTGGCGAAGCGCTCGGGGTGGGCTACGAGGACTGGTCGCACTGGTTGCCCTGCGACCGCGCCGTGGCCGTGCAGACCGCATCTGTCCGCGAGGCCTGGCCCTACACGCGCTCCATCGCCCACCCCTTCGGCTGGCAATGGCGCATCCCGCTGCAGCACCGCGTCGGCAACGGCCTGGTCTACAGCAGCAAGGAACTCAGCGACGCCGACGCGCCCGAGGTCTTGAAGAACAACGTCGAGGGTGAGCTGCTGATCCAGCCGCGCGTCATCAGGTTCCTGCCCGGCCAGCGTCACAAGGTCTGGCACCGCAACTGCATCGCCGTGGGCCTGGCCAGCGGCTTCATCGAGCCGTTGGAGTCCACCAGCATCCACCTGATCCAGCGTACGGCCATCCGGCTGATGCAGCTCTTCCCGACCCAGGGCATCAACCCCGCCGACGTGGCCGAGTTCAACCTGCAGTGCGAGCGCGAGCTGATCCACATCCGCGACTTCATCATCCTGCACTACCACGTGACCCAGCGCAGCGACTCCGCGCTGTGGAACCACGTGCGAACGATGGAGGTCCCCGCCACGCTCAGGCATCGCATCGACCTCTTCACCGAGAGCGCCCGCGTCTTCCGCCCCAGCGACGAGCTGTTCGCCGAGAACTCCTGGATCCAGGTCATGATGGGCCAGGGCATCACACCGAAGAGCTACCACCCGGTGGCCGAGCTGATGGGCCCGAGCGAGCTGAACCAGTTCCTCGTTGACATCCACACCAAGGCCGCACGCATCGCCGGTGGCCTGCACGGCCACCAGGCCTATGTCGAGCAGCTGTGCGCGCCCTATCGCCATGCGACGACGGCGCAACTGGCCGCCACGCCACTGCGGGCTTGAAAGCCCCACGAACCACCCGACATTGAACCCGGCCAGACAATCGCGCCCATCATGAAGCTCAACCCGACGATCCAAGCCCGCCTCAGCCGCTGAGCGCCCTTCGACCGTGTTCGGAAGGCGCAGAGCCTTCCGGTCAACCCAACCCCGGCAGGCTCGCACCTCCCGGGGTTTTGTTTTTCGAGTTCCGCCATGCGCACCTTCGACAAGCTGATCGCCACGATTCCCGAGCGCCGGAGCGCGGCTCGGCCCTGCCTGTCGCGTGCGCGCTTCGGCGTCCTGCTCTTGCGCTAGCCCCCAGCGATTCCGCTCGGGGCTGGCAGCTGCTACCCCAACAGGAATCGCCATGAACTCGAACACCAACTCGAACACCAACTCGTCCTTCCGCAAGCTGCGCAACATCGGCGTCATCGCCCACGTCGACGCCGGCAAGACCACGACCACCGAACGCATCCTGTTCTACACGGGCGAGAACTACCGCATCGGCGACGTCAACGACGGCGACACGACGATGGACTTCGACCCGCAGGAACGCGCACGCGGCATCACCATCCACAGCGCGGCCACGACGGTGCATTGGCAAGGCACGCAGATCAACCTGATCGACACGCCCGGGCACATCGACTTCAACATCGAGGTGCGTCGCTCGCTGCGCGTGCTGGACGGCGCCGTCGTCGTCTTCGACGGCGTGGCCGGCGTCGAGCCGCAGACCGAGACCAACTGGCGCCTCGCCGACCAGTACCGCGTGCCGCGCATCGCCTTCGTCAACAAGCTGGACCGTACCGGTGCCGACTTCCTGCGCGTCGTCTCGATGATGCAGGAGCGCCTGGGCGCGCGCGTGCTGCCCTTGCAGCTGCCCATCGGCGCCGAGACCGAGTTCCGCGGCGTCGTGAACCTGCTCGACATGCAGGCCCTCGTCTGGGACCGCGACGATGCCAAGACGCCGCCGCGCGTGACCGAGATCCCCGCTGAGCTGCTGGCGGCCGCCCAGGCGGCCCGTGCACGCCTGGTCGAAACTGTCGTCGAACGCGACGACGCGCTGCTGGACGCCTGGCTGCGCGGCGAAAGCCCGTCGGTGGACGCGCTACGCGCCGGCATCCGCGCCGCGACCGTCGCGAACGAGATCGTGCCCGTGCTGGCCGGCTCGGCCTTGCGCAACCGCGGTGTCGAGCCGCTGCTGGACGCCGTCGTGGCCTACCTGCCCGCGCCCGGTGAAGCCCCCGGCGCGACGGACATCCAGGGCCCGCTGTCCGCGCTCGCGTTCAAGCTGACCGCCGACGACCACGGCGCGATGGTGTTCGTGCGCGTCTACAGCGGCACGCTGAAGCGCGGCGACACGGTCTGGAACGCCAGCACCGGCAAGGCCGAGCGCGTGTCGCGCCTGTACGAGATCCACGCGGACCGCCGCGTCGAACGCGACGAACTCGTCGCAGGCGACATCGCCGGCGTCGTCGGCCTGAAGGACGTGCTGACCGGCCACACGCTGGCGTCCACCAAGGACACGTCGGTGCTGGAAAGCATCGCCGTGCCCGAAGCCGTCATCGACGTGGCCATCGAAGCGCGCCACCAGGAAGGCGCCACGGCTCTTGCGAAGGGTTTAGGCGTGCTCACCCGCGAGGACCCATCGCTGCGACTGCGCCAGGACGCCGAGTCGGGCCAGATGCTGCTGTCCGGCATGGGCGAGCTGCAGCTGGAAGTGGCGGTGGAGAAGCTGCGCTCCCGCTTCGGCGTGGACGTGGCCACCGGCAGGCCGCAGGTCGCCTACCGCGAGACCATCGCGCGGGCGACCGAGATCCACCATCTGCACCGCAAGCAGAGCGGCGGCCCCGGCCAGTTCGCCGAGCTGACGCTGCGCATCGCGCCTCTGCCTCGCGGCGAAGGTGTTCGCTTCGAGAACGCGAGCGCGGGCGGCGCGATCCCGCGCGAGTTCGTCCCGGCGGTCGAGGCCGGCATCCGACACGCGGCCCAATCCGGACCTTTCGCAGGCTACCCGCTGGTGGACTTCGAGGCCACGCTGGTCGATGGCAGCGCCCACGTGCGCGACTCGTCGGCCCTGGCCTTCGAACTCGCGGCCGCGACCGCGCTGCGTGAAGCGGTGCTGAAGGCTGCGCCAGTGGTGCTGGAACCCGTGATGGCCGTCGAGGTCATCACGCCCTGCGACTATCTCGGCGACGTCATCGGCGACCTGTTGCGCCGGCGCGGCCAGGTGCAGGGCCAGGACATGCGCGGCAACGCGGTCGCCGTGACGGCCCATGTGCCGCTGGCGCAGATGTTCGGCTACATCGGCCATCTGCGCGCGCTCAGCGCGGGCCGTGCGCAGTTCACGATGCAGCTCGACCACTACGCCGAGTTGCCGGCGCGAGCGGCGTTGGCTGCTTGAGGGGCCTTGAAGCGGGGTGCGTCGACATGAAGCTGTTGACCATCCCGCTTCTTTCTGTCCGCAATGCAGCGTTGTGGTCGGTGGTGGCCGGCGCCGTACTCACGGCCCAGCCAGAGGTTCGGACAGCCGAGTCGCTGCTGAGACTCGGTCAGATCGTGCGCGCAACTACCCCATGGCCCACTGGGCCGCGATCTTCCCCACCTCAGCGAGGACCGCCTGGTGCCGAGCCTCAATCTGCGCGGTGTATTCGCCGCTATCAAAGTAGGCAGCGATGATGATCGGGCTTCTACCGGGCGGAAACGTGATCGCAAGGTCATTGCACTTGTTGGTCGTTCCCTCAGCGCGCCCGCTTCCAGTCTTGTTACCACTGCGCCACTCGGCGGGAAGTCCGGCGCGAAGCCGCAGACGGCCCGTCTTTGTGTTCTCCATCCAGCTCAGCAGGCGCTCCCGTGATCCACGCTGCAGAAGATCGCCGGTCGTGATCCGACGGACGAGTTGCGCCATCGCCAATGGCGAGGTGGTGTCGCGAAAGTCGGCCGAAAGCACCAGGCCGAGATCAGGTTCATAGCGGTCGAGCCGGCTCACCATGTCGCCCATCTCACGAAACTTCGCGGTGACGGCAGCCGGACCGCCCAGGCGTTTGACAAGAAGGTTGGCCGCGACACCGTCGCTCTGTTCCTGCGCCGCCTGCGCCAGTGCGGCAATGCTCATTCCGCCCATGGCGAGATTCTTCCGGGTCACAGGCGCCCAAGGCAAAAGATCCGCTTCGGAATAGGCCAGGATTTCATCGAGATCGATTCGGCCGCGGTCCGCCTCGCGCAAGTAGGCGGCGGCGAGCGCCAGCTTGAACGTCGAACACATCGCAAAGTGTTCACCCATGCGGTTGCCGCTGACTTCGCCGGTCGCCGTGTCAAGGAAGCAAACACCCAGGCGCGCATGGCCCACTTCGAGCACTTGAAGCCGCGCGGCGGCGTCAAAGCGGCGTTTGGCAGTTGTGGCGCCAGCCGGGCCTGCCAGCAGCGCGGCCGTGCTGGCCGACAGAACGGTTCTTCGAGTCAAGGGCATAGCAAATCTCATGGGGTTGATGAACGGGAAAGATTCTTCCAAGGAGAAGATGCGGCGACCAACGAAATCACTTCAGCGTAGACATTAGGATTTCTCATGTCCCTTACTCGCTACTCACTGAACCATCTCCAGGCTTTTGCCGTTGCGTCGCGACACCTGAACATGACGCGGGCCGCCAACGAGTTGTGCGTCACCCAGGCTGCCGTCAGCCATCAGATCAAGGCGTTGGAGGCGCAGCTCGGCAAACCGCTGTTCTTGCGTACCGCTCGCGGACTTCAGCTCAGCGACGACGGTGAACGCATCGCACCCGCGGTACAGAAGGCCTTCGCGCAGCTCGATGCGGCGCTGTCTTTGTTGGACGAGGGCACGCCGCCCCAGCGCTTCACGCTCGCGGTCGTCGGTACTTATCTGCACGGCCATCTGCTTGAGCGCCTGCAGGACTTCCAGTTGCGCCAACCCACCATCGACCTGCGCATCCAGACCCACAACAACAAGCTCGATCTGGCGACCGAAACGGTTGACGCCGCGATCCGCTTTGGGGACGGGGCCTGGCGGCGCGTGGAAGCGGTCCCCCTGCAGGCGGCGCCGGTGACCGCGCTGTGTGCACCCGAACTGGGTGTGAAGTCCCTGCAGGACTTGCGACGTTGCACGCTGCTGCGGTCATATCGCAGCGACGAATGGGCCGTTTGGGCACAGGCCGCCGGTTGCGCGCCATTGAACCCTCGCGGCCCGCAATTCGATGCGTCGGTGCTGATGGTGCAGGCAGCCATGGCCGGTGCTGGCATCGCGCTGGCGCCGGCCACGATGTTCAGGCGCGAACTGGCCACCGGCCGGCTCGTACAGCCCTTTGCCATCGAGATCGACGTCGGCCGCTATTGGCTCACACGCAGCCTGGGGCGTGATCCCTCACCAGCCTTCGACATGCTGAAGGAATGGCTGGTAAGCACCTTGTCTGCGCAGCCGCCGCGAGTCGCGCGCCACGAAACGTTGCCAGGCGGCCGGCCGGGTACTTCCTAGGCTCGATACGCAGCATTCGGGACGCTGATCCGATAGCTGGGCGGGTGAAAGTGCGCCTCGCGGCTGAGGGCAGCTGCGCGCAAATCAACGCCAACGTAAACGGCCGGCAGGAGCAGTCGGTGGGGTGTCGAGTTCCGCTGACTTGGCAACGCAAGGCCTGTCGAACGCCGGGGAAAGTCAGCTTCAGGCGCGAGCGGACATCCGCTGCTGAAGGCAGTCAATGCCAGGTATCGACAAAGAGTAAACCGCTATTCGCGGTTGATGGGCGAGGCAAGGCAAGGCCGCAAGGATCGCTACGCCACCCACACGTGCACGGCATCGTGCCAGGCGGCGGGCTGGCACCAATCTCACTGCGCGCTCGCGCACCTCGGGTGAAAACTTCGTTGATTTCCTCGTCATGACTCCATCCTCTCAGAGGCGGCGCGCGTCAAGATAGTTGTCGCCTGATTCAAGCAGCTTTGAGCTGAGTATGTGGAGCGGTGGCCGCGCTGCTGACCACCTCGTCGCGCTCTGGGTTGAGGGTGACCACCTCGATGGGCGACCAGTCTCTGGTGCTGCC